>CANRFN010000012.1 GCA_947629915.1 uncultured Oscillospiraceae bacterium | reverse complement strand
TTTACTTCGCAGGGACTGCACCCCCAAGATACCCGTTAAATCAGCAGCTGGCAACGGGTATCTATTATACGCTTACCCTTCGACTGCATGGCGGCCCGGTGTACCGCCGGAGACCTGGAGACCGCCGCCCGGGTGAACGGGGAGATGAGTTCCAACGCCCTGCGGGTGCTGGCGGTGGGCTGGAGAGTGATGGACGCCATTCCGGATCCCCTCACCTCGGAGAATGTGGAGCGGGACCTCACCTTTGCAGGGCTTCTCGGCATGATCGACCCGCCGCGGCCGGAGGCCAAGGCGGCGGTGGAGGTCTGCAAGAAGGCGGGCATCCGCCCGGTGATGATCACGGGAGACCATGTGATCACCGCCTCCGCCATCGCCAAAGCCCTGGGGATCCTCCGGGAGGGAGACCGGGCCATCAGCGGGCCGGAGCTGGACGCCATGACCGAGCAGGAGCTGGACGCCAGCGTGGAGCACATCTCGGTGTACGCCCGGGTGTCTCCCGAGAACAAGATCCGCATCGTGAAGGCCTGGCAGCGCAAGGGCCAGGTGGTCTCCATGACGGGCGATGGCGTGAACGATGCCCCCGCCCTGAAGGCCGCGGACATCGGCTGTGCCATGGGGATCACCGGCACCGATGTGGCCAAGGGCGCCGCCGACATGACCCTCACAGACGACAACTTTGCCACCATCGTGGAGGCGGTCCGGGAGGGCAGAGGCATCTACGCCAACATCAAGAAGGTGGTGGGGTTCCTGCTGGGCACCAACATCGGCGAGATCATCCTGGTGTTCACCGCCATGATGCTGTGGCACAAGACCCCGCTGCTCTCCATGCAGCTGCTGTGGGTGAACCTGGTAACAGACAGCCTTCCCGCCATCGCCCTGGGCATGGAGCCGGTGGAGGCAGATGTGATGGACCAGAAGCCACGGCCCAAAGACGAGAGCCTCTTCGCCCACGGGTACGGCCTGCGCATCGCCCTGCAGGGGCTGATGTTCGGGGCCCTGTCCCTCATCGCGTACTGGCTGGGCGAGCACGAGACCGGCACCGTGGCCGGCGGACAGACCTTGGCCTTCCTGGTGCTGTCCCTCTCCCAGGTGGTGCAGACCTTCAACATGCGCTCCGAGCACTCCCTCTTCCAGATCGGTCCCTTCACCAACAAGACCCTGAATCTGGCGGCGCTGGTGTCCACCGCGATGGTGCTGCTGGTGCTCTTCACCCCGCTGTCCATCCTCTTTGAACTGGTGCTCCTGCCGGCCAAGCTCTACGGCATCGGCATCCTTCTGGTCCTGGTGCCCGTTGTGGCGATGGAGCTCTTCAAGGCGATTCACCGGGCTGCAGACAAGGGCTGAGCAAAACCAAATCGAGACCTCCTTACGAGGGCCGCACCCAGACCGGTGCGGCCCTCGCCTGTCTCTGGAGGGTCCATTGCAGGTTGGGGGGCGCCTGTGTTAAGATGCAGGAAAGAGATGGAAACTCGGCAGTCGGGCAACTTTTTTCAGCCCATTTGAGACCAGCCCCACGGAAACACGTACTATATGGGTGAAGGCGCTTTCAGACGATTCTAGCAAGGAGGTGGAGAAGATGGACGATACCGGCATCCTGGACCTGTATTTTGCCCGGGACGAGCAGGCTATCCGGGAGACAGACAGCCGGTTTGGCAGCCGCTGCCGGGAGATCGCATATCACATCCTGCGCAACCGCGAGGACGCGGAGGAGGTGGTGAGCGACACCTACAACGGGGTGTGGAACGCCATCCCCCCGGCCCGCCCAGACAGCCTTCTGGCCTTTGTGTCCCGGATCGCCCGCAACCAGGCCCTGAAGCGGCTGGAACACCAGACCCGGCTGAAGCGGGACCCCGGGGTGCAGGTGTCCCTGGACGAGCTGGCGGAGGTGCTGCCGGACCAGCGGTGGAACCCAGCGGAGACGGAGCAGGATGTGGCCCAGCTCATCAGCGACTTTCTCCGCAATGAGCGGGCAGAGGTGCGCAACGTCTTTCTCCGCAAGTACTACTTCTTTGACTCCACCCGGGAGATCGCCCAGCGGTATGGCTTCACGGAGAGCAAAGTGAAGAACATGCTGTTTCGCACTCGGGACAAGCTGAGGGAGTACCTGAGACAGGAGGGAGTATATCTGTGAAAATCGTGCACGCCATGAGCTATCTGGACGATGATCTCATTGCCGGGGCGGCAGAGCCGCCCCGAAGAAAGAACAGTAAGGTGATCTGGGGGGTGCTGGCGGCCTGCCTGGTGCTGGCAGTCTGCGCCGCGGTGCTCTCGCTGCCGGGACTGCACAAGGGGCCCGCGGTGGCGGAGGGGACCCATGGCAAGTACAAGATGGTCCAGCCCGCCGAGACCGCCCGGGTGTGGCCCTGGGCATACAGCACCGTGGGGGAGAAGTACCCCACGGTGGACTTTGAGGGCACCGAGTACAGCATCCGCTGGTATCGGCCGGTGGGGGAGGACGAGTTGGGAGAGCTGCTGGGCACCACCGAGGCCAAGGGCACCGATCCCGATACGGGAGACGCCCACAGCGAGACGGTGGAGATCCGGGCGGTCCCCGGGGCGTCTGTGAACAAGATGATCCTGGCCGGCAGAGATGGAGAGTGCTACGTGTACCGCTTCGATGACGGCCCCATCGACATCACCCTGGGCGATGCCATGGAACTGTACGGCCTGCCGGAGAACCTCCGCTTTACCGGTTTTCAGATCGAGGGCCTGGAGGGGAAGTACTTCCAGCTGCCCGAGGGGGACGGGGAGATCTGGGAGATCTTATCGGACTGCCAGGACTCCATGCTCACTGTGGACGAGGACAGCTATCCCGCATCCGGGGACGGCACCGTGCAGTTCACCGTCTCCGCCGAGGTGCTGGGCATCTACAAGCGGGTGTTCTACGTCTCTGAAGACGGGACGGTCAGCACAAACATCCTGGACTACGGATACACCTGCAAGATCAGCCCGGAGGACGCCCAGCGGATCATCCACTACGCGAAGGAGAGCGGCGTGGAGACAGATGAGGTCTCCTACGAGCACTACGTGATCGGCGTGGTGGTGGAGTGCGGCGAGGACTATCTCCTCGTGGACGACACCTCCATCTGCATCAATCCCCAGGACGGCCAGGTGTACCGGATCGATGCGGAGGACCTCAGGATGCAGCGGAATCTGGTCTGTGGCGCGGTACAGGAGGGGGACATCGTGGTGGTGTCCTATGAGGGTGAGATCTCGGAGGATCTGGAGATCCGCGATGCCTACGACATGCAGAAGGGCTTTCTCATGGAGGACGGCGGCGTGGCCGTCCCCGAGTAAATCACAGCGGCGCGGCGATTGGCCGCGCCGCTTTTCCCTTGCCGGGTACCAGGTAAAATTGGAAATTCTATTGACAACCCTGGCTGTCTGCTCTATACTTTCCATCAGAAAACCGGAAGGTATCGCGGCAAAAACGGGAAATTTTAATCACCGAACGGCTGTTTTTGCGTGATATCCTGAGCGGACCGGTGCTGGTAGGAGGGTGTGTATGCGGAGCAGCTATGCAAGCGGCCGTTATGTGGGAAGAGGGGAAGACAGCTGGGGACAGGCGCCGATGCCTGTGTTCCTGTCCGTCCTCTTTTTTGCGCTGTCCTCCTTCTATCAGGAGCTCCTGCTGCGGATCTTTACAGCGGGGGAGGACGCACCTATCTTCTCCTTCGCATTGGTCCGGATCGCCCTCTTCTCCATGGCCACGGGCATCCTGGCGGCGCTGATCCTGGACCTGCTGCCCATGCGCCTGAGCTTCAAGCGGATGCTGGGCTCCCTGGTGCTGCTGGTGCGGGCCATCCTCGTCTTTGTGGCCTATGCCAGCTTTTCCATCACCGGCTCCTACTTCGGCGGGGCCGGCGATGCGGCGGAGGGCAGCTTTGGGGACAGTCCCATCGGCTCGCTGCTGAAGCTGGCGCTCTTTCTGGCATTGGCCCTGCTGCCCCTTCTCATCTACCGGCTCATCCGGGGCAGGGTGCTCTCCAAACGGGGGCTGGACGGCCAGTACCGCATCATGATGGTGACCTTGATCCTGGCCTGTCAGATGAGCGGATACCTCATGTCCATTCTCCCGGAGGACGGCGCCTTGTACACCACAGACTTCACCGTCTATGAGGCGATCCCCTCCTACGGGCTTACCAACTCCGTGCGGCTGGCCCTGCAGTACACCCTCTTCGGCCACCCCGGTGAGGACGATGAGAAGGATCCGCCGCCGAAGGACACCGCCTCCCAGCCGCCGGAGAGCGAGGCCCCGGCCACCACCGATCCGGAGAACAGCACAGAGCCCACACCCACCCCAGATCCCAGTGCAGATGCCTCCAAGACCCCGGCGATCACCCTCACCGGCAGCGGCCTGGTCCCGGAGTGCCCAGCGGTGGACGGCAGCTGGTTTGACGATGCCGTCTTTGTGGGGGACTCCGTGAGCCTGCGCCTCAACTACTACGAGTCTGCCGTGGACAAACTGGGCGGGGCCCAGTTTCTCACCGCCGGCAGTCTCGGCAGCGGCAACGCCCTCTGGCCGGTGAGCGACCAGTCTGTCCACCCCACCTACCAGGGGGAGAAGATGCTGCTGGAGGACTCCATCGCCAAGTGCGGGGCCAAGAAGCTGTATCTCATGCTGGGCATGAACGACCTCGCGGTATACGGGGTAGACGGCACGGCGGAGAACCTCACGACCCTCCTCAAGAACATCCAGGCCAAGACCCCGGACCTCACCGTCTTTGTCCAGACCATGACTCCCATGACCGCCACCAGCAACATCCTGGGCTCAGGGCTCAACAACGATGTGATCCGGGAGTACAACAAAAAGCTGGAAGAGGTTTGCAACGCCAATGGCTGGTATCTGGTGGACGTGGCCTCGGTGATGTACGCCGAGGACGGTACCCTGCGGGCGGACTACTGCAGCGACCCCGAGGACATGGGGGTGCACTTCACCAACGCCGGCTGCGAGGCGTGGATCCAGTATCTGCTCACCCATGTGCCGCAATCTGGCGGCGAGACGCTGGTTCCGGAGAACTGAGTGCTCCGGACTCACCCAAGGTGAATGAGACAACAGATCGCCCATCCGGGAATCCCGGATGGGCGATCTCGTTTCAGATGTGGATTCGGACGTCTGGGGTGGGGATCAGCCCTTGGCTGCCGGCGTCACCTGGATGAGGAACTTCAGGGTGTAGTCCTGTTTGCAGCTGTACAGGAACTCCGGGGCCACTACCGGGCCGCAGGAGCCGGTGCCGATGCCCTCCTGGAAGGCCTGGATCGTGACATACGTGCCGGTGCGGACCTCGTCCTCCCGGTGCTTCATGTCCAGAAGGGCCTTGTCCGTGTACGGCTTGATGCCCAGTTCGAAGAGCTGGTCGATGGCCTGGAACGTGACCGTGGTCTTGCCGTCTGAGACGGAGGCCACGGAGCAGTCCATGCGGTTGCCGCTCTCCTGGGGCCGGATGTTGGGCTCCGTCATGTCGGAGACGTGGCAGGAGACGTTGCGGACGGGGAACTGCTCTTTCATGTCCGCGTAGGACTCGCCGCAGCGGCCGATGTACTGGACGGCGTCAAAGACCTGGTCCAGCCGGAAGGCCTTGCCGAAGCGGGGGACGTTGCCGCGGCCGGAGGTGCAGTGGAGGGTGCTGGTGACCAGAATGCCGTCCTCGGTGCCCTCATAGGTGTCCGTCACGGTGAACTTCTGCTTCTTGTTGGAGACTTTGGTCACCACGCGGACGCCGTGGGCGTACTTCTCAGTGGAGATTACCTGCTCCGTCTGGGCGGCGTAGGGGGCCATGGTACGGCTGAAGAAGGCATCGGTGTCGTTGTCCGTGCCCGCCCGGTAGAGGATGGTGGACTGCTCGGCGCCGGTGAGCAGCACCTTGCCGCCGGCGCGGATGGTGAGCCGTCCGCCCTCCACGGTGGCGCTGTCCGGCAGGGGAGCCGCCTTGGGGGCGGCGGGCACGGGCCGGGAGAACACGATCTGTTCTTCGGAGACCTGTTTTCCGGTCTTGGTGTCTGTGGTGACTACGGTTACGATCCGCACGCCCTCCACCTTTTCCCCAACGGGGACGGAGAAGACCGCCTTGGTGAGGGGCGCCACCGCCGGGCTCAGGCTGGAGACGGAGCCATCGTTCCACTGGAAGTCCAGGCGATAGCGGGTGCCATCGGAGAAGCCGGTGGTGTTAAAGATCTCAAACTGGTCCCCGGACACATGGCGTACCCGGATGGGCCGATAGATGAAGCGGACGATCTTGGCGCCGGTGGAGGGGCTGCGGTCCGGGTAGAAGATGCCGTCCACGCAGAAGTTGCCATCGTGGGCCCACTCGCCGTGGTCCCCGCCGTAGGTGTAGCTGCCGTCCTCGTGGAGCACCGCGTGGTCCACCATCTCCCAGACGCAGCCGCCCATCAGGCTGTCGTAGTTGTATACCTCCTGCCAGTAGGCCTCGGTGTTGCCGGGGCCCACGCCCATGGCGTGGGCATACTCGCACATGAAGTAGGGGCGGTCGTTGAGGCGGGCCTGCTTCCGCTTCTTCTCGCCCACATCGTGGACCATCTGCACGGAGGGGTACATCTCGCTGCCCACATCGTAGGCGATCCGCTTGCAGTGGATGGCGCTCTCATAGTGGACAGGGAGCTTGGAGTGCTCCTTCAGGTAGTAGTACATGGCGTCCGTGTTGGAGTAGCCGCCGGCCTCGTTGCCCAGAGACCACATCACGATGGCGGTGTTGCCGTGGATCTTGTCCCGCTGATAGAGCCGGGTGATCCGGTCCATGTAGCGGGGGCGCCACTTGGGGTCGTGGGAGATGGAGTTGTATGTGGGCGGCAGCTGCATGGAGAAGGTGCCGTGGGTCTCCAGGTCGTTCTCATCCACGATGTAGATGCCGTACTCGTCTGCCAGCTCCAGCAGCAGGGGGTCCGGCGGATAGTGGCTGGTGCGGATGGTGTTGATGTTGTAGTCCAGGCAGATCTTCAGGTCCCGCTCGATCTCGTCCGGGGAGAGGGTATAGCCGTTGGTGCAGCTGGTGTCGTGGTGGTTCACGCCCTTGAACTTCAGAAGGCTGCCGTTTACCAGGAAGCGGTCTCGCACGATCTCCACGGTGCGGAAGCCGATCCGCTCCTTCGCGCAGCCGGTGGGGGTCTCGTAGTAGATGTCGTAGAGGGTGGGATCCTCGGCGGTCCACTCCTGTACCTCCAGGCCGGTGAAGGTCACCTCGGCCTTTTTGTCCCGGGTCTCCACCTCGGCGGTCTTCTGGACGCCGTGGCCGGAGAGGGTGAAGCGGACGGTGGTGTCCGCGTAGGTCTCGGCCTTCAGGGTGAGGGAGTAGGTGCCGTCCCTCTTCTCCGTGACCGCATCGATGTCCCAGAGGTCCTCGTTCTCGGAGAGGCGGAGGAGCACATCCCGGAAGATGCCGTTGCTGCGGAACATGTCCTGGCTCTCCAGGTAGGTGCCGGTGCACCAGCGGTGGACCACTGCCACGAGCTCGTTCTCCCCGGGCAGCAGCTTCCCGGAGAGGTCGAACTCGGCGGTGTTGTGAGCGCCCTCAGAGTAGCCGATGAAGCTGCCGTTGAGGTAGAAGTCCAGGCAGCTGGCCACGCCCAGAAAGGAGATCACCGCGTGCTTCGGGGGCTTCTGGACGGAGAAGGTCCTGCGGTATACCCCCACGAAGTTGTACTCCTCGCCGGGGTCCTTCCAACGGGGCATGATCTTCTGGTCCACGCCCATCCAGGAGAAGGTCTTGCCCACCTTCTCAGTGGTGGGGATCTCCGGGGGCTTATAGGGGAACTGGTAGCGGATGTTGATGTAGAAGGGCTTGTCGTAGCCCCGGTACTGCCAGCAGGTGGGTACATCGATGAGGTCGAAGTCGGTGTGCTCCGTGTCCAGGGTGTCCGGGACGTCCTTGGGGATGGGGTAGAAGCGGAAATCCCATTTGCCGTTGAGGCAGACCACCTTGGGGGAGCGGTACCGCTTCTCCTTGGGTTTCACCGCATCTGCCGCGGCGCGGCTGGGATAGGGGATGAAGTAGCTGCGGCCGGGGAGACGGTTCAGCTCGATGATGTCAAAGCGGTGGTAGTTCTCCTTGTTGATCTGATACAACATGAATTGTGTGCGCCTCGCTTTCCAATAATCATGTTCCCGGCGGAGACTTGCCGGATACGCTGACTTCATCATAGCACAATTTAGGGGATTTGTGCAGCTTTTTTCGTGGGCGCCTGCAATTTTTTCGTTGTTGTGCTGCGGAGAGGCGGAGCAGGGCGGCGATCTGCGGCCGGTATCGGAGAAAAAGGGGCAATGCCTGTCTGCGATTTCGATCATTTCAACGGAGATCGTGGAGAAAAACGGAGACGGAGCGGGCGGTTGCTGTCTTGCCCCCTGCAGTGGTATACTACTCTTTGGGAGCCCGCCGGCACACGAGTGGCTGAGAACCGTAGACCGGGTTGGCAACCAGATGCGAAGAATGGGGGACGGACCATGAAAAAGACAGATGCCCTGGTGCAACTGCTGCTGCCGAGCATCCGGGACAGAGCGGTGCTGGAGGTGGCCTGTGGGTCTGCGGACTTCTCCATTGCGGCAGCGCCGTTTGCCGGCAGCGTCTCCTGCATCGACCTGGAGGCCAGCCGGCTGAATCCGCAGATTCGGGAGACGGGCCCGCTTTCAGATCATGGACGCCGCCCACATGACCTAACCGGACCACTCCTTTGACACCGTTGTGCTGTACAACGCGTTTTCCCACATCCAGTCTCAGTGGAGTGCCATAGAGAAGGAGTGCCGCCGGGTGTTGAAAGACGATGGCGCAATCTGGCTTGTCGGGACGTGGAAGATGGACCGGCCGGATGGAGGAAGTTTTCGGGGAGAGCGCCGTGTGGACTTCCTCACTGTGAAGCTGGGAAAGGATGCCGCAACTGCCGCCACGCCATTCTATCCACTGGAATAGATCATCCAAAGGACCGCTGGCACGCCGATGGCGCGGAGACCGCCAGCGGCCTTTTCCTGTTTTGGAAATCCGCTGAAATACCCGGTACTTTCCGGGTAAAATCCGAAAATGTAGACAAAAGTGGAAGCAAAGACGGTGTTTCGGCGAGAAAGTGTTCATGAATCCAAAGATCGTGCATACGCTTGCGGGAAAGTGGAAGGACATTCCTGCTGTCCAGGCGGATGCCAACGTATTTCCAGCATAGCGGCGTCTGTCTGGATGGATACTGTCTTTGAGGTGATTTTCATGAACAACGAACTGCCCATGAGCTTTGCCGCGGCGCTGGCCATGAACCAGGACGCCCTGCGGAATTTCGAGGCCCTCTCCCGGGATGAGAAGGCCTCGGTGATGCAGCGAAGCCACGGGTTGAACTCCAGACAGGAGATGTGGCGGCTGGTGGGAGGCCTCGCCGGAAGGGCGGACGGCCTGCAATTTCAATGAGACTTTAGCGGCCGCTGTCTTCGGACGGCGGCCCGCCGTCTGTCTGGCGGCCAGGACCATTCCAATCCATCTCTTTTCCCGCTCCCTCTTGACGGTTTCGCCTCGGTGGAGGTATACTGCGGCGTGGAAAGTTCAGGGAGAAACCCTGGATGTCCGGCCGCAAAGGGGCGTGCTCCGCCGGTCTTCCGCTTGGAATCAAGAGGGGGAGACGTCCGTTCGGCTGCGGTCTGTGATTATACTGGAAACAGGGGTTTGAAGGGACATGAGGGCAGCTGTTATCGCAGCAAACCAGGACTACGGCGTCTCGGTAGAGGGCGCTGAATTGGGACCGGCGATTCTGGGTGAGAGCATCGCGGCGCGGGGGCTATCCGTTACAGCGATACCGAGACCGCAGGGAGCCAAGGAGAAGGATCCATCCAACCTGCGGAAGAATCTTGTACAGGTAAATGCCTTTAATGCGCAGCTGTACCAACGGGTTTGGGAGGCCCATCAGGCGGGGGTGTTCCCCTTGATGCTGGGCGGAGACCACAGTGCGGCCATCGCCTCGGCCCTGGCGTCCATCCGCAGGGCAGGCCCCATGGGGATCATCTGGTTTGACGCCCATGCGGACTACAACACCTTTGACACCACCATCACCGGCAATCTCCACGGCCTGCCCCTGGCCGCCATCGACGGACTGTGCCCGGAGCTCACCGCCTTCCACGATGGCCCTTATTATGCCCAGGCCAACACGGTCATCGTGGGCGGCCGGGATATAGACCCCCTGGAGGCGGTGAATCTGGAGAAGCACCATGTGAAGCTCTTCTCCACGGAGGACATCCGGCGGTACGGGGTGAAGGCTGTGCTGGACGAGGCCTATGCCATCGCGGGCAAAGGTACCAAGGGCATCCACTTCAGCTTTGACGTGGACGTGATGGACCCCGTTGCCGCCCCTGGGGTGAGCGTGCCGGCGGCAGACGGGATCTCTCCGGAGGAGGCGCTGGAGGCGGCCCGCTATATCGCAGACCACAGTGACGTGCTCCGCTCTCTGGATCTCGTGGAGTTCAACCCCCTGCGGGACATCGATCAGAAGACGGAGCGGATCACTTTGGAGATCCTTTCTGTGCTGCTGGACGGAATTGAGCGGGTGTGAAGGCGTTTCCCTTTTCAACAACTGCACAATATCATATGTTCCAGAGATATGTTTTAGAAAGAGGGACCAATATGGCAAATTACAGCAAACCGCTGGTGGTAAGCGAGGAGGCTCTGCAGGAGCTGGAGGCGTATGCCCAAAACAACCCGGATCCCACCAAGCGGAGGCGGGCAGCCATGGTTTTGGCGGTGGCCAAGGGCGGTAGGGTGACGGAGGTGGCAGAGCAGCTGTCCGAGCGCCCAAAAACAGTCTTGGTCTGGAAGAGGCGCTATGAGGCGAATGGCCTGGCCGGTTTGGACAACCTTCCCAGGGGAAATACGAAGGGCATGGACAGAACCGGTTTTGGGCAGCGCGTGTGTGCCGCTCTGAACGGGCCTCCGCCGGAGGGAAGTTCCTTCTGGACAGCGGCACTGCTGTCCAGAGAACTGAAAGTACCAGCGACAGACATCCGGAAATATCTCAATCGTGCGGGGATCGACCTCGTGGCTTTGAGGCAGTCTCAAGCGGCGCTAAAAGCTGCAAGCGGCGGCGACACCCCCGCAAATCCCGAAGGGATGCCACAACCTGCGGACACGGAGCGGCAGGGCATGGCGTACGCAGAGACATCGCAGGGCGAACCCCATCATGTGCGGATCATCCTGCAGGAAGTGGATGATGCGGGCGCTGTCCTCACGGAGGCGAACCTCCTGGTGGAGCGCGTTCTGGCCGATGCAGAGCACTTCGATGTACACACTGCGGACGGATTCCGGAGAGACTGGAATCTGGCGGAAAAGGGGATCGCCAATGGCTTTTTGAAGCTGCTGCAGACATTCCTCGAAGGCCATGTGGATGCGGCCAAGAAAAGCAGCAACGAATCCCTCGCCCCCTGAGGCGCTGGACCCATTGCTGCATTTCCGTGAGTTTGTTGTGGTATTAAGCTGTTTCCGAAAGGGAACGGGGCAGCCCCTCGCCCACAAGACGCCAGACGGAACAGGCTGCCGAGAGCCCCAGAAGCGCGGCGGTCCACGTCACCGCCTCGGAGACGGCGCCGTTGTGGTCTAGCAGCAGCGGCATTGTCTGTACCGGCAGGAGAACTGCCAGGGGGCGAAGCACCTGGACGCCCAGGTAGGCGTAGAGCAGGGAGGGGAGCAGCAGGACGATGCCTGTCCCGATGCAGGCGGTCTCCATCCGCTGAAAACAGCTGGAGAGGAGAAGCGCCAGCACCCCGCAGCAAAGTAGGCTGAGCCAGCGGTACCCATAGAGCAGGGCCAGCCAGACGGAGAGGGAGCAGTTGAGAGGGAACTCCTCCAGCATGGACAGGTTCCGCGCCGGGGCGCCCCACCCGGAGATGGAGAAGTGAGACAGGAGCGTATAGAGCTCCGTGCCGAATACCGTGCCCCACACAAAGGTGGTGGCGAGAACTGTGAGGAGAAACTTCCGGCGCAGCAGTGTACCCCGGCCCTGTGCCGTGGACCGGAGAAGGGTTGTCATGCCGGACTGCCGCTCACAGGCCATGCTGCCGGCAAGGAGGAGGGTGAGGGCCAGAAGGGCGAGGAGGGCGGCCTGTTGCTGGTTTACCTGGGCCCGGCTGCCGTACACGCTCAGGAAGGGCGTCTCGTCCAGAAGCCAGGGGGTAAAGCCGTGCTGTGCTCCCAACATCTGCAGATCCACACAGCGGGACCGGACCGCGGCCAGCCCCTCGGATTGGGTGCGGGCAGCACTGGCGTTGTATGTCTGGAGGTTGTACGCCGCATCGGAGAGCTGCCCATCGGCATAGGCCGTTTTCGCGTCTTCATAGTCCTGCAGCACCTGGTCCAGCTGGTCCTGGATGGCATCCATCTCGGCAAAGGTGTCCTCCGTGATGGGGCCGGCCAGCGTTGCAGTATACTGCCGTTCTGCCTCCTCCACGGAGGAGAAGAGGGGGATGTTGGCGGTGTACGAGAGGTGGGAGACCCCGTAGGCCAGCAGAGCGGTGATGACGATGCCCTTTTGTATCCACAGGGTCTTGTGGAGCTCCATGCCCATGAGAGGCAGCCGGCACAGTACCCAGTCTGTGATGCCGTTGAACCGGTATGCCGCACGGCCCAACAGGTCTCGCCCGGCCGCGGGTTTTTTCCGGCACTGGACGGTGAGGCATAAGGAGGCCAGGAGCAGACACAGGGGAACCAGGGCGGTCTCGGCGATGTTCCGGATCCCCACCGGGTAGCCGAAGAGGTCTATGTTCAGGTAGTTGGTGTAGAGGGCAGACAGGCTGATATAGGAAAAGAGGTTGAAGTACTTCAGCACGTTGAAGGCGCTCTGCACCGGCAGAAAGGTGTATAAGCTGTACTCGATGGCCAGCACCCCTGCCGCCACGAGAACGGTGTACTTCACGTTGTGAACAGCTGCCAGGAGAAGCCAGAGCAAGAGTCCCACGAAGAAGGCCGCGGCGATGCGGAGGAGAAAATACTGCCCGAGAAAACCGGTCACCGTGGTGCGCACCGGGAGCATGCCCAGTGCCTCCACAGACTGCACCGCCCGATGGAGATCCTGGGCGCCGCCGTAGAGGGAGAAGCCCAGCGCCAGGTCTGTGCCGTGGAGCAAAAGGACCCCGCATACGGACACGCTGAAGAGAATCGCCGTCCGCCGCACCGCCAGCCGCAGTCTTCCCCTGGGTGATGCGTGCACCACGCTCCAGAGGCCCGCTTTCCGCTCCTCCAAAAAGGAGAGGACGGTGCCCAGCAGCACCAGCAGCAGGCAGTAGTCCGAGAGAGGGAAGGTGAGCAGGGCGTCCACGGCACCGCCTGCGCCGAGGGTGAGCGCCACGCCCTGCAGCGCTTCAAATTCCTCCGCCGTCTTGATGATGTTCCTTCCGGCAAAGCTGTCTGTGTCGTTGAAGAGGGAGAAGGTGAGGAGGTTCTCCTTGTTCCTCTGGATGTTTGCCAGCCGGTCCCCGTAGCCCGCGAGGTACTGGATCTGGGCCTGGAGCGTTTGCACGGCCACGTAGTCCAGGTGATCCTCCTCCGTGTCTGTGTCTCCGGCGAATTTGGCGGCGAGATCGGTCTTCTCCCGCTCCAGCATGGATGCGGCGTCTGGGAGGGACAATCCCCGCACCCGGTCCAGCCAGTTGAGATACCGTTGATATGCCGCTCCTGGGTCTACGGGCTCCTGGACGGTGGTAAAGGTGTCGCCCAGGAGGACCATGCTGGCGTTGGGGAGCTCCATGTTTAGGCCGTAGTCCTGCACCCGCTGCTCCCGGACAAAGAGAAAGCCGTTCACCAGGAGAATCAGCACCAGGCCTAGGATGAGCCGGCGGTTGGATCCAATGCGTCTCAGTTCCTGCATGGCCCTATTCTCCCAGGTAGTAGAGGTAGACGTCCTCCAGGGTGAGGTGGTCCGGGACATACTGTCCCCCTGTGGGGAGCTCGTCCCCCACCACCCGCACCCAGGTCTGTCCCTGGCGCTGGAACACGTTGCCCACCTTGTACTGGGCCTGGATGGCCTTCAGCTCTTCCGGGGCACAGGGCAGCTCCTTCACCTTCTCCGCCACAGAGTCTGTGAGGTTCCAGGGGGTGTCCACCCCCACCACATGGCCGTGCTTCATCATCAGGATCTGGTCCGAGATGGACTCGATGTCGCTCACGATGTGGGTGGCCAACAGGATGATCCGGCCCCGGGACAGGGAGGAGATGAAATTGCGGATCCGGATGCGCTCCTTGGGGTCCAGTCCGGCGGTGGGCTCGTCCAGGATCACCACCTTGGGATCGCCCAAAAGGGCCTGGGCCAGCAACACCCGCTGCCTCATGCCCCCGGAGTACCCGCCCAGCTTCTTGTGGCGCACATCCGAGAGGTTGGTAATCTCCAGCAGTTTCTCGATCTCCTCCCGGGCCTGTTTCTTGGGGATGGCCTTCAGGTCTGCCATGTACGAGAGGAATGTCTGGGCGGTGAGGTGCTCGTAGTACCCCTGCTGCTGGGGCATGTAGCCCAGCACAGACCGAAAGTCCCGGCCCAGCTTCAGGATGTCCGTCCCATCGAAGAGAATCTGCCCCTCGGTCCGGGGGATGTTGTCTGTGAGCAGGTTCATCATGGTGGACTTGCCCGCCCCGTTGGCCCCCAGAATGCCGGTGATGCCCTCGGTAAAGGTGATGTTCACATGGTCCAGAGCGGTGAAGTTGCCGTATCGCTTCGTGAGGTTGATGAGTTCCAGTTTCATAGGCCTGCTCCGATGAGAATCTCTCCGCTGTTCTGCTGGGGCGGCTCCTGGTTGGTGGCGGGCCAGTCCCGGAGCTCCAGCACTTCCCCGGTGGCGGTGTCGATCCGATAGAGGGAGGACGTCACGGAGAGATAGCTGCCCCGGTAGCAGAGGAGGTAGAACATGCCGCCGTCTGCAAAGACGGGGTCGCAGGAGGAGATATTGTCGTAGGCGGCGTAGATCGGAGACAGGCTCACCGCTCCCCTCTGGGTGCCGTCCAGCCCATAGACCGCGATGGTCCGGTCTGGGGCGGAGTACAGGTACATGGCGTCATCGGTAAAGAGGGCCTGATTGCCGGACACCTCCGCCAGTTTGGTCTCCGCCCCAGTGGTCAGGTCCACGTCCCAGAATGCCCCAGTGGCCAGATAGTAGAGGTGGCCGCCGGTGATGTAGAAGGGGAACTTGTCCACGCCGTTGAGGTAGAACTCCACGTCCTCCCCAACCCGGGTGTACGAGGCAGAGTGCCAGATCTCTCTGGTGTCTGTTGGACTGTCCCCCAGGAGGGTGAGAGCTGCCTGGTAGTATCCGTTCTTGTCCATATAGATGCACATCACATAGGCGCTGTCCCCGTCCGCCCAGAAGCGCCAGTTCCACTTCAGCTTGTCTGTGGCGTCCAGGGTAAACAGCGTCACGTTGTCTTCCGGCTCGCCGCCGATGCGGTTTTTACAGACCCGCTTGTCCTGGAGGATGAAGTAGATCTCCCCGTTCCAGAGCATGGGCTCGAAATCGGCGGCAGACCAGCCCACAAAGTCCTCCTGGGTCATGAGGCACTGCACATCCCGGTGGTCTGAGCCGTCCGGCGCCATGGTGCAGAGGGTGAGGCGGCTGTCGTGGAAGGCATCGCTGTTGGTGTACCAGAGCTTGCCGTCATAGAAGGTGAGAAACTTGGTGTTGGCCCAGGCGTTGCAGGAGACCGGATCGGAGTGATCGCACTCCGGCTTTCCGCAGAGCAGGACCATCCGCCCCGAGGCGGCCTCCATATAGTAGAGGTAGCCCTCATTCATCAGGTAGTACCCGCCGTTGCCCATGCAGGCGGCGCTGAGGCGGAACGGGTGGTTGACGCTCATCTCCTTCTGAAAGCCGTCTCCGGATGGAGTATCGCCGGACACCGGCAGGGATGGAGAATCCGTTTGTCTTGCAGCAGGCGCATTTGGCTCTGCGGAAGGTGGAGCACTGGGCTGCTGTGAGGGCGGTGCGCCGGAGGACTGGACAGACCCAGCGGTGCTCTGGCATCCGGAGAGCAGCAGGGCAGAGCAGAGGAAGATGAGGATGGCCTTTTTCATACTGAGATTTCCTCCAGAATTGTAATCTTAGGGGAGAAAATGACTCTCCTATATCCTGGAGTATAGACAAAGCCAATGCTGATGTCTATCAACTCAAGTTGAAAATATTTCTGCTTTGAGCCGATTTTGAAAGTGCAACCGACAGTTGCAGGAATAACACGGATAAAATATAGCATACAAATGATAACCGCAGAGCGGTACCAGGAGGTGCACCATGATCTACCAAAAAGACTGGCTGATGCGCCAGATTGAGATGGTCATCGCGGCCATCGGCCACTTCTTTTTCCACACGGAGCCCAAGACGGTGGTGCTCCCCGTGGAGGAGAACGCCCAGTCCGATGTGGACCGGGAAGTGATGCTGCGGAGAGAGCTGGACGGCTGGCTCACAGAGGGGGACCTCTGCACCGCCGAGGACTGGCTCTTCGAGAACATCGACCCCAAAGATGTGCTGTGGCTGAAGCTGGCCCTCTATTTCTACGACAAGCTCAACCAGTGTACAGACGAGTACCTGAACGCCCACAACTTCCCCCGGGAGGAGATCGACAGCGGCCTCTCTGCGGTCTGTGACCGATATGGCTGCAAGGAGCTGTTCTGGAACGACACCCGGGGATAACCCGAACAACCCATCACAGATACGAGAGGAGAGAGGGCAGTGCATATCCCAAAGGGGGAGACCGGCACCATCGAACTGCTACCCTTCCAGGAGGCCCTGGAACAGGCGATGCAGCCGTCTGCGGAGTACGATGTGAACCGCTGGCTCTACGTGCCCAATACATACGGGGAGTACCGGTATATTCTCGGCACCCGGGGGAATCATCCCCTGATCTGCGTGGGGGTGAATCCCTCCACCGCCGCCCCGGACGACCTGGACAACACCCTGAAGTCCGTGGAGCGGGTGGCCCACTTCAACGGCTTCGACAGCTTTCTCATGTTCAACGTGTACGCCCAGCGGGCCACCCGGCCGGACGACATGGACAGAACCTTGAACCTCACCCTGCACCGGGAGAACATGGCCGCTTTCGCGTACCTGCTGTCCCTGGACGCACAGGGCAGCCCGGCCGTGTGGGCTGCCTGGGGCGCCGTGATCGAGAAGCGGGCTTACCTCCCGGACTGCGTGCGGGACATGATCGCCTTGGGGGAGCAGAAGGGGGCGCGGTGGTTCTCCGCCGGCAAACGGAGCAAGGCGGGCCATCCCCACCACCCCCTGTATCTCCGCAAAGACAGCGTCCTGGAGCCCTTTGACGTCTCCGCCTATCTGGACAGTCTATAACGCCCATCCCGCCCGCCGGCATTGCGCCGGCGGGCGTTCCCATGCCGCGCCGGATTGCCCGTTGCACACAGAAACTTTCTGCCCCACAAAAGTCCAAAAAAGTGCCGTAGAACGGCCAAAACTGAGACACCTGATAAGGAGAGCGGGGAAAGTTGTGTCTGAATTTGTGAAACATTTCTGTTGCAATCTCCCGGGGCGGATACTATAATCATGGGCGATTTTGCGGAAAGACGAGGGATATCTCCTATGCGGAATGAAAAACTGCGTAACGTGGCCATCATCGCCCACGTAGACCACGGCAAGACCACCCTGGTGGATGAGATGCTGAAGCAAGGCGGCATCTACCGGGAGAATCAGGCCACCGTGGAGCGGGTGATGGACTCCAACGATCTGGAGCGGGAGCGGGGCATCACCATCCTGGCCAAGAATACGGCAGTGCATTATAAAGATACCAAGATCAACATCGTAGACACCCCGGGACACGCGGACTTCGGCGGCGAGGTGGAGCGCATCCTGAAGATGGTGAACGGCGTCATCCTGCTGGTGGACGCCGCCGAGGGCCCCATGCCCCAGACCCGGTTTGTGCTGTCCCGGGCCTTGGAACTGGGCCACCGGGTGATCGTGGTGGTGAATAAGATAGACCGGCCGGACCAGCGGGTCCACGAGGTGATCGATGAGGTGCTGGAGCTGCTGCTGGACCTGGACGCCACAGATGAGCAGCTGGACTCCCCCATGCTGTTCTGCTCCGGCCGCAACGGCACCGCCAGCTACTCCCCCGAGGTACCGGGCAAGGACCTTGTGCCCCTCTTTGAGACGATCCTGGACTATATTCCCGCCCCGGAGTGCGACCCCGAGGCCCCCTTCCAGATGCTGGTCTCCTCCATCGACTACAACGAGTTTGTGGGCCGCATCGCCATCGGCCGCATCGAGCGTGGAACTGTAAAGCAGAACATGGAGATCTCCGTGTGCAACTACCACACCCCGGACGTGCCGCCCCGCAAGGCCAAGGCCGTATCCCTCTACACCTTTGACGGCTTGAACCGGACGCCGGTGCAGCAGGCGATTGCCGGCGAGATCATCGCCATGAGCGGCATCGGGGACATCACTATCGGCGACACCATCTGCGCCCCCGCGGCCCCCGAGCCCATCGAGTTTGTAAAGATCTCTGCCCCCACCATGGAGATGACCTTCTCCGTCAACGACAGCCCCTTCGCCGGCCGGGAGGGCAAGTACGTCACCAGCCGGCAGCTGCGGGACCGCCTCTTCCGGGAGACCCTGAAGGACGTGTCCCTCCGGGTGTCCGAGGTGCCGGACTCCACGGACTCCTTCAACGTGGCGGGCCGGGGCGAGATGTCCCTGTCCATCCTCATCGAGACCATGCGCCGGGAGGGCTATGAGTTCCAGGTGTCCCCGCCCCGGGTGCTGTACCAGATGGTGGACGGCGTCCGCTGCGAGCCCGTGGAGCGGGTTGTGATCGACGTGCCCCAGGAGAACGTGGGGTCCGTCATGGAGAAGCTGGGCAGCCGCAAGGGCGAGTTCCAGACCATGACGCCCATCGGCAGCCGCACCAAGCTGGAGTTCCTGGTGCCATCCAGGGGCCTCTTCGGCTATCGGAATGAGTTCCTCACAGACACCAAGGGCGAGGGCATCATGGCCTCCGTCTTTGAGAAGTACGCCCCCTTCAAAGGGGAGATCCAGCGCCGGAACACCGGCTCTCTCGTGGCCTATGAGACCGGCGAGTCCGTCACATACGGCCTGTACTTCGCCCAGGAGCGCGGTGCCCTCTTCATCGGCGCCGGCGTGCCGGTGTACGAGGGCATGGTGGTGGGGGTGTGCCCCAAGCTGGAGGACATCACCGTGAACGTCTGCCGCAAGAAGCAGCTCACCAACATGCGTGCCTCCGGCTCCGATGAGGCCCTGCGCCTGGTGCCCCCCAAGCAGATGAGCCTGGAGCAGTGCCTGGAGTTTTTGGCAGACGATGAGCTGCTGGAGGTCACCCCGGAGAATCTCCGCCTGCGCAAGCAGATCCTCAACCACGACCGCCGCATGAAGGCCCTCATGCGCAGCAGAAGCTGAGCAATCCCCCAAGCAAGACAAGAAAGCGCCGCTGCCGGATCCAACCGGCAGCGGCGCTTTGGAAATATTGGGGATCACTTCTTGCCTGCGGGGGCTACCGCCTCTTCTTGGACGGCCTCTTCCGCAGCTTCCTTTTCCCGCTGCTCCTTGCGGGCCCTGGCGTTCTTCCGGACGGTGCGGAAGATCTGGCGGAGAATGAGGCACACCACCAGGATGCTCACGCTGGTGAGCAGGAACACCATGGGGTCCGGCAGGGTGATGGGGCCGATCTGGGTGGCGGGCCGTTTCGTGGGCGCGGGGCTCTCCGCCGGCCGGGTGGGGGCCGGCGTGGCAGGCGGCTGCGTGGGTGCAGCGGTGGGTTCCACAGTGGGTTCTACCGTGGGCGCCACAGTCTCTGTCGGCACGGGCTCTTCCGTTGGCGGTACCGGCAGGGACTCCGGCGGGGGCACGTCATCTGTAAAGGTGGGGGGATTCTGGCCGTCCGCCTGGAGCATGAGGGAGGGCCCCGCCAGGTTGTGGGTCCAGCTGTTGCCGCTCCCATAGGAGACCCCCAAGGTGCCGTGAGTGGCCCCGTCTATGGTTACCGTGTCCGCCGCCCGCCGGAGAGACAGGCTGCCGTCCCCTGTGCCGTTGAACTCCGCCAGCACCGGGCCTGAGAGGGAGGTGAACCGGCAGGCCAGCTGCAGCGGCGCGGTGCTGGGGGTGGTGATGGCCCCCACGGTGCCGCTCAGCACGTCCAATCTGGGGGCGCTGCCGTCTGAGATGGTGTAGAGGGCGTGGTCGTCCGCGACTTTGATCTCCCCCTTGGGCCGGCTGAGGTCCAGGATGCCGCTGCCGGAGAGCCACCAGAGATTGGTGAAGCCGGTGTCTGACTTCGTGAATGAGGTGCCGCCCAGAAGGGCCTCCCAGTAGTTGGAGATGGGGAGCTCCAGGGACACCAGGATGGTGCCGGTGGCGGCGGTATTCTGCAGGGGGTTCCCGCTGGGGACCATCCAGGACATGTGGATGCTGTCCCCGGCGGATGCGTGGGTGTAGGCGCCGCAGGTCCAGGTGCAGGAACTGGGGTCCTGATACCGGGAGACGATGAGCTGGGCGGCGCTGTCCGGGGTGTCCGGGTCGTAGAGGGAGAGAATGCCGCCGGCGGGAGACCAGCCCACCGCGGTGTAGTAGTGGGCGGAGGTGCCGTCTGTGAGGCGGAGGATGGGCATGGGGGCGCTGCCGGAGGTGTACGCGGACACCGCGGCGATGAGCCCCACGAAGTCGTCCTGGTTCTCCAGAAAGGCGTTCTGGACGCTGGGGCTGTATGAGAGGGCCTGCAGCTCCTCCAGGAGGGACTGCACCGTGCCGCCGGCGTCCAATGCCGTGGTGCGGTCTGCCTGCTCCAGCAGGGGGAGATTCAGCTGCAGATACCCCCGGTTCACGAGAGAGAGGCTGTATGCCATGCCGAAGCCCAGGGTCTTGGTGTCGGACGCGGTCTTCTCCGCCAGCAGCGCCCCCTTCTGATCCCCGTACCGGGCGGCGAAGGCGGCGGCGCTGGGGGCCAGTTTGGGATCCCCAAAGGACCAGGTCTGGAATCCCGTCTGGAGCAGCATGCTGCCGAAGGGCTCTCCGTTGGCGCCGGTGAGCAGCAGAGTATAGGTGTGATTGGGCTGCAGCACCCCGTTGTCCAGGTCTGCCGGGCTCAGCACAAGAGACAGGGCGTTGTCCGATGCCTTGTACTGGAGATTGCTCCAGCTGCCCAGGGTGTCGTTGCCGTCCAGGAGGGAGGCGGTGCCCAAAAACTGGGTGCCCTTCAGCTGGGCGGGGGAGAGGGCATCGCTCAGCAGGACGGTGAGCTCGGTGGTCTGGGTGGGGTCCAGCAGGCCGTCAAAGCGATAGGGCTGGGGGAACTGGACGGAGACGATCCGGGTGGCGGCGTCCGGGGCGTAGGTCACGGCCCGGGGCTGGGAGGAGACCGTGTCCTCCTCCTCCCGCACCGCCTCTACCTTATATATGTAGGACATGCCGGAGGTGACGTCCTCGTCCAGCCAGGTGAAGCCCGCCTCTGGGGCCTGCTGATATACCGTGCTGAAGGATCCGTTGGCCTCCTGCCGCTGGATCCGGAAGGCGGTGATGCCGTCTCCCTGGGCCGCACTGGGGTTCCGGCTGCTGCCGTACACCCAGTGGATCTCCATCCCCGTGGGGGTGGACACCAGGGCGTTGATCCGGAGGGGTAAGAGTGCGGCGGGGTCGCTCACCAGAAACCGCTCCAGATCTGCGGGGGTGGACTCGAAGTATGTGGTGGCCCCGGCGGGCAGGGTGGGCGCCGCCCAGTCCGCCTCGGGGCCGCCGTAGAAGATCCGGGAGATGCCGGAGCCGGTGAACGCGTCCGCCACCGTCTTGCAGGTCTCGGGAATCCACGCCGCCAGAAGGGCGGAGCAGTTGTGGAACACCGCCGGGGGAAGGGCGGTGAGGTTCGTGGGGAGCACCAGTCCGGTGAGGGCGGTGCATCCCTCAAAGAGGCCGGAATTGCCGTTCTCATCGGTTCCAAAGGAGACCTCCTTCTCGCAGCGGGTGAAGTCCACGATGGAGAGAGAGGAGCACCCTTGGAAGGCATAGGGGCCGATCTTCTCCAAGGCCGGCGGGAATACGATCTCCTGGAGGGAGAGACAGGAGTGGAAGGCGGATGGCCCGATTACCGTCAAGGACTCCGGCAGATACACCTCCGCCAAGGAGGTGCACCCGTCCAGGCCGTATACCGCGGTGATGCCCTCCTCCACCATCAGGGTGGTGATCCGGGAGGCCTGATTGGACCAGGGGTACCGGCCGCTGGCGTGCATGGTGCCGCTGCCCCGGATGGTGAGGATGCTGCCGTTGATGGTCCAGCTGATCTCCCCGGCGGTCTCACCCGCGTCCGCCGGCGTGCTGATGTAGGTGCCGAAGACGTAGTTGGCGGCGTAGCCGCGGACCAGGGTGAGGGGGGACAGGAGCAATAGAACTGCCAGCAGAAGGCAGACGGGATGGCGCAGTTTCATGGGATCACCACTCGCTTTCCGGTGGGATTGGGGCTCTGCCCTGCATTATAGCAATGCGCTGGAAAAAGTGCAAGGGACAGGCAGGCGAACAATCTGTAAATTGCGGCGAATCCTGGCGCGGACGGGAGAAACCGCGGGAATGAGGGGAGAAAAAAGTCTGCAGGTTGCGGAAAATCAGGCAAGAAAACGGGATATCTGCTATAGACGGACGGTTCTTTTTCTGCTATACTCACCATATACTGATCAACAGATGCCGGCTTGCTTTGTACGAAATAGCAAACCGGCGGGCGCGGTGTAGAAAGGATGATACCATGAGAAGACGTTGTCTTAGCCTGGTGTCCGCGGGGACCATTGCGCTGATGTTGCTGCTGTGCCTTGGCACGGTGCCGGCGTTTGCCGCGGAGGAGGGGCTCATCGTCTGGGAGCAGACGGTGCCAACAGTGCTGCTGGGGCTGATCGTGGCCGCGGGCTTTTTGGCCAGCGTTGCCCTGATCCTGGACCCCAGGGATCAAAACCCGTGATCACCGGTACAGAACAATCACCCAACGGAAAGGCAGCGCCTCGGGGAGAGGCGCTGCCTTTGTCTCTCCGGGAGCAGGGAAGAGGAGGGTACGTGCCCTCCTGGACAGGGAGACCGCCGGAGAAAAGCTGGCAGCGCACCCGGTGCGGTGCGCTGCGAAAAACGGTACGGATGAAATGACGGGGCCGCTCAAAAGATCTCGTCCAGCAGCAGATACCACCGATGCCGCTGGGGATCGGGCGTGATGCCCAGAAGGTCCAGGAGCCTGTCTGGACGACATCCCGGGTGGGGGTGCCCGTGGTGGCCGTCCATGTGGTCCTGGAGGCTCCGCTGGACGATGGCCAGATCCTGCCACTTGTCTCCCACCCCGGCGCCGGGGAGGTCTAGGAAGCCGGAGAGACTGCCGTTTTGGAAGAGGAGATTGGTGAGACAGAGGTCCCCGTGGACCAGTACCGGCTCCACGAGAGGTGGCCGGTTGCGTATGAGCCAGTCCAGCAGATCTGTCGGGTCCCGAAAGCCCCCTGGGCCAAAGGTGCGGGGGTCCACGTTGTCCGGGTCCACTGCACCGGCAGCCACCCGCTTTGCCGCCTCCTCCAGAAGGGCATCCGGTCCCTGGTCCACCGGGCAGTCTCGAATCTCCACAGCCTACAGCGCCTTAAGGGCATCGGCGATCTGCCGCTGAAGCTGGTCCTCATCCCGGAGATATCTCTCATGGCAGGCCATCTCCCCCGGGAGCCGGGACTCCAGGAGATACAGCATGCCGTTCTCCTGTGCCTCCGCCAGCAGCCTGGGGACTGGCAGCCTGCCCTCCAGCCAGTGGAGCATGGCCTGCTCGATTCGGGCCCACCGGGTGTCCGGCTGGATCTTCAGCACCATGTTCTCATAGAGCCGCACCCCGGCGCCGGACATGCCAGTGGTGTCCCCGGTCCAGGGGAGACCCTGCACCCGGGTTTGGATCACATCTGGCAGCGGAACTTACAAAGCATACCCCTCCTTGGGATAAGAAAAGACGGCACAGGGGCGCTGTGCCGTCTTTTTTAGATCGAAGATCAATAGAACTTCTTGCGATTCTTGCGGGCTGCCTCGCTCTTCTTGCGGCGCTTCACACTGGGGCTATCGTAAAACTCGCGCTTACGGACCTCGGCCAGCACACCGGACTTGGCGCAGCTGCGCTTAAAACGCTTCAGGGCGTTCTCCAGGGACTCACCCTCGCGTACGTGAACTTCGGACACTCTATATTTCCCTCCCTCCGATGTACCCGGCTGATTCCAGGGTACGTTAAGGGCCACATCTATGGCTTGAACAGCCCTATTATATGAAAAATCAGGATGGCTGTCAACCACAACATGTGGTAAATTTTTCGAGAACCCTACAAGTTCTTGTTAGGGTTTCACGATCAGGTTTACCAGGCGGCCAGGGACCACGATGGTCTTCACCAGCTGCATGCCGGCGGAGAACTTCTGGACCTTGGGGTCTGCCTGGGCGGCGGCCACGATGGCCGCCTGGTCTGCGTCTGCGGGGACGGTGATGGTGGCGCGGACCTTGCCGTTCACCTGCACCGCCATGGAGATCTCGCTGGCCACGGTCTTGGACGCATCGTATTCCGGCCATCTCTGCTGACACACGAAGCCCTCGCCGGAGAAGCCCAGCATCTCCCACAGCTCCTCTGCGATGTGGGGGGCGAAGGGGGAGAGCATGGTGATGAGGCTCTTCATGTCGCCCTTGGAGCAGCCGTTCTGGGTCATGTCGTTCACCAGAGTCATCATGGCGGCGATGGCGGTGTTGAACTTCATGCCCTCGATGTCATCGGCCACCTTCTTGATGCACTTGTGGATGCCCGGCTCATTGGCCTTGGTGTACGCCAGGCTGTCTGAGCAGCTCTCGGCCAGGTTCCACACCTTGTCCAGGAACCGCTTGCAGCCCTTCACGGCGTTGTCAGACCAGATGGCGGCCTGCTCGAAGTCGCCGATGAACATCACGTAGAGCCGGAGGGTGTCCGCGCCGTAGGCGGTCACGATGTCGTCCGGGTTCACCACGTTGCCCCGGGACTTGGACATCTTCTCGCCGCCCTCGCCCAGGATCATGCCGTGGCTGGTCCGCTTCTGATAGGGCTCCTTGGTGGGCACCACGCCGATGTCGTAGAGGAACTTGTGCCAGAACCGGCTGTACAGCAGGTGGAGGGTGGTGTGCTCCATGCCGCCGTTGTACCAGTCCACGGGAGACCAGTACTGGAGGGCCTCGGGGGAGGCCAGCGCCTCGTTGTTGTGGGGGTCCATATACCGCAGGAAGTACCAGCTGGAGCCGGCCCACTGGGGCATGGTGTCTGTCTCACGCCGGGCGGGGCCGCCGCAGCAGGGGCAGGTGGTCT
Organism: uncultured Oscillospiraceae bacterium; assembly: GCA_947629915.1. Taxonomy (GTDB): domain Bacteria; phylum Bacillota; class Clostridia; order Oscillospirales; family Oscillospiraceae; genus Enterenecus. Next base: position 50,764 of record CANRFN010000012.1, on the reverse strand, counting down.
GCACCCAGTCCGTCATCTTGGACAGGGGGGACTCGCCGTCATCGGTGGGCTCATAGGACTCCACCTCCGGCAGCAGCAGGGGCAGCTCGCTCTCGGGGAGGGGCTGCCAGCCGCACTTGTCGCACCAGACCATGGGGATGGGCTCGCCCCAGTATCTCTGGCGGGAGAACACCCAGTCTCTCAGCTTGTAGTTCACCTGGGCGTGGCCGATGCCCTTTTCCTCCAGCCATTTGGTGATCACGGGGATGGCGTCCTTTACGGTGAGGCCGTCCAGGAAGGAGGAGTTCACCAGGATGCCGGTCTCGTCCTTGGCGGTGAAGGCGGCCTTCTGCACGTCCTCGCCGCCGGAGACCACCTCGGTGATCTCGCAGCCGAACTTCTTGGCGAATTCCCAGTCTCTGTCGTCGTGGGCGGGCACGGCCATGATGGCGCCGGTGCCGTAGGAGGAGAGCACGTAGTCCGAGATGAAGATGGGGATCTCCCGGCCGTTCACCGGGTTGATGGCGGCCACGCCGTCCAGCTTCACGCCGGTCTTGTCCTTGTTCAGGTCGGTGCGCTCCAGGTCGGACTTGGAGGCGGCCATCTTCTGGTATGCGGTCACGTCATCCCAGTTCTTCAGCTGGGGCTGCCACTGTTTGATCAGGGCGTGCTCCGGGGACAGCACCATGTAGGTGGCGCCGAAGAGGGTGTCCGGGCGGGTGGTGTACACCACGATGTCATCGCCGGTGGTGGCCTTGAAGGTCACCTCGGCGCCGGTGGAGCGGCCGATCCAATTGCGCTGCTGAATCTTCACCCGCTCGATGAAGTCCACATCGTCCAGGTCGTCGATGAGGCGCTGGGCGTAGGCGGTGATCTTCAGCATCCACTGGCTCTTCTCTTTCCGGATGACCGGGCTGCCGCAGCGCTCGCAGACGCCCTCCACCACTTCCTCGTTGGCCAGCACGCACTTGCAGGAGGTGCACCAGTTCACCGGCATGGTGGTCTTGTACGCCAGGCCGTTTTTGTACAGCTGGAGGAAGATCCACTGGGTCCACTTGTAGTAATTGGGATCGGTGGTGTCCACGCAGCGGTCCCAGTCAAAGCCGTAGCCCAGCATCTTCAGCTGCCGGGTGAAGTTGGCGATGTTCTGCTTGGTGACGATGGCGGGGTGGATGTGGTTCTTGATGGCGTAGTTCTCTGTGGGCAGGCCGAAGGCATCGAAGCCGATGGGAAACAGTACGTTGTAGCCGTCCATCCGCTTTTTCCGGGTGACGATGTCCATGGCGGTGAAGGGGCGGGGATGTCCCACATGGAGGCCCTGGCCGCTGGGATAGGGGAACTCGATGAGGCCGTAGAACTTGGGCTTGTCGCTGCCGTCTTCTGCGGCGTACACCTTTGCCTCTTCCCACTTCTTCTGCCATTTGGGTTCGATGGCGGCAAAATCGTATTTCACAGGGTACACTTCCTATTCGAAGATCCGGCCAGACCGTACGCTGCGGCGCACTGCCCGAGATGGCAAAACCGTGGAAAAGGCCGGAAAAGAATTCTGCGGGCCATTATAAGCCCGGGCAGCCCAAAAATCAATAGGGAAAAGTGCGCCGATTTGCGCTCCTTTCGGGAGATTTCCCGTCTTTTTGCCGGTTCGCGGGAAGAATCCAAGATTGTTGGAACAAAAGCCCGCCGGGAGAGCCCCGTTTCCCGGGAAATCCGGCGGGGAGCGGGGCCTGGCCGGGCAATTTGTCTGGATTTTGGCCCGCCCTAAAGCGGGTGCGGATTTCAGCACCTCCTTGGTATGCAAAGTAGCCAGATCGGCCCCGCAAATTTGGAAGATTCTCTGCTTGCGACAGAGGCGCACTCTGGAGTATAATTTACCGGAATTGCACCCGAGAGGAGCGAACTGCCCTTGCAGAGTTTGAAATACCTGGAGAGACTGGACCAGGTAAAGTATCTTTCCGAAGAGAATTACGCCAACTACCGGGCCATCGTGCGGCTGATGTTCCGGGAGTCCGAGAGACTGCACTTCTCCCTGGACAAGAACCAGCTGCTCACCATGCTGCGGCAGGAGGACGGCTATGAGGACTACGGGGAGGACCAGTTGGGCCGGGACCTGATGCAGCTGGAGAAGTGGCACAACGTCACCGCCGTCCAGGACCCCCACGATGTGTACACCATCGCAGACTTCAAGGCCAAGCGCTTTCAGTACATCCTCACCCCCGAGTCCCTGATCATCGAGCGCATGACTATGGACCTGGAGGCCCTGAAAACCCGCACCACCAGCCTCTCCATCAACGCCTTCCGCCGGATCCTCACCGCCCTGGACACCGCCGCCAAACTGGACGAGATGTCCCTGCCGGAGATCAACGAGTGGTGGCAGGACCTGGAGGGGGACTTCAAGCACCTGAACGAGAACCACCAGGACTACCTCCGCCAGTTTTACGACCCCGAGAACCAGCGGCAGATGGACACCGCGGAGTTCGTGGCCCACAAGCAGCGGCTGGTCCGCTATCTGGAGGACTTCATCCAGAACATGCAGTTCTCCGCCGAGCAGATCGGAGACAAGCTGGAGGGCTTTACAACTGAGCAGGTGGAGCACATCCTGGAGCTGGTGTACAAGAGCCAGCTGGACGCGCCCCAGGTCACCACAGAGCACGAGGCCGGCTGGGAGGAGGGCCTGCGGGCCCAGGAGCGCAGCCTCTGGACCGCCCTGCAGGAGTGGTTCTGCGGGCGGGACAGCAACGCCCGGCAGCTGATGGACGTCACCAACGAGATCATCCGCCAGGTGGTGCAGCGGGCGGCGCTGTTGGTCCAGATGTACTCCATGGGCGTGTCCAACAAAGCGGAGCTGCGGCAGCTCATGGGCATCTTCGCCGGCATCTCGGACCTCAACGAGGCCCACCGGCTCTCCGCCATGGTGTTCGGCGCCCAGACGGTGCGGCACTTCACCGTGAACGCAGACCGGAACACAGACCAGACGGACTCCCCCACCTGGGAGGAGCCACCCATGGAGTACCTCCTGAAGCCCCGCAGCCGGGTGTACCGGCCCCGGATGGACCGCTCCGGCTTCAAGGACCGCACCGCGGAGAAGATGGAGCAGCGGAAGATGATCCTGCAGAAGGCAAAAGACCAGGAGGAGCTGGTGAAGTCCTTCATCCGGGACGGGACGCTGGACTTCGGCAACCTGGGCAAGCCGGTGCCGCCGGAGGTGCGCTCCGTGTTCCTGGAGTGGCTGGCCCTGGCCAACCTGAGCGCAGACGGCAGCGCCCGGACCCAGTACGGCCAGACCTTTACCATCCGGTACAAGAGCAAGGGCACCTGCAGGATGCAGTGCACCGATGGGGTGCTCACCATGCCGGACTGCATGCTGGTATTCGAGGGAGGTGTGTGAGTTGGAGGACTTTCAAGTGCTGCTGGACCAGTTCTGGGTCCGGAAGAGCCAGGACCGGGAGACGTACACCCGGCTGCGGCGCAACGCCTCGGACTACGCCGGCACGGTAAACGAGCTGCTGGGCTGGAACATGGTGATGAACGATGCGGTGGTAAAGCTGGAGAAGGTGCCGGTGCACGCCGAGCCCTGGATGGGGATTCAGGAGTTTACCGAGCCCATGGACTACTGCCTGCTCTGCGCCCTGCTGCTGTATCTCGCAGATGAGGACGCGGGCCGCCAGTTCCTGCTCACCAACCTCACTGAGCGGATCAAGATGATCACCGCCGATATCTGCCCGGTGGACTGGGCCAAGTTCACCCACCGGAAGTCTCTCGTCCGGGTGCTCCGGTACGCCCGGGAGGTGGGCCTGCTGCTGGTCTACGATGGGGACTCCGAGCGCTTCGGCAGCGACCAGGGCCAGGAGGTGCTCTTTCACAACACCGGCCTCTGCCACCACTTCACCGTCCACTTCGGCCGGGACATCGGAGACCTGCACTCCGTGGAGGACTTTGAAGAGGCCCTCGGCGGAGACCCGGAGCGGGACCGCCGCCGGAGGATCTGCCGGCAGCTGGCCATGGAGCCGGCCCTCTACTGGCACCAGGAGGACACCGGGGAGTACAACTATGTGAAGCACCAGCACCACTTCCTGGAGCGGCGCCTCAACGAGCTGATGCGGGGCACCCTCCAGGTCCACCGCAACGGCGCCTTCTACGCCCTGGAGCAGAACGAGCGGTACGGGGAGTACTTCCCCTCGGACAAGGGCATCTCAGACATCGCCCTGGAGATGTGCTCCATGCTCCGGGAGAAGGTCCTCGCCGGGGACTACCGGAGAACCCGGGACGACATGGCGGAGATCTCCCTGCGGGAGTTCGGATACCGGCTCTCCCAGATCCGCAAGTTATACAGCGGCGTCTGGAGCCGGGCCCTGCGGGAGATGTCCGAGAAGAATCTGCAGGAGCAGCTGCTGAACTTTATGGAGAGCTGGATGCTTATCGAGGTGCACGGGGAGACCGTGGTCATCACCCCCGCCGCCGGCAAGTGGAACGGCCACTACCCGGAGGACATCCCCTTGGGCGGGGAGACAGACGGGGAGAACAAGACAGAGAACGAAGCACAGGAGGACGAAAATGAGCCGCTGGAGAATGCATAGGCTGGGCCTTGTGAACTTCTGGTATTACGACAGAGAGGAATTTATCATAGACCAGGGACACTTCCTGATCCGGGGACACAACGGCTCGGGCAAGTCCGTCACCACCATGAGCTTTATCCCCTTCATCCTGGACGGAGACCGGCGCCCGGAGCGGCTGGACCCCTTCGGCAGCCGGGACCGGAAGATGGAGTACTACCTCCTGGGGGACGACAAGGACGATGCCACCGCGTACCTGTACCTGGAGTTCAAGAAGCCAGACGTGGAGATGTACCTCACCGTGGGGATCGGCATGCGGGCCGTCCGGGGCAAGAACATGGACTTCTGGGGCTTCTGCCTCCGGGACGGCCGCCGGATCGGCTACGATGGCATGGACCTCATCGAGCGGGTGGGAGACCAGCTGCTGCCCCTCAGCCGGCTGAAGATGAAAAACCTCTTGAACAGCCCCGAGGACTGGGCAGACAGCCCCGGAGTGTACAAGCAGCTGGTGAACGAGCGGGTCTTCGGCTTCCGGGACATCCGCCAGTTTGAGCAGCTGGTGAACCTGCTCATCAAGGTCCGGGCCAACAAGCTGAATTCCAACAAGGACAGCTTCAAGCCCACCGAGCTCATCAAGCTGCTCAACGACTCCCTCCAGGTCCTGTCTGATGAGGACCTGTCCGCCATGGTGAGCACCATGGAGCGCATGGACGAGCTGGAGACGGAGATGAAGGGCTTCCGGGACTCCCTGAAGGACGCGGAGAGCATCAAGACGGAGCTGGACCGCTATAACCGGTACATGCTGGGCACCAAGGGCAAGGCCTATCTGGACAGCCGGGGCGCCACCCGGCAGTGCAAGAAAAAGCTCCGGGAGACGGAGATGCTGCTGGAGGAGACCCACGCCAGCCTTTTGAAGCTGGAGGAGGAGGCCAAGGACGCCGCCCAGCGCCTGGAGACCGCCAAGGCCAAGCGTTTGGCCCTGGGCGAGGACGACCTCAACGCGAAACAGGAGCAGCTGCAGAATTCGGAGCGGGCCTGCGAGGAGCACAACCGGCGGATCCAGGAGGAGACCGCCAGCCTGGATGCCATCCAGGGCACCATCCGCACCGGCGAGCGGAAGCTGCTGGACCAGCGGCAGCGGGTGCAGGACGGCATGGACGGGCTCACCATCGGCCTCAAGAAGCTGAAGAAGGAGAACGAGGTGCTGCAGCTGGGGGACGAGCACGATGCGTACGTCCGGGACCTGCCCGCCCAGTGGGAGAACGCCGAGACGGGCCGGGTGAAAAACGCCCTGGACCGGCGCCGGAAGGACATCCGGAAGACGAAAGAGCTGCTGCAGAAGCTGGAGACCGCCAAGGACGCCTACGACAGAGCCTGCGCCGAGGCGGATGAGGCCCATCAGAAGCAGCTGCAGGCGTCCTCGGCGCACCGGGCCGCCGAGGACGAGGAGCACAGCCAGCGGGACGCCCTATTGGAGAGCTTTATCCGCCAGGCGGACGCCAACGTGGAGCTGAAGCTGCCCTCAGACGACATCCAGGAGATCCACCGGGCCATCGTGGCATATAGCGCCCCCTCAGACTGGACCCCCATCCGGGAGCGGCTGGACCGGCAGAGAGACGTGGTGCAGCAGGATCTCACCACGGCCCGGTTCAAGGTGGAATCGGAGAAGAAGGCCGCCGAGCAGCAGGAGAAGGCCCTCACCCAGGAGATCCGCCGGGTGGAGAACGAGCCGGACCACAAGCCGGAGCGGGACGAGCGCACCGAGGAGGCCCGTGCCATCCTCCAGGCCAGAGGCATCCCCCACGCCGCCCTCTACGAGGTGGTGGACTTCGCCGAGGACCTGGACCAGGCCGCCCGGGATCTCCTGGAGGCACAGCTGCGGGACACCGGCCTGCTGGACGCCCTGGTGGTGCCGGAGGCCTGGTGGAGGCAGGTGCAGATGCTGTACCAGAGGTACCCAGACCGCTTCCTGCGCCCCGGGCCCAAGGTGCCAAACCCCATCACCGGCCTGGTGCCGGACGGGGACAAGTTGGCGCCCCACTATGTGATGGAGTGCCTGGAGAGCATCTCCACCACAGACCTCACCGCCTCTACCGCATTGCTGCCGGACGGCCGGTACCGCAACGGCGTGCTGGAGGGCCGCAGCGTGGTCCGGCCAGGGGAGACCGCCAGCTACGTGGGCGCCGCCGCCCGGAGGGCCGCCAAGGAGCGGCTGCTGCAGGAGCTGAGAAATCAGCTGGCAGAGGTCCAGGAGCAGGTGGACCAACTGGATGAGCAGCTGAAGGGCATTCTGGCCCGGATCATCCAGCTGCACAAGGAGCGGGACGAGATGCCAAGCCCCGCCGGCCTGGACAAGGCATTGGACGTGCTGCACCAGGCGGCCAGGGTGCTGGAGGAGGCCAACCGGGTGCTGGAGCGGCTGCGGGCCGCCGAGAACGCCGCCAAACAGGAGGTGTCCCGCCTGAACCAGGAGAGCCGGGACGCCAGCTTCGGCATGCCGTACGCCTGCACCCTGGAGGACTATGAGAGCGCGGAGGAGTCTGCCGAGGCCTACGGGGACATCTTCCGCAGCCTGGAGGACCAGCAGAAGGACCTCCGCCGGGCCAGGGAGGCCATGGAGGACAACCTCATCCAGCTGGACCAGTGGAGAGACCAGGCCGCCGGACGGCAGAGAAGCCTGGAGAGCATCCGGGGACAGCTGGCGGTGGAGGAGAACCGCGCCAACACCCTGCGGGAGTTCCTGGACAACCCGGAGAACCGCTCCAGGGCCCAGCAGATCATCGAGCTGGCCCGTGAGATCGAGGAGCAGGGGGAGCGCCAGAAGAAGGCGGAGGTGGAGCACGGCAAACAGGAGGTGATCGCCGCCAACGGGGAGGACTCCCTGAAGGAGGCACAGGTCGCCCTGGCCGCCGCCGAGGAAGACGAGTCCCGGATGGAGCTCTATTTCCGGGAGGAGACGGAGCTGAACTATCCCAGCCCGGACCGGAGCCCCAACCTGGAGCAGTTTGCCCGGGCGGCCTGGACCCGGATTCGGGGCTCCGAGACCGCACCCCAGCGGGAGGGCGGCCCGGAGAAGATGTGGGAGAAGACCCCGGAGCAGATGAACAACAGCCTCCGGGCCAAGTTCGAGTCCAGCCACGAGCACCTGAACAACTATCACCCCAAGGTGACCCTGATGTTCGACCCGCCGGACGCCCCGGGCCTGCTCCGGCAGCGGTACATTGTGCAGATGCAGAAGACCGGCCGGGACATGTCCCTCTACGACTTCGTGGACGCCCTCACCTCAGACATCGAGGCCACCCAGATGATGCTGGAGGAGCGGGACCGGGAGCTCTTTGAGAACATCCTCACCGAGACCGTGAGCCACAAGCTCCGGGCCCGGATCGCGGAGAGCCAGCAGTGGACCGAGGACATGACCGCCCTCATGGGCTCGGTGGACACCTCCATGGGCCTCACGCTGAAGCTGGAGTGGAAGCCCAAGCGTGCGGTGAGCCCGGAGGAGATGGACACCGCCCGCCTGGTGGAGCTCTTAAACCGGGACAAGGCGCTGCTGCGGCCGGAGGACATCCAGATGGTGGCCCGCCACTTCCGCAGCCGGGTGAAAGAGGCCCGGGACAACGCCGCCTCCAACGACATCCTCACCAACTACGGGGATCTCATCCGGGAGACCTTGGACTACCGCACCTGGTATGTGTTCACTCTGTCCTACCACCGCACCGGGGACACCTGGCGGGAGCTCACAGACAAGAACTTCAACCAGTTCTCCGGCGGCGAGAAGGCCATGAGCATGTACCTGCCCCTCTTCGCCTCCGTGTCCTCCCAGTACAAGAAGGCCAACGGGGAGTGCCCCATGGTGCTGGCCCTGGATGAGGCCTTTGCCGGCGTGGACGAGAAGAACGTGGGCGCCATGTTCGAGCTGGTGAACAACCTGGACCTGGACTACATCATGAACTCCCAGTCCCTGTGGGGCTGCTACGAGGCGGTGACCAACATGGACATCGCTGAGCTCCAGCGCCCGGCCAACGCGTCCTTTGTTACGGTGCTCCGCTACCACTGGGACGGCAAGAACCGGGTGCTGCTGGAGGATAGCCCGCTATGAGGGACACCCATACGGACGATGCCCTCGGTTTCGAGGAGACCGCCTCCCAGGAGGAGCGGGTGCATCAGGCCAGCGCGGACCTGGCGGCGTACTTCCATGCCCGCCCGGCCCTGCGCCGGATCCTGGAGGCGCTTCTGGAGAAGTATCAGCGCAACGGCCACGCCGCCGGGAAGATCCAGCTGAGCGATCCCACCGAGGCGGAGCTGGAGGCCATCCGGGAGTTCACCGGGGTCCGGTACACCGCCCCGGTGAAGATCAAGGCCACCGCCTTCGAGGGCTACATCGCCGAGACCCGGTTTGCGGACGCGGACTGGAAGGAGACCCTGGAGCGCACCTTTCACACGGTGATCCAGACGAAAAAAGAGCAGCGGGAGGAGCAGGACACCCGCTGGGAGACCATGCTCCGGGAGGCCGCCGCAGACGCTGGTCTCACCAGGGCTGCGGAATGGCTGGAGGGGCTCAAAACCCCCGGCTGTCCCGGCAGGCTGCTGCTCACCCGGGCGCTGAAGGAGGACCCGAGACAGGCCGGCATCGCGCTGCAGCAGGCCCTGGGGTGCCTGCGCTGGCTGGAGGAGCACCCCGGACAGCGGGTGCGGCTGGCAGTACTCAGCGCTGAGGTTACCACCGATCCCCACGCCCTGGACGGGGACACCCTCACAGGCCGGCTGCTCATCCAGATGCTGGCCTGGGTTCAGGGGGTGTCTCCCCCGAATAATGTGGCGGAGCGGGAGGAGCTGTTTCTGCAGTTTGCCATCTTGCTGGACAGCATCTCCAGCACCGTGGCCCAGGTGGGGCTGATCCTGGAGACCGAGACCGGCGAGCACCCGGCCTGGCAGGCGCTGCGGCTTGGGTATGAGATCGCCACCCTCACCCCGGCCAATCTGAACCGGATTTCCAGCTGCCGGAGCCCCTCCGGGCGGGTGTACTGCGTGGAGAACCAGATGGTGTTCTCCCAGCTCACGGACCACGCAGATCGGTTCCACAGCCCGCTGGTGTGCACCAGCGGGCAGCCCAGCGCCGCCGCCCTGCGGCTGCTGGATCTGCTGGCGAAGTCCGGCACGGCCATCTACTACGCCGGCGACTTTGACGGCAAGGGCCTGGACATCGCCGCCCAGATGGTGGAGCGGTATGGGGACCTGGTGCACCTCTGGCGCCTGACGCCCGAGGACTATGAGCGCTGCCGCTCTGAGGTTCCCCTCTCTGAGATCAGCTTCAACCAGCTGAGCAGCGCCCGGGTTGTCCAGCACATCCCGGTGGCGGAGGCGGTGCGGGCCAAGAGACTGGCGGGGTACCAGGAGCGGCTGCTGGAGGACATGCTGGCCGATCTCACAGGCCCGCTGGAGCCGGACGCCCCGTGAACGCCGCGGAGAGCAGCCGTAACGGGTGAAGCGGGAAGCGGTTTCCCGGGAGGCGTAGCATAAGCTAAGTCTGGGAACCTTCCACGGGAATGTGGAAGTTGTGGAAAACTATGTGGAAGTTGTGGAAGGTTGTCCGCGGCGGGGGGACGTTGCCGGTGTGGAACCGGAATGGCGCCCACTGGAGCGGTGGGGAATCCACGGCGGTTCGGGCGGTTGCACCGGGTTATCCTGCCAAGAAAGCTGGAAATGGACGGTTAACCCACGGCAAGGCGGTGTTTTTCCACCCGGGACAGCGTTGTTTCACCGGAAGGTTGCATCTCGAGTGGCGAGGAATTATATTGGCAGTATTGGTGAAACCGCCGGGGCAGGGCATTCTGTTGCGCGAGACAACGAATTTACCATGTACTGGCAATCGACAGGCGCGAGGGGCTTATCCACCGCGAGAAGCCAGCTTGCGCGAGATGGGGGAGAGGTCGTGGAGAAGAAAAAGGGAATGGCGATCAAGGTCCTGTTGGGCTTTGCCGCCCCGGCGGTGCTGCTGGCGCTGTTTGAGGTGCTGCGCACCAACCGGGCCGCCATGGACGCCTGGGTGTTCGGGGGACTGGAGCCCATATCCCGGTTTCTCAGCCTGCTGTGGTCCTGGTTCCCCCTCTCCGGGTTTGAGCTCTGCATCGGCCTCGTGATTGTCTTCCACCTGGTGTGGATCCTTCGCGCCATTGTGCTGGCGGTCCGGGAGAGAGATGGATTGACATTCCTGAGGCGGCTCTCGGTGCTCATCGCCCTGTGGCTGTGGCTGGGGGCGGGGCTCTGCTGGCTCTGGAACTGCGCCTACGGGGCCGCCGGCTTCTCCGCCCGGTCTGGTCTGGAGGGGAAACCGGTGGCGAAGGAGGACCTCATTACCGTGACCCGCTTTTTTGCCCAGCGGTGTGCCGCGCTTTCGGATCAGGTGGCCCGGGATGACGAGGGGCATTTTGCCGAGCAGCTCACCGACATGCTGCAGCGGGGGCCCGCTGTCTACAGCAACGTCATGGAGATCTTCCCCTGTCTGGAGGGGCCGGGCCGCCGGGCAAAACCCCTGGTGTGCTCCCGGCTCCAGAGCTACCTGGGCTTCACCGGTGTGTACTCCCCCTATACCGGGGAGTGCAACATCAACGCAGACGCCCCGGCTTGTCTCATCCCCGCCACCATCGGCCACGAGATGGCCCACCAGCGGATGATCGCCAACGAGACGGAGGCCAACTTTGTGGGGGTGGCGGCCTGCATCACCTCAGACGATGTGCTGTTCCAGTACTCCGGGTACCTGATGGGGCTCATCCACCTCTGCAACGCGCTGTACGGCGTGGACCAGGACGCCTGGTGGGAGATCTCCGGCGCCACCTTCACCCCGGAGATGTCCACGGACTGGAACGACAACAACGCCTACTGGGATGCCCTGAAGTCCCCGGTGGAGGAGGCGGCCACCAGCGCCTATGACAGCTACCTCAAGGACAACCGCCAGGAGCTGGGCATGGCCTCCTACGGCGCCTGCGTGGACCTGCTGGTGGCCTTTGTGCTGCCCCAGATCCAGAGCGGGGAATACGTGGTCCGATAGAACAACTGGAGAAGAGATGGATGCCGCCCGCAGCGCAGACCGCTGCGGGCGGCTTTTCCAGCCGCTGGAGCGGGGATCCCTTGTACTTTCCTCCAGAATACTTGTATTTAAGACCAATTCCTGTGAGCAGTGTGTAAATTTGGACGGAAATGCTTGCAACGGTTGCCCGTTTCCTCTATAATGGCACCACTACTTTTGTACTGGAGGAACAGTCATGGCCAGCAAAGGTCCTCGCAAGCCCGCCTCTCCCATCGGGCGGGTGGTGCTCTGCCTCTTGATCACCCTTTTGGCGGGCGCCATCTACTTCTATATCAATCTGCCCGCCATCAATCCCCACGATGGGGAGTTCTACGCCTTTCTCATCTTCCTCTGCGTGGTGTATATCATCGTGTGCTTCCTCACCACCGCAGGGTCTAGTCTGAAGCAGCAGATCATCCAGCCGGACGGGAAGACCGTGAAGACCGGGTGGCACTTTCTGAAGAAGAACTGTCTGCCGGTGCTGATCCTGCTGGCCGCCGCCCTGGTGGTGGCCATCGTAGGGGAGCTGATCTCCCTGCCCATCTTCCGGGCCTCGGCGTACCGGGACCTGCTCACCGTGCAGACGGGGGACTTTGCCCACGATGTGGCGCAGATCTCCTTCAATGAGATCCCCACCCTGGACCGGAACTCCGCCAACTACCTGGGAGACCGGCAGATGGGCACCCTCAGTGACATGGTGAGCCAGTATGAGTACTCCAACGACTCCACCCAGATCAACTACCAGGGCCGTCCGGTGCGGGTGGCCCCCATCTCCTATGCAGACCTCATCAAGTGGTTCACCAACCGGGACAGAGGCCTGCCCGCCTACGTGGTGGTGGACATGGTGACCCAGGAGGCCACCGTGACCCGGCTGAACGAGGGGATCAAGTACAGCTACTCCGAGCCCCTGAACCGGAACATCTATCGGCACCTCCGTTTCCACTATCCCACCATGATGTTTTCCACCCCGGAGTTTGAGATCGATGAGGACGGCCACCCCTGGTGGATCGCCCCCCGGATCGTGAAGACCATCGGCCTCTTCGGCGGACGGGACATCAACGGCGCGGTGCTGGTGGACGCCGTGACGGGCGCCTCCCAGTACTATGAGGAGGTGCCCTCCTGGGTGGACACCCTCTACACCCCGGCGCTGATCATGGAGCAGTATGACTACCACGGCACCCTGATCAACGGCTTTTTGAACTCCATCCTGGGCCAGCGGGACGTGACCATCACCACCGATGGGTACAACTATATCGCCATGAACGATGATGTGTACGTCTACACCGGCGTGACCTCCGCCAACGCGGACCAGTCCAACCTGGGCTTTTTGCTCTGCAACATGCGCACCAAGGAGACCCACTACTACGTGGCCCCCGGCGCCACCGAGAGCGCGGCCATGGCGTCTGCCCGGGGCGTGGTGCAGGACCTGGGATACACCGCCACCTTCCCACTGCTGCTCAACATCAGCGGACAGCCCACCTACTTCATCCCCCTGATGGACGCCACCAACCTGGTGAAGAGCTACGCCATGGTGAACGTGGCCCAGTACCAGATCGTGGCCACCGGCAACACCGTGTCGGACTGCGAGCGGGTGTACGTCCAGATGCTGGCGGACCGGGGGGTCACGGAGGAGCCGGGGCTGCCCACAGATCAGGGGGAGGCCCAGGGCACCGTGGCTGAGATCCGCACGGCGGTGCTCAGCGGCACCAGCTGGTATTATATCCGCCTGGAGGGGGAGGACGTGTTCTACGCCATCTCCGCCGCTCAGGACGAAAAGGTGATCGTGCTGAACGTGGGGGATGCCGTGACCATCTCCTACGGACTGCCGGAGACCGAGGGAGACCCGATTCTCACGGGATATGCCCTCACCATCGGGTGAGCGGAACCAAGAATACCAAAGGGCAAGGCAGAGCAGGGGAGACCCCTGGCTCTGCCTTGCCCCTTTTTCGAAGCGGATTCCCCGGAGAGGCCATTGCCCCGTGGACGACCACAGACACTGGCGCAAAGAAGTTGAAAATTGGGAATTTATTGTACGGAATGTGCGGAATTGGCTTGCACCTGCCGCTTTGGTGTGCTAAACTGTCTCAGGAGTTTTCCGCCTGTACAAACCAGGAGATATTGTTCGGCTGTGCACTGGGGAGGAACAGGGGAAAATACAAGTCTGGCAGCGTACAACTGCCTGAAAGGAGTTAACAGAATGGTAAATCCAAATCCAAAGAGAAAAGCCCTGGCTTTCTTTCTGGCGTGCATGATGCTTCTGTCTCTGCTGCCCACAGGCGCTGTGGCAACGGATGCGGGCGATGTCGCCGCGCCAACGGAGGGCATCTACATGGATGTGGCGGAGGGCAACGAACCCGGCACCCGTTGCCCGGACTTCACATTTACCACGTACGATGGCAAAGAATACAATCTGTACGACACCCTGGCGGAGAAGGACATGGTCCTGCTCAACCTGTGGGCCACCTGGTGCGGACCGTGCCAGAGCGAGTTCCCCGCCATGACCGAGGCCTATGAGCAGTACAAGGACAAGGTGGAGGTCTTCGCCCTGTCTGTGGAGCCCACCGACACCGATGACGTGCTGGCCTCCTATGTGGCCTCCATGGGCATGACCTTCCCCGTGGGCATGGACACCCCGGATCTGGGCACCCACTTTGAGGTGATGTACATCCCCACCACCGTTGTGGTGGACCGGCACGGCATCATCTGCTTCGTGGAGAGCGGCGCCCAGCAGAGCGCATTGAAGTTTGGAGCCCTCTTCGACACCTACATCGGCGATGACTACAGCGAGCCCGTGCTGCTGGAGGGCTTCCCCAGCGTGAAGCCCACCGTGGAGCCTGAGGACGCCGCCAAGCTGGCCGCCGCCCTGGGAACCGCCAAGGACATCACCGTGTCCAACGGCGGGGAGGAGGACTGGCCCTTTGTGACCGCCACCGTCGATGGGCGCACTTTCCTGCAGTCCAGCAACGCCGGCGTGGATGAGACCCAGGCTGTGGTGAGCGCCACCGTGACCGCCAAGGACGGGGACGCCCTCTCCTTCGACTACAAGGTCTCCTCCGAGTACGGCTACGACTTTATGGAGCTCTATCTGGACGGCGAGGCCGTGAAGTTCTTCAGCGGCGACACCGGCTGGGACACCTACGCCTGCGCCCTGGAGGAGGGCTCTCATGAGATCTCCTTCGTGTACATCAAGGACCAGATGAGCGGCGATGGGGATGATGCGGCCTGCATCGACAACCTGAAGGTGCTCTCCGGTGAGGCCGCCGAGGCCGCCCTGGAGGCCATGCCCGTCTATCCCCACGGGGATGTGACCTCCATGCGCATCACCAACGAGAAGGCCAAGCCCATCCTGGTGAGCGATGACATGGGCGGCCTGGCCAGCGTCTTCAACTACAGCCCCAGCGCCTCCTACCTCGTGGGCAGCACCACCGCCACCTTCGAGTTCACCCTGGCCGAGGGCGTGGACCCGGACAGCGTGCTCATCGAGAGCGACTACAGCGGCACCTCCACGCTGCTCTCCGAGTGCTTCGTCCAGGAGTCTGAGGACGACCCGGGCAAGTTCATCTATGAGACCTATGTGGACAACGTGACCCTCACCGACACCCCGGTGACCACCGTGACCGTGTACTATCAGCAGACCGGCGACATCCAGTGCTTCTATCTGTTCTACGACATGGATGCCGTAGACGCCCTGGACGAGATGCTGGAGGAGTACTTCGAGATGGACGTGATGGACGTCTCTGAGGTCCCCGGCCAGATCGACCTGAGCATCCCCGAGGGCGGCGAACTGGGCCAGCGGCTGCCCAACTTCCAGTTTGAGGACATCAACGGCGAGGCCCACGACCTCTACGAGACCCTGGCGGAGAAGGACATGGTCCTCATCAACATCTGGGCCACCTGGTGCGGCCCCTGCGAGATGGAGTTCCCCTATCTGGAGGAGTCCTACAAGAACCACAAGGACGACATCGAGGTGTTCGCCCTCTCTGCCGAGCCCAACGATGACGTGTACGCCCTCACCGAGTACGCCACCGGGCACGGCATGACCTTCCCGGTGGGCTCCGATGTCGAGGAGAACGGCGGGGCGGACATCTCCACCGTGCTGGGCATCGATGCCTATCCCACCAGCATCGCGGTGGACCGCTACGGCCGGATCTGCTTCATCGAGGCCGGCTCCCAGCCCTCCGCCGCCAAATTCGACCAGCTGTTTGAGTGCTTCACCGGCGATGACTACGAGCAGTCTGTGATCCTGGAGGCCATCCCCGGCCCCAAGTTTGAGGGCACCCGGGACAACTCCGCCAAGCTCTCCGCCGCCGCCAACGCAGCGGGCAGCAAGATCGCCGTGAAGAACAGCGAGGACGCCAGTGAGTGGCCCTTCGCTGCGAAAGACGGCTACATCCAGTCCCTGAACGCCACCCCGGAGGACGGTACCGATCCCACCTGGGACACCAGCAACACCACTGCCGCGGTCTCCTTCACGGTGGATGCCAAGTCCGGCGATGTGCTCTCCATGGACTACCAGCTCCAGTCTGAGACCCTCTACGACTTCTTTGTGGTCTATGTGGACGGCAAGCCCGTGAAGACCCTCAGCGGCGACTGGGGCGAGGACTTCCACCATCTGGCCATCCAGTTGGCAGAGGGCGAGCACGAGATCAAGCTGACCTATGAGAAGGATCCCTACACCTCCGATGGCAGCGACTGCGTGTGCATCAAGAACCTGGAGGTGCTGGGCGGCGCCGCGGGATATGCCTCCCTCCGGCGCAATCCCACCTATCCCACCGGCAAGAAGAACAGCGCGAAGGTGGTAGGCGATGCCAAGGCCATCCGCATGAACGACACGGACGGCAGTGCCCAGGCCTTCTGGGACTCCCTGGCCAGCTACGCCGGCTATGATGCCCTGGTGCCCCAGGCATACTACATTGCCAACGGCGAGACCATCACCCTGGACGTGACGCTGGAGCCCGGCTTCGACCCCGAGACCGCCGCCGTGACCAACCTCTACAAGGGCGATGTGGTGCTCCTGGCCCCCAACGTGAACGGAGACCACTACACCGTAGAGGTGCCGCTGGACTCCCTGGGCGGCACCGGCAACGTGTTCAACTACATCAGCCTGGAGGCCACCAACGACAAGGGCGAGAACTACACCTATGAGATTGCCGTGTTCTCCGATGAGACCAACGCGGACATCTTCTGCCGCAGCAACTCCTATGACCCGGAGAACCCCATGGACTGGGTGTACGCCCCCACCCGCACCCCCGCAGACTACGGCAAGAGCGCTCCCAAGGACGGCGCTGTGGCAAAGAACTTCAAGTACACCGACACCAAGGGCAATGCGGTGGAGCTCAACGCCCTGCTGAAGGACAAGAAGGCCGTGATCGTGCTCTACGGCCCGCTGAACGACACCACCCTGGAGGCCTACACCGATCTGCAGACCGCCTATGAGAAGTACCAGGACCAGGTGGCCGTGGTGGCATACAGCACCAATCCGCTGGACAAGGCCGAGCAGCTGGACAAGTTCGCCGCGGCCAACAAGATCACCTATCCCATCATCCCCGGCGATGTGAAGGCCCTCTATGACCTGGGCGCCGAGGCCGTCCCCTACACCGTGGTGATCGACCGCAAGGGCGTGACCGTGGACAGCGAGGACACCGCAGTGCCCGAGGTGATGCTGGAGGCCCTGATGGCCTACCTGGTGGAGGATGACTACAAGTCCGGCGTGATCGCTGAGCTCCCTGGCACCGTCTGCGACATCGAGACCCCCGCCGCCGAAGACCAGCTGAAGGCCCTGAATGCCAGCGCCGGTGTGAAGGTGGTTCAGAACACCAGCAAGTACGAGTGGCCCTTTGTGGCCGCCACTGCGGAGGACGGAACAACCTACCTCACCTCCGGCAACACCGGCAAACACAACACCAAGGCCGTTTTGAAGACCGAGTTCACAGCCAAAGAGGGCGATGTGCTCTCCTTCGACTACACCGTGTCCTGCGAGGACGGCTCCTCTATGTACATGTACGACTACCTGACCGTGGAGCTGGACGGCGCGGCCGTGGTCTCCGCCTACGGCAAGGTGGACTGGACCGCCTTTGACACCGATCTCACCGCCGGCAAGCACACTCTGACCTTCACCTATGTGAAGGACTACATGGCCAACGGCGGCCGGGACATGGCCGGCATCCGCAACCTGAAGGTGCTCACCGGCGCTGAGGCGGAGACGTTCAAGGCCAATCGCCCCGTGTACCCCTTCGCTGACGCCTTCTCCGTGACCGCAGCGGGCGCCACCAAGCTGGACGTCTCAGACCCCAACGGCGAGCTGGCAGAGCTGGCCGGCACCGACCTGGACCTCTATATCGCCAACGGCGGCAAGGTGACCTTCAACATCACCCTGCCGGAGGGCAGCAAGCCCGAGCACATCACCCTGGTGGACGAGGACTCCATGGACAGCTACAAGCTCAGCGAGCTGGTCTCGGACGATGGCTCCTGCTACAGTGTAGCCGTAGAGGGCCAGAACCTGGCCTACGGCTTCGGCGGCATCGAAATCGTAGACGACCTCACCGGCGAGTACCTGGCCTTCTGCCTGGTGTTCCCCGATGAGGCGGCCCTGGACGACTTCTGCGCCCTGTACTACGGCGGCGAACAGACCTTCACCTGGACCGCGGGGGAGGCCGTTCCCGCGCCCGAAGTCCCCGCCGGCGAACCCGCCCCCGAGGGCTACTATGTGGTCCGCTTCGTGGACGAAGAGGGCAACCCGGTAGAGGGCGTGCGGGTACAGGCCTGCAACGGCGACCTCTGCACCATCACCTACTCCGATGAGAACGGCGAGTTCGCCGTGCCCGTGGCGGACGATGCCCACTTCTCCGTGGCCTCCTGCCCGGACGGCCTGGTAGCCGACACCGATGACCACCTCTATGAGGAAGGCTATGTGATGATCTTCGAACTGAAGAACGCCTGATCTCATCTCCCTGCACAGCAAGGCGGGGCCTGCTTCGGCGGGCCCCGCCTTTCCCCATCCCGCGGTACCATGCGGGCAGGGGAGAGAGGACGGAAAGCCTGTGTGGAAACTGTACAGACCGGGGCAGGGAATCCCTTCCACATCTGTACACTCTTCTCTTTGACAGCTTTCCCGGGGCTGTGTACAATGGAACCGCGAGATCTGCAATTCCAACCAGAAACAGAGGGAGGATATGCCACTATGAAACAGAGACGCGTGTTGGCCCTGCTGCTGGCCCTGACGCTGTGTATCACCGGCCTGGCGGGCTGCGGCGGCAACACCCAATCCGAGGCCACTGCGCCCCCGGCCACCCAGGCGCCGGCGGAGACCCCCGCACCCACGCCGGAGCCCACCCCAGAGGCCACGCCGGAGCCCACGCCAGAGGCCACGCCAGAGGCCACGCCGGAACCCACCCCGGAGCCTACGCCGGAACCTACCCCGGAACCTACCCCGGAACCGACCCCGGAGCCTACACCAGAACCTACCCCGGAACCCACGCCTGAGCCCACTGTGGAGCCTACAGTTGAGCCGACTGCAGAACCCACCCCTGAGCCGACTCCCGCGCCAACTCCGGAGCCCACCCCTGAACCCACGCCGGAGCCGCCCAAGAGCCTGGTGGACATGAGCATCGCCGAGGGCCTCACCGTGGGAAGCCGCATGCCGGACTTCACCTTCACGGATATCAACGGCGTGAGCCACAACCTCTATAACACCCTGATCCAGAAGGACTTCGTGCTGGTGAACTTCTGGGCCACCTGGTGCGATCCTTGCAAACAGGAGTTCCCCTTTATCAACCAGACTTACCTGGCCCACAAGAACGATATGGATGTCTTTGCTATGTCTATCGATATCGGATATGATGATGACGCGAGGATCAAAGACACCCTCACAACTGAGAATCTAAACATCAGCTTCCCGGTTGGTATGGACAACACTGGCATAAGCACAGAGCTTGGCTTGAAATCCATCCCCGTGTCCATGGTGGTGGACCGCTACGGTGTGATCTGCTATTACCACATGGGCAAACTGTCTGAGGACATGCTGGCCAAGATCGTGAACACCTACATCGGGGACAGCTACACCCAGTCTGTGATCCTCTCGGATTAAGCCTGTGTCATACGGACTGGCAAGGAATGTCCCTTACCATCAGACAAAACAATACCGCCCACCCTGTGCCAGACAGCACAGGGTGGGCGGTGCTTTTTTTGTGTGAGATGGAAAATTATAGTAGATGAGGCGGCGCTCCCAGAAGAGGTGCCTCAGAGCGCAGACAGCAGGCCCTTCTCTGAGAACCGCCGCAGCACCAGCTGGATGGTGTCTGCCACGAAAGTCCCATACTCCTCTTGAGACAGGGTGAGAAAGCGGTCTGTGGAGATCTCCGGGATGCTCCTCATGATCTTGATCTTGCGGACGATGGCCCCGTGAGGGAGGTAGTCCAGGTAGTCCGGGAAGGACTGCAGGGGGAGGATCTCCGTGAGAAAGCCGGAGTCCGGGTGTCCTGGAGATAGAGGGCCTCCATGGTGGCGATCTCTCCCATCCGGACGGGCTTGGGGACCAGCCGCTTCACGCTGTCCCAGGTCTCCTCCATGCCGGCGCTGGCGGCGCTCCAATCCGGGTCTGCGTGGATCCGATCCCAGATGGCCCGGATCCGCGCCTCGTTGCGGATCATGGCCTGAAAGGCCGCATCGGTGATGAGGTGGGCGTAGTACCCCAGGAGAAAGGCGTATTCCTCCGGCGACTGAATCTCCTCTTTGCGCCGGAGAAGGCAGGCATCGCAGAAGGCGTCTGCGTCCGCGGCCTTCTTTCTGTCCCCCTGCATCCAGTGGGTGATGGACCTGGGCGGGGTGAAGACGGTCCAGTCCTCATTCTCCACATTGCAGTCCGGGGCGATGTTGCCCACGCAGAAGCCCTGGCGATCCAACTGGGGGAGGCGCTCCAACACGCCGTCTGCGATCATCAGGTGGGTAACCCAGGTGGCCATCAGTACACCTCCAGGACTTTCTCTTTCCTGGCGTCCAGGACGATGGACACCATGCCCAGTTTGTCCGTACTGTTGCGGGTGTCAAAGCGATAGGAGCGGCCAATCCTGCCATCCTGTTCGTTCCAATACCGGTAGTGGAAGGCGCCGGACGCACCGCAGTACTCCAGAAGGTCTACCACAAAGCCGGCCTGCTCAAAGACAGAGCAGAAGGTGCGGTAATCGTAGAGAATCTTGTGGGTGTAGGCCGGATGGTTGGGATCCCCGTTGCCGCCCACCTGGACCATGTTCTGATACCAGGCATTGCGGAAGTTGGCGTCTGGGACGGCCACCCGGAGGTACCCGCCGTCTGCCAGGTAATCGTAGCAGTTCTGGGCAGCGACGCAGCCCTGCTCATAGGTCATGTGCTCCCAGACGTGCTCTGCCAGAAAGGCGGTGGGTTTCTCCTCGGCGAAGAGGCGTTCAAAGTCTGCGCGGTTCAGAAGGTCCAGCTCGCTCTCCTGGGTGGAGACCCAGCCCTCATATGCGGTTTTGCCCGCGCCGATGATCACTCTCATGGTACAATGTCCCTCCTGTGCTGGGTTACAAGCAGCATCTTAGCGGCGGAGGGAGAGGCGGTCAAGGAAAAGTTGCGGGAGACGAAAGGGGAGCGTGCGGCTGATGGACCAGAGAGAGTGGAAGATGGGTATTGCGGTATTCCACAGTGGGTCTGTCTCACCGATCCCAATACAGTCGCGGTAGGCGTCCACAGGATTTGGTGTCCTGGGACTGCGCGTCTGTCTTGGAGGTCATGGTACTTCTGGGTATGATATGGGCCACTTCTCCCCGGGTTTGAGAATCCCAAGTTCGGTGAGCTTTTCAGTCCGCTCCTGCTCGGGCAAGGTTGGATCGAACGCGAGATCCAGTCCGTATGCCAGCGGGTTGGACTCCTTCAGCCCCTCTTCACGGGGGTCTCCGATGCCGATGAAGACCTGGTGCACGATCGCCGGACGGTGCGTATTGGTCTCAGACATGGAACCGGGATCCAGAATGAGAATTTCCGGTGCCGCGGCCGGCGAGGCTGAGGCGATCTCCACTACCACCGGATACCGGTGCAATACCTTGTTTTGCATGTCTCCCCGGGCATCGGTGAGGACCCAGATCATGTAGATGTCCGGGATGTCCATGACACCTTTGCCGGGGTCCTCGGCCTGTGCCAGCAGACGAAGAATCTCCTGCTTTGCGGCGCGGTCCGCCAGTTCCAGAAGGGCCGGGGTGATGGTGGGGTCTGGGACGTCTTTGATCCATAAGTCGATATGGGATGCACGATTCACACTCTTACACTCCTCTGTGCGTTGGTTTACGATTGGTTGGCACCATTTTAACCGAAATTGCGCACTGAGTCAACACAAAAATAGAAATCTTCGTAAAATGCTCGTTGACCTTGATGACTGTCATCGCGGAATTTTATAGTACAAAATACAACTGGATGCATTGAAATGAGGCAAAATGTGCGCTTTCATGGCTGAATTGTAGGACAAAATTCCGTGTCCGCGATGGAGCGCAGCTTGCGTGGAACCGATACGGAGAGGCCCCGCCCGGGAGGGACCCGGGCGGGGCAATGGAGATGTCTTAGACGAAGAGGCGCAGCTGGTCGTCTGCGGCCAGCTTCCGCCACTCATCGGCGATGTGCAGCAGGTCTGCAGACAGCTCCGGACTCTGCAGGCGCATGCAGCCGCAGTCTGCGTCCGGCTTGCCCAAAAGGTCCAGGCCGCCGTACCACAGCAGTTTCTGGTCCAGTACCGCGAATTCCTGACAGCACCCCGGGATCCGGTGCACCGGGATGTCCCGGATGTGGAGCAGGTCCAGAGATGCCGCGAGGCTGGTCTCCTCCTCCGCGCTGAGATCCTGGGTGGCGGGGAGGAAGATCTCCGCCGAGACGCCGGGGCGCAGGCGCTTGAGAAAGTCCTGTACCTTGGTCTGGGTGAGGAGTCTTCCGGAGAGCACCACCTGGCTCTTGGCCTGGGAGAGGTCGTCCTGGAAGGTGTTGCGGTAGTCCTTCTCGGTGAAGAGCCGGTTGCCCTCGGGCGGTACCGTGGAGTTGGAGCGGACGCTGTACCCGTTCTCGGCATAGGCCCGCAGCCGCTTCTGATACATCCGCAGCAGCATGGTGTTCTGGTGGTCCACGTAGTCGTAGACGTAGACGGTGGATTTGGCCCGATATGCCCGGTGGAGCCGCCCCACAAACTGCGCGACCAGGTCCTTGGAGGACACCGGCATCACCATCATCAGGGTGTCCAGCCGGGCGAGGTCAAAGCCCTCGCCGGCGTACTGGCCGGTGGCGATGAGCACCAGGGGCTCCTCCGGCTGCAGGTGCAGCAGGGCCTGCTGTTTTGCCTGCCGCTCTCTGGAGCTGTCCTTACCCGTGAGGGTGATCACCTGGGCGGGGAGATCCGTCATGAGAGACTCCAGCTTTTTGGCGTGCTCCACCCGCTGGGTGAGCACCAGCGGGGAGCGGCCCTGGGCCAGGGCATCTCTCACGTCCTGGACGATGCGGGCGTTGCGCTCCTCGTCATCAATCATGGCGGTGCAGGCATCGTTGAACTCCCAGGGGTGATCCAGGTTGAAGGGCTCCCGGAAGTTGGTGAAGCGGGGGATGAGGACCCGGGTAAGCCCGTCCTTTTCCGCCTGCTCCATGGCGTCTACCCGATAGCGCACCGGGCCCAGGATGAACCGGACCAGCGGTCCCTTGCCGTCCTGGCGGTTGGGGGTGGCGCTGAGGCCCAGAAGATAGCGGGCGTCCGCCTCCTTCGCCACCTGCTGGAAGACATCTGCGGCCACATGGTGGCACTCGTCCACGATGACCATGCCGTAGTTGCGGATGATGGGGTTCACCTGGCCGGTCTTCTTGTCCCAGAGAGACTGGAAGGTGGCCACGTCCACCACCCCTGTGGGTCGGTTGACGCCCCCGCCGATCTGGCCGATGGGGGAGGGGTCCGTGACGGCCTTGGGCTTGCGGCCCCGCTTCGGCTTGGCGTTGGGGTCTACGGCTGGCACGGGCTCCGGCAGCAGCAGGAACTGCTCCAGCCGCTCGGCCCACTGCTGCATCAGGCTCTCCCGGTCCACCAGGACCAGGGTGTTCACCTTCCGCTCTGCGATGACCCACGCTCCCACCACCGTCTTGCCGAAGGCGGTGGTGGCGGAGAGCACGCCGAGGTTGCCCTTCAGGATGGCGTCCGCGGCGGGCTGCTGGTCCGGCCAAAGCTTCCCCACAAAACTTACATCGATGGGGGTGCCGGTTGTGGTGCGGTCCTCGATGGCGTACGGGATGTTCCGCTCCTGGAAGAGGTCCACCATGGCCTTCTCACAGCCTCTGGGAATGGCGAGATAGTTGCCCCGGTCCTCCGCCGCGGTGATCAGTCTGGGGATGCCCCAGATCAGCCGGTGCATGGCCTGCTGCTTGTAGAAATCCTTGTTGGAGAAGGTGGCCAGCCGCATGAGCCGGTCCCTTGCCCGGGGGGTGATGCCGTTCAGAGGGATATACAGCATGTTGGAGCGGACCACGGTGGCCCTGCCGTGGAAGTCCTTGGCAGTGATCTTCTCCTCAAACTTGCGGAACCGGGGGAACGGCTGGCCCTCGTCCCCGTCCTGGTTTTGGACCAGCACGCCGGTGGCGCTCTCGTGCTGGTGGAGCTGCAGGTGGGCCAGCAGATCCGCGTTGCTGAGGCGATAGAGGCCGGCCAGATAGGCCCACTGATCCGATATGGTCTGGAAGTTCTCATCTACAAAGACGCTGTTGAACTGCAGGGGGTCGCTCCCCTTGGCGGCGCCGCCCTGGAAGGGCAGGGCGATGAGGCTGCCGAGGCCGCCGGCGGGCATGCTGTCCTGGGCGGGGAACATGCGGTCGTAAGAGGTGAGCTTCATGGCCTTGGAGCGCTTGGCGGCCTCGGTGATGAGAAAGCTGCCCAGCTTCCGGGCGTCTCTCGCCAGCACATTCTCGGAGAAGAAGATCCAGATGTGGGCGCCGTTGCCGCTGCGGGAGCGCTCCACCGCACAGGGGATGGTCCACTCGCTGCAGATCTCCCGGATGGTGCGCACGCAGTCCTGCCAGTCCCCCTCATCGAAGTCCAGAACCAGGAAGCGGCACATGTCCCCGGGCAGAATGGAGTACATGCCGATCACATCGGTGGGGGAGGCATTCTTCCGGAGGTGGTTCATCACGGCCTCTCTTGTGAGCGGCACATACTCCCGTCCCGGACAGCCGATACAGGGGTTGCTCTTTCCCTTCTCGGATACCGGTGGCTTGTGCTTGCCCTGATAGGCCCAGCTCTTGGGGCAGACCATGGGGTCAAAGATGTTCCGGCACTTGAAGTTGTATCCGGCCTTTTCGTTCTTCTTGTCCTCCCAGCGCAGGGCGTATACCTCCTCCCGGGGGCAGAAGAAGGTCCAGAACAGGTCCAGCTTCTGTGCGGTGGGGCTGTCTGCCGTCACCATGCGCAGATCCGGGTCCGGGATGCGGGTGCCCAGGGTGAGGGGATTCTCGGGGTCGTTTTCCGCGGGGACGGCGGCCTCTGCTTCCGGTTCCGGTGCGTCCTGGACATCGGCTGCGGTCTCTTCCGAAGGGGCTTCGGTCTCATCCTGGGTGTCCTGAAAGAGGGAAAAAGTGCCGTCCGCTGTCTCGGAGAGCCCCTCCGGCACTTCCTCGTAAGGGGAGAAGTGCTGGAAGGGAAGTACCTTGTAGAGGATCTCGGCGGCCTCTTGCTCTGGGGCGGCCGGCTCCTCTGGGGAGGCGGGATCTGCATCTTGTGCGGCTGCAGCTTCAGCCGGTGCGTCCAAAGCCTCTGCCGTGTCTGCTGAGACAGCTTCGGACGGAGAGGTACTTTCTTCGGAACTGGGGACGGTATCCTCAGAATCGGAGACCGCTTCCGCAGATGGGACAGGGATCTCCTCCGGCGCCTCCTCGGCTTGCACCGGCTCGGCGATGGGCTGCTCTAGTTCTGTAGCAGGGGCCTCGGGTTCGGCCACCGCCTCTACCGGCGAAGCAACCGCTTCCTCCGGCTGGTCAGTCTCCACCGCAGGTGCTTCTGCGGGTTCGGCTGCTGCCGCTACTGGCGAAACCACGGCTTCCTCCAGCTGGTCCGGCTCCGCTGCGGGCGTTTCGGCGGGCTTCGCTGCCTGCTCCGATTCTGCGGCAGGCGCCTCGGGTTCGGCCACCGCCTCTACCGGCGAAGCAACCGCTTCCTCCGGCTGGTCTGGTTCTGCTGCGGGCGTTTCGGCGGGCTCCACTGCCTGCTCCGGCTCTGCGGCAGGCGTCTCGGGTTTGGTCACTGCCTCTACCGGCGAAACTATCACTTCCTCCGGCTGGTCCGGCTCCAACGCGGGTTCTTCGGTGGGTCCCGCTGCTTGCTCCGGTTCTGCAGCATTCGCCTCGGGTTCGGCCACCGCCTCTACCGGCGTAACAACGGCTTCTTCCGGCTGGTCCGGCTCCGCTGCGGGCGTTTCAACGGGTTTCTCTGCCTGCTCCGGTTCTGCAGCAGGCGCCTCGGGTTCGGCCACCGCCTCAACCGGCGTAACAATGTCTTCCTCCGGCTGGTCCGGTTCCAACGCAGGCGCTTCGGTTGGTTCCGCTGCCTGCTCCGGTCCTGCGGCAGGCGCTTCGGGTTCGGCCACCGCCTCAACCGGCGAAACAGCAGCTTCTTCCGGCTGGGGTTCGAAGACAGCCTCCGCCGCTGCCGCTATGGCATCCACGGGCTCTGCTGTCTCTTCTGCCGGTGCATCCGCTGGTATAGCACTTGCGGTCTCGGCTTCAACCGTCTGGCTTGCTGTCGTATCCGGTTGCTCGATCATCTGATCTGGGACGGAGACGCTCTCTTCCGGCTCCCCGATGGGCTCCTCTGGGGCGGAACCCGCCTCAGAGGGAGATGTCGTCTTCTCAGACTGGGATTCCTCAGATCCGGGGATGTCCTGTTTTGGAAGGGGAGCGACTGCCTCGGTTGCGGCAGGTGCTGCAACCGAGAGCGAGCCCGCGGCATACTGCCCCAAAACGGCGGAGACCTGTCCCAGCACACCGGTGAGCTGGGAGAGCACCGCTGCCATCTGTTGGGGGAGGGCCATCGGCTGCTGGGGTGCAGCCTCGGTTGCCGCCTGCACAGTCGGCGCATGTTCCTTCGCGTCCAGAAGTTTCCGAAGGTCTTCGTTCTCCGTCTCAAGCTGGCAGATCTTGGCCAGCAGCGCTTCCCGTTCCTGTTTCCACGCCATAGATTTTGCCCCTTTCTCTCGATACCCACAGGGATTTCATTCTATTTCGTATTTTAACACCTAGCGAAAGATAATGCAAGAAAAATCTACTAAAAGAGACATCGGTTCGGCATCAACCGGGCAGCCGCGCCGGATTTCCTCTATTTGGAATTTGAAAAAGACTGATGCACCAAGAAAATCGGGAAAGGTGTATTTCGCGTGGCAGGATTGCCTCCGGAAAAGGCGAAAAGAGGAACTGCAGAAAAGAACGCCCTGAAGGAGCGCACTCCTTCAGGGCATGGGATATGGATTGTCTCGCGGATCAGCGGCGCTCGCTGAGGATCCTCTGGGTCACATCGCCCCAGAGGGGGCCCTCGGGCTGGAAGTTGCCGCGATAGAAGGCCATCAGCCAGTTGGTGCCCTGGGTGGCGGGGCAGCTGCGGGAGAGGTAGCGGATCTCGTTGCCCTCCTTCTTGGCGGCGATCACCGTGACGAACCCGGCCACCCACCGGTTGGCGGAGACCCGCAGGCCCGGGTGGCCGTTGTGGAGGGTGAACTCTGCCATCTGGTACTTGCCCTCTTCCAGATACTCGCCGGCGATCTGCACATCGTCCGGGCCGAAGTGGGGCAGGCGCTTCCGCTCGCCGTGGGCATCGATGATCTGGAACTCATAGGTCCGAAGGCCATTGGCCGGGTGGTCGTTCATGGGGAAGGTGAAGTGCACCGGGGTCCACCCGTTGATGTCCGGCGGATTGCCCCGGAAGAAGGCCTGCACCGTGGCCTTGGCCTGGGCCAGGGGCATGGTGTGGCTTCTAGCGCCCCGGGATGAGCCCCGGGAGGAGACCAGAAAGACCTGGATGTTGATGTCGGTGCCCCGGTCTGCCGCCATCCAGTTCATGGCGGAGTACAGGATGCCGTTGCGCTCCAGGGGACGGGAGGGCTTCAGCAGGCAAACCCCATCTCTGCTCTTGAGGAGGTCTGAGAGGGAGCTGAGGACTTTTTGCTCCGAGGGGGAAGTGATTGCTTTCCGATCCGGACCGGAGAAGGTCATGGAAGGGGCCGTGCCCTGATTGCTGGCTTTGTCTGCTTGGTTCCGTTCCATAGTAATACTCCTTGCGTATCGAATCATACGTCTCGGCGCCGCCTGGATATATGGGGAAGAGACGCTGCATCCGGTGGCTGCACCCGCTGGGAGCGGTCCACCATCTCACCATCATATTAGCACCAAAATGCCGGAAATGCAAGGTTGAAAACGGGCCTTTTCATGGAATTTGCGGAAACGTCCTGATAGATGTCTCCCACAGTCTGTTTCATCTGGGAAAAGACTGCCTGTCTTCGGACATGGGAGGCAAGGCCTCTGTTCCTTTTTTGAGCTGAATGTTCCAATTTTCATGTCTCTTGCTATCTTAAGCGCTTTTTAAAGGTTTTCCCGCTTGCAGCTTAACTTTTGAAATGCTAGACTGGGGGACGTCAAGAAAGGGGAGACGTCCCATGAACACAGTTTTGATCTGCGATGACGACAAGGACATCGTTTCTGCTCTGAAGATCTACCTCACCAGCGAGGGATACCGCACGGTGGAGGCATACAACGGGGAGGAGGCACTTGCCGCGGTGAAGGGCGGCAACATAGACTGCATCCTCATGGACATCATGATGCCCAAGCTGGACGGCATCCGGGCCACGGCGCAGCTGCGGGAGGCCGGCGGCAACATTCCCATCATCCTGCTCACCGCCAAGAGCGAGGACACGGACAAGGTCCTGGGCCTGAACATCGGCGCGGACGACTACGTCACCAAGCCCTTCAACCCGGTGGAGGTGGTGGCCCGGGTGAAGAGCCAGCTCAGAAGATACACCATGCTGGGCGGCAAGACCCAGCCCCCGGAGGACGAGGTGCTGCGCAACGGCGCCCTGGAGATGGACGACAGCCGCAAGACCGTCACGGTGGAGGGAGAGCCGGTGGCCCTCACCCCCATCGAGTACAGCATCCTCCGCCTTCTGATGCGCAACCCCGGCCGGGTGTACTCCGCCAGCCAGATCTATGAGCTGGTGTGGAACGACCCCGCCCTGGGCTCGGAGAACACCGTGGCGGTGCACATCCGGCACATCCGGGAGAAGATTGAGATCGATCCCGCCAACCCCCGGTATATCCGCGTGGTCTGGGGGCTGGGGTACAAGATGGAGAAGATGTGAGATGAAGGTGCGAAACAACCCGCTGCTGAAGGGGTTGGCCTTTTTCCTGGCCTGCTGCATGGTGGCCGGCATCATAGTATTGGCCCTGGCAATCGCCGTCAACGGCACGGCGGTGATGTACGGGGACGACTGGGGCAGCCTCTACGATGTCCAGCGGATGCTGCGGCAGGATCAGAGCAAGATCCTGAACTACCTGGTGATCCAAAACAACATCACCTCGGAACGCCCTGTCTCAGACTGGGAGTGGGGGGCATACCAGGAGTTTCAGACCTATCTGGACCCCGCCAACACCAATCTGCGCTGGGAGCTTACGGACCGAGACGGGAAGGTGCTGCAGGGCAATGTGCCGGAGGGGGAGAGCGGCCAGAGTTATACCGGCCAGCTCAGATACGATGCCCCCTCATCCCTGGCCAACGGTGAGACCGCATACCTCCGGATCTGGGTGAATGACTGGATGCAAGTCCAGGACGCATACAGCCGTGCGATTCAGATCGGCATCCTGCTCCACAGCTACCTGAATGTGATCCTGGGGGGCATCGTTGCCATGTATGCCGTCCTGACAGCCTGCCTGATCTTCCTGATGGCCGGCGCCGGCTATCAGTCCAAGACCGGGGCCATTGTGCTGAACTGGTTCCACCGGATCCCAGGAGACATCCTGTTCCTTGCCCTCTGGCTGGTAACGCTCTTTTGCGTGGGGAAGGGCATCGACTTCGTAGAGAACATCGTTTCTCGCTATCAAGGGGCCTTCTGGACCTTCGGCAGACTGCTGGCGGCATCGGCCCTGGCATCCGGTCTGCTGGCGATCCTGCCGGTGGCTTTCCTGGACACCTTTGCCGCCCGGTGCCGCTCCCACACCCTCTTGCGCAACACCCTGGTGTGGCGGTGCTGCCACTTCGTCTGGAGCTGCATCCGCTGGCTGATCGGCTATGTCCAGAGGACCTGGAACGAGCTGTGGCAGAACATCCTGGTGGTGCCGCTGGTCTGGCGGACCGCCGTGGTCTACGGCGGATATGCCGGTTTCACCCTCTTGGTGATCAGCACCTGGCGGTATTATGACCTTATGCTGCCTGTCTGGATCATCGTAACGGGACTGTTAGCCTTCCGGCAGATCCGCTGGGCCGCCCAGTGGGCAAAGATGCGGCGGGGGGTCCAGGAGATCATCGGGGGCAACCGGCAGTATGTGATCCAGAGCGCCGGCATGTACCCGGACTTGAAGGAACACGCAAATGTGCTGAACAACCTGAATCAGGTGATCACCCAGGCGGTGGAGGATCAGACCAACAGCGAGCGGTTTAAGGCGGAGCTCATCACCAACGTCTCTCACGATCTGAAGACCCCTCTCACCAGCATCATCAACTATGTGGACCTGATGAAAAAGGAGCCCATAGACAACCCCCGGGTACAGGAGTACCTGGAGGTGCTGGACCGGAAGAGCCAGAGGCTGAAAAAGCTCACTGAGGACCTGGTGGAGGCGTCCAAGGCGTCCACCGGCAACCTCTCCGTGAGCCTGGAGCGGCTGGACTTTGTGCTCCTCACAGACCAGGCCCTGGGGGAGTGGGTGGAGCGGCTGGAGCAGTCCAACCTCACCCTGGTGCGCACCCTGCCGGACACCCCGGTGTGGGTCTACGCAGACGGCAGGCACCTGTGGCGGGTGCTGGACAACCTGCTCTCCAACTGCTCCAAGTACGCCATGGCGGGCACCCGGGTGTATGTGAACCTGGAGTGCGGCAGTCAGGCGGTGCTCACGGTGAAGAACATCTCCCGGGATCCCCTGGATGTGCCGGCAGAGCGGCTTATGGAGCGCTTTGTCCGGGGAGACGAATCCAGAACGGAGTCCGGCAGCGGCCTGGGGCTCTCCATCGCCCAGTCCCTCACTGAGCTCCAGGGCGGCACCTTCCGCCTGGACATCGATGGGGACCTCTTCAAGGCCATCGTGTCCCTGCCCATGGATGCGGAGCCGGTGAACCTGCAGCTCTAACAGACAACATCCAAATCCGAAACAAAACCGTGCCGCGGCGCCTACAGCGCCGCGGCACGGTTTTGCCCTGGATGGGCGGGGTTGTGAAATCGGCGTTTTTCCCGTCTTGCTGAAAATTACCCTTTCGTGTATACTCCACGGTACAAATCCCTCTTCCCACAATGGCGGAAGAGGACAGCGGAGGAACCCTTATGAGCGAACGTATTTTACTCCACGGCGGGGACTACAACCCGGAGCAGTGGCTGGACCGGCCGGAGGTGCTGGAACAGGATGTGCAGCTGATGCAGAGGGCCCATGTGAACTCGGTGAGCGTGGGCATCTTCTCCTGGGCCAAGTTGGAGCCGGAGGAGAATGTCTACGACCTGGACTGGCTGGGGGAGATCATAGACCGGCTGTGGGCCCACGGGGTGGGGGTGATCCTGGCCACCCCCAGCGGCGCCCGGCCCAACTGGATGGCCCAGCGCTATCCCGAGGTGCTGCGGGTGAACGCCAAGCGGGAGCGGAGCCTCTTTGGCGGGCGGGAGAACCACTGCCTCACCTCGCCCGTGTACCGGGACAAGGTGCGCAAGATGGACCAGATCCTGGCCAAACGCTTTGGCAAGCACCCGGCGGTGCGGTACTGGCACATCTCCAACGAGTTCAACGGGGAGTGCCACTGCCCCCTGTGCCAGGCGTCTTTCCGGCAGTGGCTCCAGGCCAAGTACGGCACCCTGGAGGCATTGAACCAGGCCTGGTATACCGCCTTCTGGAGCCACACCTACACGGACTGGAGCCAGGTGGAGAGCCCGTCCCCCCTGGGGGAGAGCGGCCTGCAGGGGCTGCTGTTGGACTGGCGGCGGTTTGTGTCCTGGCAGACCATAGACTTCTACAAGTTCGAGCGGGACGCCATCCGGGAGGTTCTGCCGGAGGCCCGCTGCACCACCAACCTCATGGACCACTTCGATGGCTTCGACCACTGGGACATGTCCCGGGAGATGGATATCATCTCCTGGGACAGCTACCCGGAGTGGCACAATCCCCGGGAGACGGAGGAGCAGACGGCATTGCGCACCGCCTTTGTCCATGACATCTACTACTCCCTCCAGGACAAGCCGTTCCTCCTCATGGAGAGCACCCCCAGCAACACCAACTGGCAGGCGGTGAGCCGACCCAAAGAGCCGGGGATGCACATCCAGAGCTCGCTGCTGGCCTTGGCCCAGGGCTCGGACGCGGTGATGTACTTCCAGTGGCGCCGTTCCCGGGGCGCCATGGAGAAGCTCCACGGCGGCGTGGTGGGCCCGGACGGCCGGGAGGACAACCGGGTCTATCTGGAGACCGCTGCCGTGGGGCGGGCATTGCAGGACCTCACCTTTGTCGCCGGGGAGAGAAAGCCGAAACAGGCCGCCATCGTCCTGGACTACCAGAACAAGTGGGTGCTGGACGCCGCCCAGGGGCCCCGGAACT
Organism: uncultured Oscillospiraceae bacterium; assembly: GCA_947629915.1. Classification (GTDB taxonomy): domain Bacteria; phylum Bacillota; class Clostridia; order Oscillospirales; family Oscillospiraceae; genus Enterenecus. Next base: position 18,385 of record CANRFN010000012.1, on the reverse strand, counting down.
GCGGCATCGGGTACTGGGAGGAGATGCACCGCCACTATGACGGACTCCGCCACAACGGGTACTCCGTGGACTTCCTGCCGCCTATGGGGGATCTCTCGGCCTATCCTCTCGTGATCGTCCCCATGCTCTACATGATGGACGATGAAACCATCCAGAACCTGCGGGGCTATGTCCAGAATGGCGGACACCTGGTGGTAACGGCCTGGTCCGGCATTGCAGATGAGAATGATCAGCTCAGGCAAGGGGACACTCCCTATGGCCTCACGGATCTCTTGGGCCTTCGGGTAACCGAGACGGTGTCCCTGTGGGACGGGGAGACGGTTTCCTGCCAGTCCCGCAGTATGGATCTCCCCAACACCCAGGGCAGCATCCTCTGCGATGTGCCCGCATTGGAGGGGGCGGAACCCTTACTCCAGTACGGCAGCGCCTTCTTTGCCGGCACCCCCGCCATCACCTGCAACCGCTTTGGCGAGGGCACCGCCTGGTTTGTGGCCACCCGCTTCCCCGGGGACTTCTATACCAGTCTATACAAGATGCTCTGCCGGGAGAGCGGCATGGCCCCCATCTGGCGGCACCCCGTCCCGGAGGGCGTGCTGTTGTCCTATCGCGGCCCCTACGTGTTCTTGCAGAACTGGAACCGGACAGCGGTCTCTCTGGAGACGGGGAAGGGCACGCTGACCCTCCACGGCTGGGGCACGGCGGTATTGGAGCAGGACGGCACGGTGCGGTATGTCTCGAAGCCGTTCCCGTTTCCCCTCACCGAGGGGAAGGCCGGCACGGGCGTGAAGGGATGAGAACTGAGAGACAGACCTGAGAGGGCACAAACACCAAGGCTCCAGATCCAGCGCCGGATGGGGACTGCCGGCGCTGGGAAAACTGCAGGTGGAGAAAAGAGTATAAGACACCAGAGACTTGTCCTGTTTATGCAGCATATAGAATATATCAATCGTATTGCTGGTGCACTTTTACGTTGGCAAGAAAATGCTTTTAATGCACTAAATAACAGAGAGATACATTGGCTGTTTAGTGCATTTAATTATTTGAAGTATTTAAACGCGATAAAATTTTGACAAACTGGGACTTGTAAAACGGACGCCGTTTATAATATGAGTGGCTAAAGCCAAATGGCTTATTACTGCGTTGCCAGTGGAAGACCGGATCTGTTTCGCCCTGGTAGCTGGCTTTAGCGATTGTTACTAGAATGGCTATCATGATAGGAGGAATATGAATGTCGAACACTTTGGGAAACAAAGACCTTTCTCAATCGGAAGAGGAGCAGTATGAACTGCAAGACGGAGATCCCGATCAGATAAAAAGCGTATCCGTTGCTCACGCAACGATCCGCATTAAGCTGGCGAGAATGCTCGATACCTTCCTGGATGGCAAGACGTGGAAGCTTCTTCTCGGAGTGCCGGCATACCTCTTCGATGGCAAGGAGGACGTCCCAGCAGAATACAAGAGACCTGTCCAACCGGATCTTATGGTGGTTTGCGATCGGAGCAAGTTGGATGCGAAGAGCTGCAAAGGCGCACCGGATTTGGTGATTGAGGTTCTCTCCCCATCCAATCGAGAAAATGACGAGATTCGGAAGTTTGACCTCTATGAGAGGGCAGGGGTACGAGAGTACTGGATGGTAGATCAGAAGCCGAGACGTGTCTATGTCTGCCTTCGCGAGGGCGATGGGTTCAGCAATGTTGTGCACATGTATCGGGAAAAAGACAAGCTGCCAGTGTCAGTTTTGCCGGGCTGCGTGATAGACCTGGAACAGGTGTTTGCGGACCTCTGAGGGCTGCCTTGGGCTTGCCGTCCAGGCGGCAGATGCGCCGGATGCCGACTCCGGGATCTGAATGAGAAACCTCCCGCTCAGAGGGGCAGTCTGGGCGGGAGGTTTTCCTATGCGGCGCTGCCCGCAGGAAAAGAGAGGATCCGGAGACGGGCTCCAGATCCTCTCTTGATTTGTTTCGCTGTGTACGGGAATACGGCTTAGATCCCGGGGGTGAGGGCCTCCAGCACCTCGTAGCGGTACATCTCCAGCTTCTTCTCCATGGCCAGGGCCTCTTCCATGTCCATGTCCGTGAGGGCGCCGGCCTTGGTGCCGATGATCCGGTTGCCCTTGCCGGAGAGCAGGGCTTGGACGGCCTCATAGCCCATGCGGCTGGCGGTCTCGCGGTCCCGGCCGGTGGGGGCGCCGCCGCGCTGGATGTGGCCCAGTACGGTCACTCTGGGGTCGATACCGATGGCCTCGTGGATCTGCTTGCCGATCTCCACGGCGCTGCCGGCGCCCTCTGCCACCACCACCATGAAGTGGGTGGTGCCGCCGAGACGGGCCCGGCGGATCTTCTCCACCACGTCCTGCTCGAAGTCCACCTCACGCTCGGGGATGAGTACGGCGGTGGCGCCCACGGAGATGCCCACATACAGGGCCAGGAAGCCGGCGTGCCGGCCCATCACCTCTACCACGGAGCAGCGCTCGTGAGACTGCATGGTGTCCCGCAACTTGTCGATGCACTCGATGGCGGTGTTGGCGGCGGTGTCGAAGCCGATGGTGTAGTTGGAGCAGCCGATGTCGTTATCGATGGTGGCGGGGATGCCCACCACGGGCAGATAGTACCCGGACTCGGCGATCTGCCGGGTGAGGGCCAGAGCGCCCCGGAAGGTGCCGTCTCCGCCGATGGCCACGATGCCGTCCAGACCCAGCATCTTGCAGGTGGCGATGGCCTTTTCCCGGCCCTCTCTGGTCATGAACTCCATGCAGCGGGCGGTATACAAAATGGTGCCGCCCTTGTTCATGATGTGGCTCACGGAGCTGTTGTCCAGGCGCATGAAGTCTGTGTTGATGAGGCCGCTCCAGCCACGGCGGATGCCAACGCACTCGATGCCCTGCTTCAGGGCGGTGCGGACCACAGCGCGGACGGCTGCGTTCATGCCCGGGGCATCGCCACCGCTGGTGAGCACGCCGATGCGCTTAATGGGCTTGGGGTTGGGGTTGTCCATTTGAATTACCTCCCGGTTTCTCTTTGCTCCATCCATTCGGACGCAAAGGGGAATACTTGCAGCTAGGCGGGTTTGCCGGAGTCACCATGGGCCGCCGCAGCGAAGCTTTGAGGCTGCCGTGTGGAGCCGATCTGAGGCGCTCCCGGAGACGGGGACGGTCTAAACTGCGCCCAAATTATATGCCGCTGCCGGAGGGTTGTCAATCAAAGTTTTCCATCAAAAGGCAAATTTTTGCCCCAATTCTTTGTGATCATTTCCAACAAATATGGGACATGTCCGCGGTCTGCGATCCTGCTTCTGAAATAGACAAAAGAATCGGAAAATGGGGCAAATACTTGGGGTAAGGGCATGAACGGGGACAGGAAACTTAAGGAAATATTAAACTGCAATGGAAGCGCTCTGTGGTATGGTATAGAGAGAAATTTCTGGGCAGGGAAGTGCCGCTTCTCCGCCCGCACGGTGCGGTGAAAGAGAGAGGAGGTTTCAGAGATGAGCGAGAATCGGGAAGAGAATGGAAAGCGGGGACAGACCAGCCTGGGCAAGATCGTGGGGGCCACCATGGCGGTGGTGATCCTGGTGTTCTGCATTGTGGGGGCAGTGGGCCTCAGCAACCGGCACACATTCACCCAGGAGAAGTGGCTGAAGCACCCGGAGAGCCGGGCCAGGATCACGGACAATATGCTGGAGCAGTACGACCTCATCGGCATGACGGAGCAGGAGGTGCTGGACCTGCTGGGCCCCAACGACAACCGGATGGGCTACTTCAACCAGGAGAACCGCTTCGTCTACTGCCTCGGCGGAGAGCGCATGATCATGGACAACGAGTGGCTGCTCATCGACTTTGCGGACGGGGTGGTGTCTGAATACTCCATGACCACAGACTGAGTTTGGACACGCAGAGCAACCTGAGAAAGACATCTGTCCCAACGCCCCCAAATGCCGCTGCAGCGAGAATCCGGATCGTTTCCCGCTGTATTTTCGGCAATTGGGGGATTCCTTTTTGTCCCCCGTTGTGATATATTGCAGCGGAGATCAACTGAAAGGGTGGTTTGCATGGACTATGCGGCCGAATCGTTAAAACTGCACTACCAGTGGCGGGGCAAACTGGACACCGTCCCCAAGATGGAGGTAAAGGACAGAGAGGCGCTGTCTCTGGCCTATACCCCCGGCGTGGCCCAGCCCTGTCTGGAGATCCAGAAGGACATCAACAAGAGCTATGAGCTCACCGGCCGCTGGAACACCGTGGCCGTGGTAACCGATGGCACCGCCGTCCTAGGCCTGGGAGACATCGGGCCTGAGGCGGGCATGCCGGTGATGGAGGGCAAGTGCGTGCTCTTCAAGGCCTTCGGCAATGTGAACGCCGTCCCCCTCTGCATCCGCTCCAAGGATGTGGACACCATCGTAGACACCGTGGCGCTGCTGGCCGGCTCCTTCGGCGGGGTGAACCTGGAGGACATCGCCGCCCCCCGCTGCTTCGAGATCGAGCGCAAGCTGAAGGAGCGCTGCGACATCCCCATCTTCCACGATGACCAGCACGGCACCGCCGTCATCGTGGCCGGCGCCCTGCTCAACGCCCTGAAGGTGGTGGGCAAACGAATGGAGGACATCACCGCCGTCTTCTCTGGCGCCGGCGCCGCCGGGACCGCCATCTTCAAGCTGCTCCGCTCCATGGGGATGAAGGACGCCGTCATCTGCGACCGCAAAGGCGCCATCTGCTCTAAGCGCACAGACCTCAACGATGCCAAGAGGGAGCTGCTGGCCATCTCCAACAAAGAGGACAAGTCCGGCTCCCTGGCGGAGGTCATCCGGGGCGCGGACCTCTTCATCGGCGTCTCCTCTCCCGGCGTGGTGACCCAGGACATGGTGCGGACTATGGCGGACAAGCCCATCCTCTTCCCCATGGCCAACCCGGTGCCGGAGATCATGCCGGACCTGGCCAAAGAGGCGGGTGCTGCGGTGGTGGGCACCGGCCGCAGCGACTTCCCCAACCAGATCAACAACGTGCTGGCCTTCCCGGGCATCTTCCGGGGCGCCTTCGATGTCCGGGCCAGCGACATCAACGAGGCCATGAAGATCGCCGCCGCCCACGCCCTGGCAGATCTGGTGCCGGAGAGCGAGCTGTCTGCAGACTACATCATCCCGGCCCCCTTCGACCCCCGGGTGTGCCCGGCCGTGTCCGCAGCGGTGGCCCAGGCCGCACGGGACACCGGCGTGGCCCGGATCTGAGCGGGATCGCCGCACAACTCCATCAGACATGAGACGAGCCCGGCCCCAGGGGAACACCCCTGGGGCTGGGCTTTATTGCTGGTATGGAGGGTGGACTGCGGGGCTCAGCGGCCGTTGCGGTAGTAGTTGATGAGGCAGCCGTCCACGATGATCTGCCGCTCGTCCGGGGTGAGCTGGCCCAGAGAGACGTTGAATGCCTTCACGGTGCCGTCCGGCTTCACCGCATAGGCGGGGAAGGAGAGCGTGCCGTCCAGGATGGCCTTGCGGAGGCCGGGGACGAACACGTAGTCTCCCAGGGCGAAGGCGTTGGGGTCCTCCACCAGGAAGGGCGTCATGCCCCAGTTGATGCAGTTGGAGCGGTACCGCTTGGTGGCGTACTCCACCGCCAGGTTGGCGGCGGCGCCCAGCACCCGCTGGCAGGAGGCTGCCTGCTCCCGGGCGGAGCCATCGCCGGGCTTCAGGGCGAAGATGGTGCTGCCGATCACCGTGCAGCTGGGCTGGTTGGGCACGCCGGCGGCGTCCAGTGCGCTGTACACGGCGCGGATCTCCTGCGGGATCATCCCGGACTGCCGCTTTTTCTCCAGGTCCAGAACTGCCTTGGCCCGGCCCACATACTGGGGATCCTTCCGGGAGAGGGTGAATTCGGCGAGGCGCAGGGGGTTGGAGCGGAAGCTGGAGGTCTCGCCGGAGGGGATGAGCTCGTCTGTGGTGGTGACCGGGTCTGTGATGTACGAGACCACCTGCAGCAGCAGGTCCTCGGAGAGGGCAGGCTGCTCCGGCCAGTCCTTGATGTTGGGGCCCATCTTCAGGGCGTGCTCCGGCTCGGGCTTGCCGTACCCGTTGTACACCCGCTTCTCGTAGACGGATCTGTCGAAGTGATAGACGGGGGTGGTGTAGTCCAGATCGAGCTCGGTGGCGGCGGTGAGCTTGCCGCCGTGGATGGCGGTGGCGGCGATGGAGCGGGCGTCCATGAGGGCCACGCCGGCCATCTGTCCCTCGCCGGGCTTGGAGCCCTCCCGGTTGGGGAAGTTCCGGGTGGCGTGGCGGATGGAGAACTCTCCGTTGGCGGGGGTGTCTCCGGCGCCGAAGCAGGGGCCGCAGAAGCACTCCCGGACGATGGCGCCGGCGGCCGCGATGTCCGCCAGACACCCGTTCTTCATGAGTTCCAGGTAGGCGGGCATGGAGCCGGGATAGACGCTCATCTTGAAGGTGCCGTTGCCGCAGCTCTGGCCCCGGAGGATGTCTGCCACGGCCACCAGGTTGTCGAAGGTGCCGCCGGAGCAGCCCGCCACGATGCCCTGGTCCACCCAGATGGCGCCATCGTGGACCTTGCTCACCAGATCGAGAGAGGCGCCGGTGATCTGTTTGTTGGCCTTCGTCTGGCATTCCAGGAGGATGTCCTGGGGATTCTCCTTCAGCTCCCGGATGGTGTAGGCGTAGCTGGGGTGCATGGGCAGGGCGATGGTGCACTCCACGGTGGAGAGGTCCACATAGACGCAGCCATCATAATAGGCCACATCCGCGGGCTTCATCTCCCGGTAGGCATCGGGGCGGCCGTGGATGGCGAAGTACTCCTCCGTCTTCTCGTCCGTTACCCAGATGGAGGACCAGCAGGTGGTCTCAGTGGTCATGACATCGATGCCGTTGCGGTACTCGATGGGCAGGTTCTTCACGCCGGGGCCCACAAACTCCATGACCTTGTTTTTCACATAGCCGTTGGCGTACACGGCGCCGATGATGGTGAGGGCCACGTCCTGGGGGCCCACCCCGGGCACCGGAGCCCCGTCCAGATAGATGGCCACCACGCCGGGACGGCGCACGTCATAGGTGCGGCCCACCAGCTGCTTGGCCAGCTCGCCGCCGCCCTCGCCCACCGCCAAAGTGCCGAGGGCGCCGTACCGGGTGTGGGAGTCTGAGCCCAGGATCATCCGCCCGCAGCCGGACATCATCTCCCGGTTGTAGCTGTGGATCACCGCCATGTTGGTGGGCACATAGATGCCGCCGTACTTGTGGGCGGCGGACAGGGCGAACATGTGGTCGTCCTCGTTGATGGTGCCGCCCACGGCGCAGAGGGAGTTGTGGCAGTTGGTGAGCACGTAGGGCATGGGGAAGGCCGTCATACCGGAGGCCCGGGCGGTCTGGATGATGCCCACATAGGTGATATCGTGGCTGGTGAGGCTGTCGAAGGTCATGCGGAGGTTGTCCGGGTCGCCGCTCTTGTTGTGGGCCTGGAGGATCCCATAGGCCATGGTGCCCTTCTCGGCCTCCGCCCTGTCTGCGGCCTTGCCGCAGAGGGCGGGAATCCGGGCGGACTCGCTCTCGGGGACGATCTCGGTGCCGTTTACCAGATAGACGCCGCCGTCATAGAGTTTCAGCATATGCATTGTTCCTTTCGTGTCGAAGATTGGAGAATGGAGGAGGCAGCGGCAGATCACCACTGCATTTTTCCGCTATTCTAAACAATGGGGCGGGATTCGTCAAGAGGGGAAAAGGCATAGAAATGGGCGCATCTGCTGCAAACAATGCATCAAAAGTGCATTATGAAAACGAAATGGCCACCTCAGCTGCAATTTGGGTTGGCAGATATTGCAAAGCGGGATGGCACAGCGGCAGGGGGTACTTGCCGGGGTGGATCGGCAGAGCGGGCAGAGTGGTGAGCGAGCCTGCGCATCCCGGCCCGGCTGCTGGACCTCGTGCTGAGGAGACCGGCCTTCTCAGGGCCTGTTGCTACTGCAGTACCGCCGGCGTGTCGGTTACGTGAGAGCGCCGGATACACTGGGAAAGAAGAGACGGGGAAGGGCGCAGAACCCGCCCAATTTGTGCTGCAAAATCCTGCAAATTCCCCTTGACAGCCTTATACTATACGCCGTATAATATTACACGAAAAGGAAAGGAGGCGGCGGCCATGGCATTTGCACTGGGCAGTCCTCTGCTGGAAGTCTGCGTGCTGGCGGTGCTGGAGCGGGGGGACACCTACGGGTATGCCCTCACCCAGGAGGTAAAGGGCAGCCTGGACATCTCGGAGTCCACCCTGTATCCGGTGCTGCGCCGGCTGGAGCGGGACGGCTACCTCTACGTCTACGACCAGCCGTACCAGGGGCGTAACCGCCGGTACTACGCCATCACGGACGTGGGCCGCACCTGCTGCAGGAATCGGAGAGAGGAGTGGCGGTCCTTCCGGGACGGCATTGAACACATTCTGCGAAAGGGGGAGGTTGTATGAACGGACAGGCCGCAAGCGGGCAGAATACCCAGTGGCAGTTCTATCTGACCCGATTGGACCAGCAGTTGGCCCGCTGGGTGTCCAGCAGGGAGCGGAGGGACATCATCAACTGGTACACAGAGTATTTTGAGGACGCGGGCCCGGGGCGGGAGCAGGAGATTCTGCGGCAGCTGGGAGACCCGGAGGACCTGGCGAGACAGCTGGCGGAGGAGCGGGGCTATCCCACGAGACCCGCCGGTCCCACCCGGAAGCAGGTGTGCATCGCGGCCCTCCTGGTGGTGCTGCTGTCCCTGCCCATCTACGCCATCTTCCACCAGACCATGTATCCGGACTACTCCAGCGCCGGCAACTATATCGATGTCGTAGAAGTGGCCCCGGAACGAGCGGAGGTGGACCCCGGGACGGCGGAGGCCCATCAGTATACAGAGGGCCGGGTAGAGGTGAACATCCCCTTTGGAGACATCGTCCTGGACAGGGGAGAGACCCTCAACGTGTCCGCCACCCTGAACGGCCAACCTGCGGACATCGGCTACACCATAGACGGCCAGTACCTCAACGTGGACGGCTATGGCGGCATCAACGGGGAGCCCGCCTCCGGACAGCTGGTGATCCACGTCACCATCCCGTCCAGCTGGACTACACCGGACGTCTTTGCCATCACCTATCAGGGCAATATCACCGTGATGGATTTTGCGGCCTATAACCTGGACGTGAACGCCGTGACGGGGGACATCCGCGTCCAGGGGATCCAGGTTGAGAACACCTTGAACCTGTACACCACCACCGGGGACATCCATGCCGCCAACTGCTCCGCCATTTTGATGGATGCGTCTGCAGACACCGGAGACATCATTGTCACCGGGGAGACCCCGGAGGTGATGGACCTCTCCACGGATGTTGGAGATATCTACCTGGAGATGATCGGCGGGCTGAATCGGGTGAACTATGAGGTCTGGGCCATGACGGGCAGCATCTATGTGGACGATGTGCAGCTGGGGGACAACCTGAGCCAGGCGGTGCAAGACTATCAGCAGTCCCTGGAGGCCAGTGCCGATGCGGGAAATGTGAGGATCTTCACCTATGACACCGGTATTGAGAACACCCTGTAAGGCGGAACGCCAATCTGAAACAGAGGAGGAACAACCCCATGCCGCCCATCCCATTGATCCGGAAAAAGCACATCGTGCAGAGGCTTATTGCCCGAGGCGCCATCTCCCCGGAGACCGCCTGCACCTTCGCCGATGCCGGCGTGATCAACCCCAACGCCTTCTCCGCCGTGACGAAACGGCTGGTAAGCAGCGGCGTTCTGGGGGAGACCGCAGACGGCAGATACTGGGTGCTGTAGGGCGGAGGGCATACCAAAGCAAAACCGCCATGCCAATGCATGGTTCCAGATCCGCTACCGAAAAGGGCCTGCCATCGCGGCAGGCCCTTTTCCACTGCAAAAAGAGCAGGAAGAGGAAAGAAAGCTGTGTGAGGGAAGAGGATAGGCAACTACTTCTTGTCCGGCAGGGGGACGGTGCCGTCTGCCTGCCAGGCTCTCAGAAGCGCGGTGAGCGCCTCCAGGGTGTTGGCATCTGGGTGGTCCAGCACATAGATGGCCAGTGCCTTCTGCACACTGCTGATGGCAGCTCCCGCATAGCCCATGGCCGCGATCACGCCGCCGGAGAGGGCCAGTTGGGGGATCAGCGCCCGCTCCGGGTGGTTTACCGCCGCCCGGAGGGCCCGGGACACCGGCAGGGACTGGATGGGGAAGCCGGTGCGCCTGCAGAAGGCCCGCCATCGCTCCTCCTGGGTGCAGGGCACGCTGTCCAGGGACTGGAAGTCTGCGTCCCGTGGTACCACGGCAAACCGGTCCAGCACGCCGAGGGAGACCATCAGGCCCACCATATGGGGTGCCCGGGTGAGCAAGGTCTTCTCCACCTCCGCGTAGATGCGCTCGCTGGAGACCCGGTCTGCCAACGGTGCGCAGGACACCATGGCCCTCCAGGTGCTCTCTTCGATGGCAAAGCCCAGTTTGGCGGCAAACCGCACGCCCCGGAGGATCCGTAGGGCGTCCTCGTGAAACCGCTGCTCTGGATCGCCCACGCACCGGATGAGACCCGCCTTCAGGTCCGCGCTGCCGCCGTAGGGGTCCACAATGGTGCCGTCCGGGCCTAAGGCCATGGCGTTGATGGTGAAGTCCCGGCGGGAGAGGTCGTCCTCCAGGCTGGTGCCGAAGGTGACGCTGTCCGGGTGCCGGCCATCGGAGTACGGGCCGTCCTTCCGAAAGGCGGTGACTTCTACATTCTCGCCATCGGTTACCACGGTAACGGTGCCGTGCTGGATGCCGGTGGGCACCACTCGCGGAAAGAGGGGGATCACATCCTCGGGAAAGGCGGAGGTGGCCACATCCCAGTCGTGGGGGGTGAGACCCAGGAGTAAGTCTCGGACGCAGCCGCCTACCGGGTACGCCGCATAGCCGGCATTCCAGAGGGTCTGGCAGACATAGGCCGCATAGGGCGGCAGAGCAAAAACTTCCATAGGAATGGTCCTTTCGTGTTTCAACGGGGCTGGAAGCGGGTACAATAGCGTTTGTGCAAATACCTGTTGCCAATGGCGGTGGAATGCGGTATAATCACCGCCGGTACGGTACCTTTACTGCAGTTCCAGCGTATCATGAGTAGGAATCTAGGGGATGCCGAGACGGCACGTCCCCATTGGAGTAATGAAATTATGGCATTATATAGCATTCGGGAATATCTGCGGCCGGGGAAGCGGGCCCATCTCGTGGGCATCGGCGGGGTCTCCATGGCATCCCTGGCGGAGGTGCTCCACGGCGCCGGCGTGCTGGTGTCCGGCTCCGATGTCCGAGAGAGCGACACCGTCCGCCACCTGAGAGGGCTGGGCATTCCCATCACCATCGGCCACAAGCCGGAGGGGGCGCTGGGCGCAGACTGTGTGGTGCGCACGGCCGCCGTCCACGATGGCAATCCGGAGATCGCCGGGGCCAGGGAGCACAACATCCCGGTATTTGAGCGGGCCCAGGCCTGGGGCGCCATCATGCGGGACTACAAGAACGCCCTCTGCATCTCCGGCACCCACGGCAAGACCACCACCACGTCCATGTGCACCCACATCTTCATGGCGGCCAGCAAAGACCCCACGGTGATGATCGGTGGCACCCTTCCGCTGCTGGAGGCGGGGCACCGGGTGGGCCACGGGGACACCATCATCCTGGAGTCCTGCGAGTACTGCGACTCCTTCCTGTCCTTCTATCCCACCGTGGCGGTGATTCTCAACGTAGAGGCGGACCACCTGGACTACTTCAAAGACATCGAGGCCATTGAGCACTCCTTCCGGGCCTTTGCAGACCGGGTGCCGGAGGACGGCACCATCGTGGCAAACTGCGAGGACCCCAACACCATGACCGCCCTGGCGGGTGAGACCCGCCATGTGGTGACCTTCGGCATCGAGAAGGGCGATGTCCACGCGGAGAACCTGACCTACACCAAGGGCTGCGGATCCTTTGACGTAGTAACCCCAGAGGGGCTGTATGCCCACCTGAATCTGGGCATCCCCGGGGTACACAACGTAAAGAACGCACTGGCCGCAGCGGCCGCCGCCTATGTGCTGCAGGTCCCCGGCGAGGCGGTGGTCCGGGGCATGGCCAGCTTCCACCTGCCCGGCCGGCGGTTTGAGTACAAGGGCACCTATCGCGACGCCAAGGTCTATGACGACTACGCCCACCACCCGGATGAGCTCCAGGCCCTCCTGGACATGGCGGCCACCCTGGACTACCAGCGGATCGTCTGCGCCTTCCAGCCCCACACCTATTCCCGGACCCAGGCGCTCTTCGGAGACTTTGTCCGGGTGCTGAAGCGGCCCACCGTGACGGTGTTGGCGGAGATCTACGCCGCCCGGGAGACCAACGACATCGGCATCTCCTCCAGGGACCTGGCCGAGCAGATCCCCGGCGCGATCTATTGTCCCACCCTGGCTGAGGTGACCGACACCCTGAAGGGCATCGCCCGGCCGGGAGATCTGATCCTCACCGTGGGCGCCGGAGACATCTACACCGTGGGGGAGGCCCTGGTGAAAGCCGGGGAGGAGATGGCGGACTGAGGTGCCGCTCTCCTTTGCCGCTCCTCTGATATGATCTGATACGGATGGTATCGGATGGGGAGAGGACTGTCAAGGGAAAAAAGATACGAGGCCTGCCGGAGCGGGAGACGATTCCGTCTGCAGGCGAGCCAAGACTGCGTGAAAAAAGAAGCTGCCCGGTGCGGTAAGGCCAACCGCACCGGGCAGACTGTATCTCGGGGTTACCGGCGCCCGCCGCGGTACGAGGAGCGGCCGCGGCTGGAATAGCTGTACCGGCGCTTTCTCTTGCTGCGGGCCACGCAGATGACGATGATCAGAAGGAGGATCAGGCCGATGCCGCCGAAGAGGGCCGCCTTCACCCACCACTGCTCCCAGTAGGACTGGAGGGTGGTGAGGCGGGACAGCATCTCCGAGCGGGCCACATCGTCTGCGGCCACCATCTCCAGGGTGCCGTAGCTCACCCCCTGGTAGAAGAGCTCCACCGAGCCCACCTTCTGTCCCTTTGTGACGGGGGCCTCCAGAGGTTCTTCCGGGAGATGGAACACCAGCTCCGCCTGCTTGGGGTCGTAGTCCACGGGCATGTCCGCCTCAATGGTGCCCACCGGCTCGGCGATGACGTGGTCCGTGTCCTCGGACATGGTGACGGGGATCTCCCGGAGGATGTCGTCTGCATTCTCATCCAGAAGGGTGGTGTGGCGGAAGTTGCCAAAGGCCCACTCCAGAAGGCGGATCGTCTCAGAGAAGTTCTGCCGGTCCTGCTCCCCGGTGTTGGGGTCCGTCACCCAATCGCAGCCCAGGATCACGCAGTAGAAGGTGCGGCCCTTTTCATCGATGGCTGCGGAGGCGAGGCACCTGCCGCCCTCCTCGGTGCTGCCGGTCTTGATGCCGATGGCCTTGGAGTACTTATAGTCCAGGGTGTACCAGTTGTCCAGCAGGGAGTTGGTGGTGTGATAGGTCTGGGCGGGGCGCATGTTGGTCTCGGGCACGGTGTACGTGGTGGTCTTCACGATCCGCCGGAAGAGCTCGTTGTTCATGGCCTCTCTCGCCATGAGGTAGATGTCGTATGCGGTGCTGTAGTGGTCCGCCTCGTGGAGGCCGTGGGGGTTGGTGAAGTGGGAGCCTGTCATACCCAGCGCCTCGGCCTTGGCGTTCATCAGATCCGCAAAGGCGGCGTAGGCGTCCGTGCCGGTGAGTCCCGTCACCGCCTCGGCCAGGGCGTTGCAGGCATCACAGGCGGAGGGAACCAGGTCTAAATACAGAAGCTGCTCCACCGTGAGGATCTCGCCCACCTGCAGGTCTGCCTTGGAGGCATCGTAGGCCAGGTCCCGGGCCTCCTGGGAGACGGTGACCTGCGTATCCAGGGACAGCTTCCCGGCATCGATGGCGTCCAGAATCACCAGGGAGGTCATGATCTTGGTCACCGAGGCGGGATAGCGGCGCTCGTGGGCGTTGTATTCAAAGAGCACCTCGCCGGTGTCCCCGTCCACCACAATGGCCGCAGTGGCCTTCGGGGCGTCCTCATCGCCCTCTTTGACCACCAGCGGAAATCCCGGGTGGTCGTGGGATTCCGGCGCCATGGCCAGGGCCGGCGCGGAGAGGGAAAATAGAAGAACCAGTGCGAGAAGCACAGAGAAGAAATTGTATTTTTTCATGGTGAATTCTCCCGGACGATATGGTATAATCACCGATGTGATTGCAGAACCCATTGTAGCAGATCCGGTCGAAAAATGCAATGGGAAAACGAGTGTTTACAGAATTTTTGCAGACAGCGGGACAGAGCGCATGTATCATGGTAGAGAGACAGGTCCCGCCGCGGGATCACAACGTTTGGAGGAGCGCAGATATGGCCAGAATACTGGTAGTAGACGATGAGCGGGTGCTGGTGAAGGGAATCCGATTCAATCTGGAGACAGAGGGGTATCAGGTGGACACCGGATTCGATGGACAGGAGGCCGTGGACAAGGCCCGGGCCGGCAACTATGACCTCATCATCCTGGACCTGATGATGCCCAAGATCGATGGGCTGCAGGCCTGCATGAAGATCCGGGAGTTCTCCACCGTGCCCATCATCATGCTCACCGCCAAGAGCGAGGACGCGGACAAGATCATCGGCTTCGAGTGCGGCGCCGATGACTATATCACGAAGCCCTTTAACGTTCTGGAGCTGAAGGCCCGGATCCGTGCCTTGCTCCGCCGGGCGGCCACCGCAGCCCAGCAGCAGAAAGAGGCGTCCCGGATCACCAACGGGGCACTCACCCTGGACCTGGGAGAGCAGTGCGTGTACCGGGAGGGGGAGCGGATCGAGCTCACCGCCCGGGAGTTCGAGCTCATGTCTCTCTTAATGCAGAACCCCGGCCGGGTGTACAGCCGGGAGAAGCTGCTGGACACCGTGTGGGGCTACGAGTACATCGGGGACCTTCGCACCGTGGACGTGCACATCCGGAGACTGCGGGAGAAGGTGGAGCCGGATCCCGCCAAGCCCCAGTACATCCTCACAAAGTGGGGCGTGGGGTACTACTGCAAGAACTGACGGACTGAGTTTCATCGCCGCGGTACACCGAGAGACAGAGGGGAGGGAGACGGCCCTTGGAGGAAGAGAGAGAGCGAAAACGCGCCGAGCGGGCGGGACGGGTGCCCTTCTGGCGGAGTGTGCGCACCCGCTATGCCCTGACCTACATCCTGGTGGTGGCGTCCATCCTCCTGGTGCTGAACACCTACCCCCTCTATATGGCGGAGAACATGGTGTTCAACGCCAAACAGGAGAACCTGAAGCGGCAGGCCCTGGTGATGGGGGCCGCCCTGGCCGTCTCGGAGAACCTCAGCAGTGAGAGCGTAGAGCAGACCATGGCCCTTCTGGAAAAGGTCCAGGTGACGAGGATCTTAGTGACGGACCGCAACGCCCGCATCCTCTACGACACCTCCACCATCGAAGACCGGCGCTCCGATGTGGCCCTGATGGCCGAGGTGGTGAAGGCCCTGGACGGGTACGATGTCACCCGGGCTGAGTACCGCAACGGGGCGTTTCGCTCCCGGGCCGCAGTGCCGGTGGTCTATCGGGGAGAGATCCTGGGCTCGGTGTATCTCTACGAGTATGACGCAGACCAGGCGGAGATTCTCCACACCATCCAGTCCAATTTGAGAAGCATCAGCATTGTCATCGGGTTCATCGCCCTGCTGCTGGTGCTGCTCTTCACGAAAGCCTTGACGGCATCCACCGCCCGCCTGCTGGGCGCCATCCGCCGAGTGCGGGAGGGCGAATACAGCCATAGGGCAGAGGTGCGGGGCTCGGACGAGATCGCGCAGCTGGCAGACGAGTTCAACCAGCTCACCGGCCGCCTCCAGGTGACCGAGGAGGCCCGGAGACGATTTGTGTCCGACGCATCCCACGAGCTGAAGACGCCGCTGGCCTGCATCCGGCTGCTCACAGACTCCATCCTGCAGAACCCGGACGTGGACATCGAGACCTGCCGGGAGTTTGTGGCGGACATCGGCAGCGAGGCAGACCGGCTCACCCGCATCAGCGAACACCTGTTGGCCCTCACCCGCCTGGACGCCGGCGGCACCCGGAAGCAGGAGTGCGTGGAGCTGAACCAGGTGGCGGAGCGGGCGGTCCACATGCTGGAGCCATTGGCCGAGGCATCCGATGTGACGCTTCGGGCATACCTGGAGCCCGCCTGTACGGTGCTGGCCGGGGCGGACGACCTCTACCAGGTGGCCTTCAACCTCATCGAAAACGCCATCAAGTACAACGTCCCCGCCGGCAGCGTAGATGTTACAGTGTGCCCCCGGGGAGACCAGATCGCCCTGATTGTACTGGACACCGGCGTGGGCATCCCGGACGAGGACATCGGCCGCGTCTTTGACCGCTTCTACCGGGTGGACAAGGCCCGGTCCCGGGAGCGGGGCGGCACCGGACTGGGCCTCTCCATCGCACGGGACACCGCCAGACTCCACGGGGGAGACATCACCGTGGAGCACGGCAAAAACGGCGTGGGCTCCCGCTTCACCGCGGTGTTCCCCGCACTGCCAAAAGAGGAGGATGCGTCTGTATGATCCACTTCCCATGGCAGAGATACAAAACACACGAGGTGCCATTCGAGAAAAGGGCGGGGAAGGGTAGAACCGCCCTGGCAGCATGGGCAGCTGGTGTGCTGCTGCTGAGCTTCCTCGCGCTCCTCAGCGGCTGCCGGCGGAACCAGTCTGAGAGCGGCTTCCAGCTCTGGTTTCCCACCCTGGATGAGGACCTCACCAGCGCCATGGCCACCTGTCCCTACGATGGCGAGCTCACAGTCCCCGCCATCACCCAGGCCATTCTCCAGGGGCCCGGCCAGGAGGAGATGGAGCTGCTGGCTGCCGTGCCCTCTGGGGTGGAGCTGCTGGACTGGTCCCTGGAAAACCGGGTGGCCAACCTGAAGCTGTCTGCCCCGTACGGCACTCTGGACGGGGTCCACCGCACCCTGGCGGACTACTGCCTCACCGTTACCCTCACGCAACTGCAAGGGGTGGACGGGGTGTCCATTCAGGTGGAGGACGGCCCATCCACCGGGATCCTCCGGGCCTCCGATGCCCTCTTCTCCGGCGTGGAGGAGGAGCCTGTGGAGGTGACGGCCCGGCTCTACTTCCGGCTGGGCATGGGCGACACCCTGGGCTATGAGCTCCGGATGTTCCGCCTCACCGAGAACATGATGCCGGCGGAGGTGGTGCTGGAGGCCCTCACCGCAGGTCCCAGCGAGCCCGGACTCACCAGCCTGCTGCCGGAGAAGCTGGAGGTGCACTCCTCCTGGATGGCAGAGGGCATCTGCTACGTGGACCTCTCCCGGGCGCTGCTGGAGAACATGCCCGAGACGCCGGCGGAGCAGGAACTGCTGATCTCCTCCATCGTGGACAGCCTCTGCAGCCTGGACGCCATCCACCAGGTGCAGATCCTGGTGGACGGGGAGACCATCTCCCGGTACGGCAGCGTAGACCTGAGCAATCCGCTGCTGCCCGGGGCGGACTGAGAAGCGGCAGGACTGGAATACGGGGCCTGCGAAGCTGCAGAAGAGAGCAGGAAGCAGTGAAAATGGTTTTGTAGAAAAACTGTAAAGGAAAAATGCTATACAAAGTGAATGGGGGACAGCTGGACTTGGCTGTCCCCCATTTTCCTTCTGATCGGGCGAAAGACGGACAACTGCGGCGCCAATGGGATTCTTCTCAGACTGTCCGACAGGGACACAAAGAGCTAGCTGGCCCGCCAGCGCAGGGGAGCTGTATGCTCCCCAGACAAAAGGAAAGCAGGAAATCACTTTGTGATTTCCTGCTTTTCGTGTCACGGTGCATTCCGATATTCCATTTTCAGCGGTCTTAACGGAAATGATACTGCGTTTGCACTTGCTTTATCCCATTGATTGATTGCACTATTCCGCAATGCGAAATTCCTCTGTGACAGGGCTGCCATGCCATGTGTTGCCGTCTGCTCTGTGATATTCCCTTATCACAGAGCCGTCCGCTTTGGTATAGTCGATCACAAAGACCTGGCCTTTCTCAATCTCCATCGGATAGTTGTTGTATGGCAGCACGTTGTCCGTGGTTGGACAATCTTTGAAATCGTTGTACGCGCTTTCTAAGCGCCAAAACTCCCGGTACTGGTAATCTGGAAAGATTTCAGACAAATCTGTCTTGCCGAAATAGGATGCAGTGTACTCTTTGCCCTGAACTTGGAGCGTATCGACTCGATAAGCGCCATCCACAAGGGTCAGGTCTTTGGTTTGCAGGGCCTCTCCATATTGCGCATTCAGCTGGTTTGTGATATCATGAATTGTAGTCATACCCAGAATTCGAAATTTCATGCATTTAAGTTATACCCACGTAATAAAGAGG
>CANRFN010000011.1 GCA_947629915.1 uncultured Oscillospiraceae bacterium | reverse complement strand
GGCGTCTACCTTGTATAGTCAGTAAGATATGACACTTGCCAACGCGAGCTTTTCTATTTTATTCTTAAATGAACCCGAATTTCCGGTTTTCCTTGTGCACGGCCTTCCGCTGGTGTATGATAGGTTTCAGAGTAGCCCTGTGGGGATGCTCTGTAGAGACGTTTTTTCTGAGAGGCAGAGCGTGTGTCGAGATGGAGGATTATGATAGAGGTGAATCCGGAACCGTGAAGTATATGACGTTTAATTCATCGTGCTCTTATGCGGGAGTGGCAAATCTTTTGTCGTTTTATGGGATAGACACCGATGACCGAACGATTGCACTCGAAATGGGGCTGCCGTTTTTCTTTGACTGCGAGGATGGGTGTTACTCCTCGGGGCCAATGCTGCAAAGTGCAAAGTGGTTCAACCTCTACCTAAAGCCCATCGGCTATTCCATGACGGAGAACGAAGTGAATCGAGAACAACTTTGCGATTACCTTCGCAATTTGCGGTATGCCATGCTTGGCCTTCGTGTAAGCGAGAGAAACAAACACACTGTCGTTTACACGGGGTTGAAAGCCGGCAAATTCTGCATGCTCAATAATAAATGGGAACAGGAAGATGCGCCGGATACGCTGCTGCTTTCCGAGCAGGAACTTTCGCAACGGGTGGATGCGGTCGTGACGGTGGCGGTTTTGCATCAGAGCCCTTGCGAAACTGTTGAGAAGAAAGGCCTGGCAAAGCACTCTATCGCTGTTCTGCAGGCGCTGGCGAGAGGGATTGCCGCCTTCTGTTCCCAGGAACAATCCGCAACGGAGATTCGGCGGTCTCTGAATACGCTGTTCCGAGCCATCCTGCTGGATGGAATCACAATGCTGGATTTGATTGGGGAGACGGAGATCAGTCGAAAACTGAAGATTGTGCAAGGTCAGCTGATGGAGGCTGTACGGGAAGACAGGCCCCTGCAGATGGACCAGCGCCTGGATATCGCACTGCTGCAGTCTGCCATTGCAGCGTATATCAGTTTAATTCGCACGCATACATGAGCAGGGATGGTGGGAAAACTTGAATCGTATCACGCAACCTGCTCCCATTGACGGCGACATTTCAAATTTGCTACAAAATATCTGACCCAGCAGACAGACCACACAGATAAGGATGGTGGAGGCCATGGACAAGATCCCCTTTTATCGCGAGAACTACCCCAGACCCCAGTTTGTCCGGGCGGACTGGACAGACCTGAACGGCCCCTGGGGCTTTGCCTTTGACGACACCTGTTCCGGTGAGGAGAAGGGCTGGACCCACACCCCGCCGGGAGAGTGCACTATCAATGTGCCCTTCTCCTATGAGACCCCGCGCAGCGGCATCGGCGATGAGACCGCCCATCCCGTGGTCTGGTACAGCCGGACCCTGGAGGTGCAGCCGGAGGCGGGAACGCGGGTGCTGCTCCACCTGGAGGGGGCAGACTACCGCACCCAGGCCTGGCTCAACGGCAGCTACCTGGGGGAGAACCGGGGCGGATACCACCGCTGTACGTTAGACCTCACCGCTGCCCTGTCCCCGTCCGGGGAGCAGCAGCTGGTGATCCGGGTGGAGGACGCCTGGGACCAGGCCCAGCCTCGGGGCAAGCAGCGCTGGCGGCCGGAGAGCTGGGCCTGCTGGTACGTGCAGACCACCGGCATCTGGAAGAGCGTGTGGCTGGAGCGGGTGCCGGAGACCTATCTGGCCCGTGTGGACTGCGTGCCGGATGCGGCGGGCCGGTCTGTTACCTTTTCGCCGGAGCTGAACTGCTCCGATCCCACGGGCTGGGCGCTGAAGATTGAGATCGCCTATCAGGGGCGGCCGGTTTGTACCGCATGCCGGCCGATTCCCTATAACGGCTGCCCCATTGCCGTAAAGATCCCGGAGGATATCTCCCTCTGGTCCCCGGAGGAGCCCAACCTATATACGGTGCGGTACACCCTTCTGCGGGACGGGGTGCCAGGGGACACGGTAGAGAGCTATTTCGGCTTCCGGACGGTGTCCATTCAAGGAGACAGGCTCCTGCTCAACGGCAAGCCCCTGTACCTCCGCATGGTGCTGGACCAGGGATATTGGCCGGAGTCCGGGCTCACCCCGCCGGACGAGGAGGCCCTGAAGCGGGACATCAACTTCACCTTGCGCATGGGGTACAACGGAGCCCGGAAGCACCAGAAAATCGAGGACGAGCGGTACCTCTTCTGGGCGGATGTGAAGGGCCTGCTGGTGTGGAGCGAGATGGCCGCCGCATATCAGTTCACAGACAGGGCGGTGGAGGCGTTTACAGAGGAGTGGACTCAGGTGGTCCGGCAGAACAAGAACCACCCCTCCATCATCACCTGGGTGCCCTTCAACGAGTCCTGGGGTGTGCCGGAGATCGGTACCAACCTGGTCCAGCAGAACTTCGTGAACGCCATCTACCACCTCACCCACGCCTTGGACGGCACCCGGCCGGTGATCACCAACGATGGCTGGGAGCACACTGTTTCCAATATCGTCACCATCCACGCGTACCGGGAGGACGGGGCGGCGCTGGCCCGGGACCTCCTGGAGAACGGGGAGGCCCTGCTCCAGAACCGTTACCTCTATAACGACTGCAACCGAAAGCTCTTTGCGGAGGGGTACGGCTATCGCGGCCAGCCAGTGGTGCTCAGCGAATACGGCGGCATCGCCCTCCAGGGCGGCACCGGCTGGGGATACGGCACCCAGGCCGCAGACGAGGAGGCCTTCCTGCGGCGCATCCTGTCTCAGAACCAGGTGATCGCTGAGACGCCGTACCTCTCAGGGTTCTGCATCACCCAGATCACCGATGTCCAGCAGGAGGAGAACGGCCTCACAGACCCGGAGCGGCGGGGAAAGCTCAGCCACCAGGCGGAGGCGCGGCTGCGGGAGTCCAACTGTACGGTGTTCCAGGGACGGGGCTGACCTGCGGTGAGACAGGATGAGAGGCAGAATCTACAAACAAAGTATAAAATAGGACAAACTTCTCATTACGCCATTTACACAAACTTTACATGCATTGCTGTTGCCATGAGTGGCAAAATGTGCTACTCTAATGCTGCTCGAAACATACAACAAATTGGCGAAATTTTTGTGATCTTTATGCGTTTTAAAAACGCTTCGCCGCAAGGAGGAAGCATTGTGAAACAGTACAGAGTGATCGGCCTCGGCATGGCGGCGCTCCTCAGCCTTGCCATCTGCGCCGGCTGCGCCCCGGTCGCTGCAGGCCATCCGGACAACACCCCGGAGGGACAGCACACCGCGTCTCAGCTGGAGCAGCCCAACGGTGAGACCCAGACCCCGGCCCCGGAAGAGCCGGTGGAGGACATCCCCTTCCTGGAGGGGCAGCAGTACGCGGTGGCGTATCTGGGCTTCCAGAAGATCGACAACTGGGAGCACTATCAGGCGCTGTATCACCTCGACCAGGATGAGATTCCTACCTACTGGATCTCGGACGGGGACTACTACCTGGTGATCCCCCGCTATGCGGGCACGTCTGTCACCATCGAGCGGGTGGACATCAACACCTCCAACCGGGCGCTGAGCCACACCATCCGCAACGCCGGCCCCTTCATCGTGCAGTGCAACGTAAGCGACATCTTCGCCGACACGGTGATCACCCTCACCCATGACGATGTCTCCGTGGAGTTCAGCCCGTTCCTGTCCCTGAAGGACGGCACCCTGGAGCTGGGGGAGGAGGGCCTGAATATCACCGCCCCGGACGTGCTGCCGGAGGGAGAAGGCCAGGAGGTGGAGGTTACCGGGACCTACGGGGCACCGGACGGCTCCCAGCTCACCATCGGCATGGATGAGGACGGGCAGTACACGGTGGACCTCTCCATCCTCCGGCTCACCGCCCTCTCCGATGGCGTGGGCTCCTTTGAGAATGGCGTGCTCCACTTCACCGCCACCGATGCCGCCGGCAACCCCATCTCCGGGGAGATCGCCCTGGAGAACGGCCTGGCCGCCGTGACCATCACGGACTCCACCTGGGCGTATCTGCCCAACGGCGAGACCTTCCACTTCGGCAAGGATGTGGGTACCTACACCGCCCTGGACGGCTCCACCCTCACCGTGGGGCTGGATGTGGACGGCCAGTATCAGGTGAACGTCTCCATCGTCCGGCTCACAGCCCTCACCGGCACCGCCACATACAGCGAGGGCGCCCTCCACTTCACCGCCGAGGATGCCGCCGGCAATCCCATCTCCGGCGCGGTCTCCGTGGCGGGCGGCGCGGCCATGGTGACCATCACAGACTCAGACTGGGCGTACCTGCCCGATGGGGAGGTGTTCCACTTCGGCAGATGCGTGGGCGAGTATGCGATGGCCGATGGCTCCACCCTCACTGTGAACGTGACGGACAGCGGCGCCTACACGGTGGACGTCTCCATCGCCCGGCTCACCAGCCTCTCGGACGGCGTGGGCACCTATGAGAACGGCGTCATCCGCTTCACCGCCACCGATGCCGCAGACAATCTGATCTCCGGCACCGTCTCTGAGGCCGAAGGGGTGGCAGTCCTGACCATCACGGACTCCACCTGGTCGTATCTGCCCAACGATGAGACCTTCTTCTTCGGCAAGGCCGTAGGCAACTATGCGGCAGAGAACGGCTCCACCCTGGCCATCGGCCTCAACGCGGACGGCGCCTACACGGTGGACCTCTCCATCCTCCGGCTCACCTCCCTCAGCGGGGTGGGCAGCTGCGTGGACGGGGAGATCGCCTTTACCGCCACGGATGCCGCCGGCAACCCCATCTCTGGGCTGGTCTCTGCGGCAGACGGGGAGGCCACGGTGCGCATCACGGACTCCACCTGGTCGTATCTGCCCGCAGACAGCACCTTCACTTTCACAGAAGCGGCGGCAGAGTAACGCCTGAGACAGCGGCCGGCACCGATCGGGAACGATAGGGCCGGCCGCTTTCCAGAATGCGGGGAGAAAGGCCGTCTGCAAATGCACCACCGACCCTTCCAAAATTTAAGAGAAAATTGACGGTATGTCTCTTGCAAGTTTTGCATTTGTGGTTTATACTGAATGCTAGAAATCGGAACCGCTGGGAGGCCGTCCCGCGGATTCCGCCGGGCAACGTGCCGGAAATGAGGTCCATGGTTAAGGAGGAGCGGTAAAATGCGGAATAGAACGGTGAAGAAAATCCTGATCATCACGCTGGCACTCTGCCTGATGCTGCTGGCAGGCTGCTCAAGTGTGCCCAAACGCCCCACAGGGGACGGTGTCATGCTCACTGCGGATTGTGAAGACTGGGGTGTGGTTCCGGAGCCCACCGGATACTTCTGGACCATCACCTTTGACGGCGATGGCGAGGTCTTCGGCTACGGCCAGAACTCCGGCAAGACCCGGAAGTGGACCCTGAAGGAGACCGAGGTCGATGACATCTGGAAGCTGCTCAACGGGGAGTTCCAGAAGAAGGACAAGGGCACGGAGGACGGCGCAGACGGCAGCGGCTGGCGGATCATCTCCTATGACAAGAACGGCAAGCAGACCCACGAGTTCTACGGCCGCGTGGACGGCATCAAGGATCTGGAGAAGCTCAGCGAGATGCTGTTGGGCTACATCAAGTGAGCTGTTTTCCCCAAGTACATAGCCAAGAGCAGACAGGGAGCGCCATTTCCCTGTCTGCTTTTTTCGCCCAAAAGAGCCGCCGCACAGAGTGCCCTCTGTGCGGCGGCAAAGTGTGTATGGTTCTCTGGGCGGGGCGGTTCCTCAGGGGTCCTGCTCGCCGGCCTCCACCGCCATCAGGTGGGTGCTGTCTCCGCTGTCCACGAAGCGCTTTTTCAGCAGCAGAAACTCCTCCAGGTCCATGAGGATGTGGTACAGCACCGCCCGGTTCTCGAACTCCTCCCGGGTAACCGGCAGCGGCTGGGTCTTCATCTGCTGGAACATCTCGTCCAACCGCTGCATCTGCTGGGTGGGCTCGTTCAGCTCCAGGATGTACTGGTTCAGGTACCGGATGTACTCTGCGATCATCTCCGCCTGCACCGGCATGCTCTTGATCTTCTGCATCTCCCGCTGCAGGCCCACCAGGATGGTGACCTGGTTCATCCGCATCTCGAAGTACCGGGCGTAGTACCCGGCGTCCTCGTCCTTGGTGTTGCCCTCATACTCGTAGGCCTCCGCCATGTTCTTCTCCAGCTTCCCCTGGATGGCGGTGAGGTCCTGCCACAGGTTGCTGCTGCAGGGCTCGTTGGAGAGATACTTGGCGATCTCCCCCAGGATCCCCTGGACGTCCTGTTCCAGCTGGTGGATGTGTTGGCGGAAGCTCTCCCGCTCGCTCTCCTCGTTCTGCCAGAGGCTCAGCAGGAAGGCGTACACGATGCCGATGAACACCAGGAGAAACTCGTTGAGAAAGAAGGCGGGGGAGAAGTCCAGGGTGGTGAGAAAGTGGGTGCCGATTACCGCGTTGGTGGAGATGGTGGCCCGCAGGCCGAAGCGCTCGCTGATGAGGGACACCAGGAAGATGTAGAGGCCGAAGGCCAGCCACTCGCTGTGGATGGGGAGAAAGGTGACGAGGGTGATGACCGCCGCCAGCAGGAAGGTGACGATCCGCGCACCGGACAGCTTCAGCGTGCCCTTGCGGGTGGTGAGCACCGTGAGCAGGGTGACGGTGCCTGCGGAGGCGGCAAACTGCAGGTGCAGCAGTTCTGCTGTGATGATGGCAAGGCTGCTTCCAATGGCGATCTTGCCCGCCAGAAGCAGTGCCCGTTTCCACTGGATGGTGAGCATGGGAGTCCTCCTCAAGACAGATTTCGCGGGTTTGGTATCATTCTACCAGATTTCGGCGGTTGTGCAATGGCAAATTGCCATTTTCGGGGAAAAACTTGTACTTTGTGAAAGAAATTTCTCACTTCTGCGGAGATGCGAAGCTTGCCGTTGTATGGCGGACAAAGTGTCCCTGAATCGCTTCCCCCTCTCCCTGAAAGACCCGGATGATGCCGGACAGGCTCCCCATCAGACCGAAAAAGACGGCCCCGTGCACCAGCACGAGGCCGTCTCCTATTTCAGGGATGTTCAGAGTACTCAGGTCCTGCGGAACCTTCGGAAGACAACGAACGCCGCCAGCACGGCTAAGGCGATGAGCAGCAGGCCCAAAAAGGCGGAATCCCGCAGCTCCGCGATGCCAATGAGCAGGATCAGCCCAAGGCAGGCTACCAGGATGGCGATCACAAGGGCCAACACGGGATAGCGGATGTACTTTGGCACCTGTTTGGACTTGCTCACTTCCATGCCGCCCTCCAGAAATAGGTCCAGAAGGAGTTCGAGTACGGTGTCCATACGGCATCTGCCTCCATACACACAGGGTCCTCCGTGCGATCACAGCCAGGGATACGTTCTCAGCGGAACAGCCCGGAGATCATGGTATATTTTAGCACCAAAGACTCTGAGATGCAACAGTCTATGATGCCGGGCGGCAGCGCATTTTCGATCCGTGAAAAGGAGACCGGTTGGCTTACATTGGGTTGCGAAATGCCGCCCTTTGCGGTATCATGGGGCCAGAATGGACGAGGAGGTGGAGACAATGGCACCGGAGAAGGTGTACGCCATGCCATTTGCCAAGGTGTATCCGCTGCTGGTGCAGAAGGCGGAGCGGAAGGGGCGCACCCGGGAAGAGGTGGATACTGTCACCTGCTGGCTCACCGGATACCAGCCGGCGGACCTGGAGCGCCTGCTCTCAACAGACGCGGACTACCGGGCTTTCTTTGCCGGGGCGCCCCGGAGGAACCCCAACGCGGAGAAGATCAAGGGCAGTATCTGCGGGGTCCGGGTGGAGGAGATTGCAGATCCCCTCATGCGGCAGATCCGGCAGCTGGACAAACTGGTGGACGAGCTGGCCAAGAGAAAGCCCATGGAGAAGATCCTGCGGACCTGAGAAGACATCCTGATGGACGAGAACACCCCTGGGAGGACGTCTCCCAGGGGTGAGTTGCTTATTCCACGGTGATCTCGGCCTGCTGGCTGGCGATGTGGTTTTCGATGCGCTGCATGATCATATCCAGGGCCACGATGTTGTGGCCGCCCTCCAGGACGATCAGGTCCGCATAGCGCTTGGAGGGCTCAACGAACCGCTCGTGCATGGGCTTGACGGTGGTGAGGTACTGTTCCACGATGTTGTGCAGGCTGCGGCCCCGCTCCTCCACGTCCCGGAGGATCCGGCGGAGGATGCGCACGTCCGCGTCTGTGTCCACGAAGATCTTGATATCCATGAGATCCCGGAGCAGGGGCTCCTGGAAGATCAGAATGCCCTCCACCACGATGACGCTGGCCGCCTTGATCAGCACCGTGTCCTTGGTGCGGTTGTGCTCCGCATAGGAGTACACCGGGCAGAGGATGTCCTTGCCCTCTCTCAGGTCCTGCAGATGGGACACCAGCAGATCGGTGTCGAAGGCGGCGGGGTGGTCGTAGTTGGTGCGGGTGCGGGCTTCAAAGGGGAGGTCTGATTGGTCCTTGTAGTAGCTGTCGTGATTGATGACGCTGACGTCATCGCCGAACTTCTCCTTGATACGCTTGGTGAGGGTGCTCTTGCCGCTGCCGGTGCCGCCGGCGATGCCGATGATCAGGGTGTCCGCCATTTTCCTCTCTCTCCTTCTGTGATGTTGGGTGGAGCTGGTGGGGGCTGATATGGTTGCGGTTGGGGGAGACAAACCGCCGATTTTGCCGCTTTTTGTCCTTCCTCGCCATTATACGGCATGGCGGGGCAGTTGTAAAGGGGACGGAGGTGCTCTTTCCAAATTTCATGGAGCGCCTCGAGGAGTGTGGTGCAGCTGCAACCTGCGGCTGGTATGGACAATGCGGCAGCTTTCTGGCCTTGCGCCGCCAATGGGTCTGTTGTAGAATGAGGCGAGACTGGGAATGCCTCCATGCGCAGATCATCTGGCAGACGGGGGCATGCAGACCCTGAAACGAGAAGGGAAGACAGCCATGACAGCAGAGCAGATCATTCAGATAACGGAGGAGGCCGATTATGCGGCCTGGGACAAGAAGACGGTGGACGAAGCCGTCCGGATGCGGGAGGAGGTGGCGCCGGTCCTGCTGCAAAACCTGCAGCAGTACAACGAGCAGCTCTCAGACCCGAACTGGGAGCCGGACGCTGGCGAGTACCGCATGCACATCAACGGATATCTGCTCTTGGGGGACATGAAGGAGACCCGGGCCTATCCCATCCTGCTGCAGTACCTCACGCTCTCGGACGAGCAGCTGGATAACGCCTTTGGGGACGACTTCATCATAGAACTGCCTGAGGTGCTGTACCGCACCTATGACGGCAGCCTGGAGGAGACCAAGGCCCTGATCCGAGACACCCAGGCGAATGAGTTCGCCCGAGGCGCCCTGGCCAAGGCGTTGGGTTTTCTCTGTGCGGATGGCCGCCTGCCCCGGGGGGAGCTGGTCTCGCTTTTGAGGGAGGTCCTCCAGGGAGAGCGGGAGCTGGACAACGAGGGATTTGCAGCGTGCGCCATGGAGGTGGTGCTCCAGCTGAAGCTCCACGAGCTCAGCCCGGACATGCGGGATCAAATGCTCTGCGGGAACCTCTCCATCCATGGCTACGAGGAGCTCTTGCTAAACCTCTTCGATTACAAAGGCGCCAAGAAGGAGAAGTGGATTCCTGCTGCCTCCGGGGTATCCGGGGAGGCGGAGGAGATCTCGGAGCCTGGCGGTCCCACGGCCCAGGAGCGGGCGATCCTGGGATACAGCGCCGGGAGAAACGATCCCTGTCCCTGCGGCAGTGGCAAAAAGTTTAAAAAGTGCTGTGGCCCGAAGCGGGATGCACTGCAGATGAAGTACCCAGACTACACTGTCAGGCACAGCAAACAGGCATTGAAGAGCCAGACCAGCAGGTTGAAGCCGGTTGTCTACCTGCCCATCGAGGGGGACGGAGACCACCCGGGTCTGGCGGACTACTTCCCCAGAGAGGGCATTGCGGTGGACATCCACGTCTATTGGGGCATGCAGATCGTGGGGCAGCGGGGCTTGTTTTCCGCTCGCATCACCGATGCGGAGCGGCAGATCGCCGGAGAGCAGTTCTGGGAGGCCTTTGAGGGCTTCCAGAAGATCTGTGCCGAGCAGGGATGCCACACGGCTGCGGAGTACGATCAGCGGTATGCGGTGCACTATCCCAGCGCTATGTGGCTGCTGGAGCTGGAGCGCATTCTGGAAGACGGCGGGGATAGCCGGCTGAAGGCGGTGCAGAAGTGGATCTGAGTGCGGCCGGTTGGCTGCGAGACCGAAGAGGGAAAGGTGATTGCTTTGAATGCCAATCAGATTTTGGAGTTGGCGAAGGGGCCGAAGGTCATTCGCTGGGACCAGAGAGCGGTAAAAGAGGCCGTCCAGGTGCGGGAGCAGCTGGTGCCGGCCCTGCTGAACCACATGGACTGGATCTACGAGCAGTTCCAGAAGCCCATGTGGAAGCCGGACAAGGCGTCCGTTGCCCTGTGCCGGAATGGGTGCAGACTGCTGGGAGAGATGCAGGAGACCTGTGCGTATCCTGTCCTCCTGAAAATCCTCACACTGTCTGGCTGGAAACTGGATCGCATCTTTGGAGAGGATCTCACGGAGAGAATGAAGTACGTTCTCGCCAACACCTATGACGGCAATCTGGCGGAGACAGAGCGACTGGCGGCAGACACAGGGGCGGACGAATATGCCAGAGGGGCGGTTGTCAACGCCATGGGGATTCTCTGCCAGAGGGGCCGCCTTCCCAGAGAAGAACTGGTGCGATTCCTTCGGGAGGTCCTTCACAAGGAGCTGGAACTGGACAATGGGGGCTTTCTGATCGGGGTGGTGGAGACCGTGGGGCCGCTGCACCTTCATGAGGTGTGCCGGGAGATGCGGGACCTGATGGTCTCCGAGACGTGCGATGCTCTGCTTTGGCCAGAAATCATGGACAAGCTCTTCCAGTACGATGGCGTGCAGGGGGAGGCGTGGGTGCCTGAGGACACGCAGCATGACATACCGGACGGCCCCACCCCCCAGGAGAGGCGGATTTTGGAGTACCGGGCAGGGCGGAACGAACCCTGTCCCTGCGGCAGCGGGAAGAAGTTCAAAACCTGCTGCCTCCGGAAGCAGGAGGAGCTGCGCTACCAGTATCCCAGCTTTGAGGATCAGGAGCGGTACACCGAGCCCTATGACCTCCCGCCCATCATCTACCCGCCCATCGAGAGCGTGGAGGGCCATCCGGGGCTGGCAGCATACTTCCCCCGGGACGGCATCGCGGTGGACGAACACGCCTACCGGGCCATTGAGATCGGAGGCGGCGTTGAGTACTGCTTCTTTGAATCGGACGAGCTGCAGCGCATCGCCACGGAGGAGCTGTGGGCGGCCTTTGAGGGATTTCGGAAGATCTGTGAGGCCCAGGGATATCACACGCCGGAGGAGTACGACTGCACCTACGGGGTGCACTATTCCAGCAGCACCTGGCTGAATATCCTGGCAGGCATTCTGGAGGAGGTGGAGGACAGCCGCCTGGAGGCGGTGCAGCAGTGGCTCTCCGAGGAGGACGAATAAATCGGGTTGCAGCGCACAATTCTTGGTTGACAAACGCCGCGGATGTGCGGTACAATGAGCAGGAAGAAAGGCGGGTGAAAGACATGTCAACGATGAGATTCCGAATCGGGTGCGGCTGTCTTTCCCCTCTGTGGCTGTGACGGCAATATCGGCGTCCCCGTTTCGGGGACGCCGATTTTATTTTCTAGGAGGTACTTATGGAGTACGAACGGATCACAGCATTTCAGGACCCGCGCTTTCAGGCCATGTTCCAGGCCTATTTCGGGGAGATGGGCTTCCCGGTGAAGGACTGGCCCGCCCTCTTTCGGGAGATGGATGAGGACGGACACAAGAACGAGGCCATTCTCGCCCTGGATGATGGCACTGCGGTGGGCTTTCTCCAGTACTGCTCGATGGAGCTTACCGGCTGGTTCTTCTCCTGCCAGGCCGGGTTTGTCCGGGAGTTTTGGGTGACACCCGAGGCGCGGCAAAAGGGCGTGGGCACGGCCCTTCTCCAGCAGGCGGAGGACCGCTTCCGCGCATGCGGGGCGGGGTGGAGCATGCTCACCACGGACAGCGCCGAGCAGTTCTACCTGGCCCGGGGCTACACCTGCTCTCCCGCCTGGCAGGCGCGGAACGGGGACAAGGTCTACATCAAAGATCTTGCGGACCCGGACCGGGCTGATCTGGACAATGAGGCAGGTTTCAGACCTTGCGCACCAATGGCGCAGGGTGTAGAATGAGACAAGATTCGTAAGACCGATGGGGTGCGGCCCGTCCGCGTGGGCCGCACCCATCGGCAGACAGAGAGGGATGATTTCATGACAGTAGATCAAATCCTGAAAAAGGCAAAGACGCCCAAAAGACAGCATTGGGACATGAAGACGGTGCAGGATGCTCTGGCCGTAAGGGAAGAACTGGTGCCGAAGCTGCTGGAGCACATGAATTGGTACTACGAGCAGGCCCAGAACCCGGACTGGGAGCCGGACGAAGACGCCTCCTTCCTGACGTACAACGGCTGCCACCTCCTCGGCGAGATGAAGGAGACCAAACTGTATCCCATCCTGCTGAAACTTCTGGCGCTGCCCGAGCCAATGCTGGACTGCACCTTTGGGGATGATCTCACCGAGGATCTGAAGGATATTCTGGCTGCGACCTATGACGGAAGCTTGGAGGAGACAGAAGCTCTGGTGCGCAATGAGCAGGCCTATGAGTATGCCAGAAGCACAACACTTCAGGCGATGGGGCGGATCTGTAAGGCTGGCGGTATCTCCCGAGAGGAATTGGCCCGCTTTATCCGTGAGGTGCTCAAGTGCCATGTGACCGCAGAAAGGCTGAGCAAGTGGACCGGAGACAATCCGGAGTATCCGGGCGATGACACGATTCTCTCGGCTGTACGGGATACCGTGGAACTGGTCCAACTCCATGAGGTGTGTTTGGACCTGCGGGATCTGGTGCGCAGCGGGGCCATGTTTGACGATGATTATGCGGACTGCCTGGATCGCATTTTCAACTGGCCTGGCGCCCCCAGGGAGGAGTGGTGCCCGCCGGAGCTGAATGAAGACGGTGATGCAGACGATGATGCAGACGGGCCCACAGCCCAGGAAAAAGAGATTCTCGCATACAACTGCGGGAGAAACGATCCCTGCCCCTGCGGCAGCGGCAAAAAGTTCAAGAAATGCCACTTGTGGGTGCAGGAAGACCTGAAAGCCAAGTACGCCAATCGGAAGCCGAAACCCAAGTCGCAGCCGAAGCTGAAGAGCATTTACGAGCAGCTCAGCGCACCGGACCCCATCATTTTCCCGCCCATTGAGAACGTGGGAGACAAGCCCGGCCTGGCGGCATACTACCCGAGAGAGGCCATCGAGGCAGACGTCCACATTTACCGGGGTATGAAGATCGATAATGATCGCCCGCTTGGCTACGAGTTCAAGGAGTCCGAGACCAGACTGGCCATAGAGGAACTGTGGAAGGGCTTTGAGATCTTCGAGAAGATCTGCCAGGAGAAGGGATACACGTCCTACAACGAGTACGACCGCAACTGCTTGGTGCACTACACAGCGAAGCGCTGGCTCCACATCCTGTACTACGATCTGAAGAAGCAGGGGGACAGCCGCATGAAAGCGGTGGAGAAGTGGATCCAGTAGGTCCGGACCGCCTGAACAGACAAGCCCAACCGCCGCCCGGCACGGGACCCGCGCCGGGCGGCGTTCGTACCTTTGAAGGCTTTTCCGGGCAAGGGCGATTTCCGCCCTTGTGCCCAGACGGGGTGTGTTGTACAATGGGGACAGATTGGATCGCCGGACGGCAGAGAGGTGGATTCCTATGACAGCAGAGCAAATTTTGAAGCTGTTGGCGGAGCTTCTAAAGAAGGCCAAAGACAGCCGCCTGCCTGCGGTGGAGAAGTGGCTTGCAGCCGCAGAGCAGGAAGACTGAGCGAAAGAGACGAGAAAGGCAGGGATGATTCGTGACGGTAGACCAGATTTTGAAGCGGGCGGAGAAGGCGGAGCTGGTTCACTGGGGAGCCAAGGCGGTACAGGACGCACTGGCTGCACGGGAGGAACTGGTCCCAAGGCTGCTGGAGCACTTGAATGCGTACTATGAGCAGCTGCAGAATCCGCACTGGATCCCCTTTGAGAGCATCTACTATTTGAACCTCAATGGGTACCGCCTCCTGGCGCAGATGAGGGAGACCAGCGCATATCCGTTGCTCCTGAAAGGGCTGGCATTGCCTGGCGAGCGGTTACTGTACTTTTTCCCGGAGATTCTTCGCCTGGTCTACTTGAGGGACGTCTTGTACGGCACATACGATGGAAACCTGGAGGCAACGGAGGCATTGGCGGCAAATCCCGCGGTGGATGAGCAGGTCCGGGGCAGCGTGCTCAAGGTGATGGGGATGCTCAGCAAAGAAGGACGGATCCCCAGAGAGGAGATGCTCCGATTTCTCCGGGAGATCCTGGAGATGGAGCGGCAACAGGAGAATCCCTCGGTGATATCCGGCGCCGTGGAGGCCATGATTCCGCTGCATCTTCACGAGCTCATCCTGGATGCGCGGTACTACGCGATCCAGGAGCTTCTGGAAGACTATGAGTACGAAGATGCTCTGGACGAGATTTTTCAGTATGTTGGCGGTCCCCGGGAGGAGTGGGTTGGCACGGATTCCAAGGGCAATCGGCTGGTGGACGGCCCCACGCCGCTGGAGAGAGTCCTTCTCGCCTATCGATGTGGCAGAGAGGATCCATGCCTCTGCGGCAGCGGAAAGCAGTTTCAAGACTGCTGCATGCAGAGAAAACGGGAGCTGCGGAAAAAGTATCCGGCGTACAGACTGGAGGGCGATGAGCAGTTCTGGCGCGAACTGGAGCCCATCATCTACCCGCCCATTGAGAACGTCCGAGACAACCCGGGCCTGGCGACATACTTCTCCAGAGAGGCCATCGCGGTGGATGAGCACGCATACCGGGGGTTTAAGATTGTATACCGGCCGATTGACTATCAGCTCACAGATGTGGAGAACGAGATCGCTACAGCTGAGCTGTGGGAGGCCTTCCAGGGCTTTGAGAAGATTTGCCAGAAGAGGGGATACCAGACGGCCTCAGCGTATGATGAGACCCATATGGTCCACTTCATGGCGGCAAGCTGGCTCTGGATGCTGCAACAGCAGCTGCAGAAGACGGGAGACAGCCGCTTGGCAGCAGTGGAGAAGTGGCTCGCCACAGTAGAGCGGGAAGACTGAGCGTATAGAGCGCCGCCCGGCACAAGACTTGTGCCGGGCGGCGCAGATTGCTTTCTGGCGTTTTGCCTGTACTCAGACCGCTACAGGCTCCTTGACGGGCTCTGTCGGGACGGACTCCGGTGCCGGGGCGGGGGCAGGCCCAGCCGGCGGCGGGGGCGGCACCGGGGGACCGCTCACCGCCAGCTTGCCGCCGATGAGGCCGGCGATCAGGGCGGGGAGGTCGATGCCCATGCTCTCCATGGTACCGGCGGAGATCTGGGTCAGGTTCTTGGTGAGCTCCTCCACAAGGCCGGTGGTGTTGCCGGAGCCGTACATGGTGATGTGGTCGATGCGAGACAGCGGCTCTGCCAGGGCCCGGGCGATCTCCGGCATGGCCTTGGTGATCATCTCCACGATGGCCGCCTCGCCGTACTTCTTCATGGCCTCGGCCTTCTTGTCTATGCCCTCTGCCTCTGCCAGGGACTTGGCCTCAATGGCGGCGGCTTCCGCTTTACCCACGGCGGCGATGCCCTCAGCCTCCTGGGTCTTGGCATACCGCTCGGCCTCGGCGATCCGTTTGGCCGCCTCGGCCTCCTGCTCCTGTTCAAAGCGCCGGGCCTCGGCCTCCTTTTGCCGCTTGTACAGGTCTGCATCGGCGGCCTTCTGCTGGGCGTAGAGGTCTGCGTCCGCCTTGGCCCGGATGGAGGCCTCCAGCTTCTGCCGCTCCACCAGCACGCCCCGCTGCTCCAGGTCTGCCTGCTTTTCCGTGCGGGCGATGTCTGCCATCATGGCGGCGGTCTCGATGGTCTTGCGCTGCTCCTGCTCGGTGATGCGGTACGAGGCATCGGCCTCTGCCCGCTTGATGTCCGCCTGCCGCTTCAGCTCTGCCTGGCGGATCTCCAGGTCGTTGCGGCGCTCCGCGATGTCCAGATCCGCCTTCACCTGGGCGTCATTGGCCATCTTGCGGGCCTCCGCCTCGGCGATGGCCACGTCCCGGTCTGCCTGGGCTTTGGCGATGGAGGCATCCTTCTGGATCTGAGACATGTTGTCCTGG
Source organism: uncultured Oscillospiraceae bacterium (assembly GCA_947629915.1). Taxonomy (GTDB): domain Bacteria; phylum Bacillota; class Clostridia; order Oscillospirales; family Oscillospiraceae; genus Enterenecus. Next base: position 67,504 of record CANRFN010000011.1, on the reverse strand, counting down.
CCCAGGGCCACGATGAGGCCTTTCTCATCGTCAATGCGTTGGATGTTGCAGGAGATGATCTCGATGCCCAGGGCGTTCATGTCCCGCTGTGCCTTCTCCTGGACCTCATCGCCGAACTTCTTGCGGTCGTTGCAGAGCTCCTTCAGCTTCACGGTGCCGATGATCTCACGCATGTTGCCCTGGAGGGAGTCTGTGAGGGCGGCCACGATCCGGTCCTCCTTGCTGTTGAGGAAGTTCTTCATGGCCAGGGCGATGCCCTCTGCGTCCGCCTTCACCCGCACCTTGGCTACGGCATCGATGTCCACCCCGATAAAGTCCAGGGTGGGGATGTATCCGTTGGTCTTGATGTCGATGCTGATCTGCTTCATGACCAGGAAGTCCTTCCGCTCCAGAAACGGAATGCGGATGCCCGCCCGGCCCAGCAGTACCCGGGGTTCCTTGCGGTACCCGGAGATGATGTACGCGGTGTCCGGCGGCGCCTTCACATAGCCGGTGCCGATGAGAAGCAGCAGGACCACTACTACGGCAACGCCGATGATGATGTAGATCATGAGAAAAACGCTCCTTTCAGCAGGGTTTGGCAGAAGAATTCTGCCAAATAGAGAATAGCATATCTGCTATGGAAAATCAAGGTAATTATGGTAAACATGTGTTGCGGCTGCAGTGGAATCCAGTTCACCGCTCGTCTTCCTTGTTGACAATCTCCCCCCGCTGGCATACAATCACCCTATCCGAGGGCGGCGGGACGCCGCCCATCACAGGGCACCGGCGGGTGCAGAGAGGGAGCATTTCCATGAAGGAGAGACAGAACAAAGTAGAGCTGCAGGTGCTGCAGGAGATGCTGGGGAAAACCGCCGCCCTGGTGCAGAGGGCCGGGGAGATCATCCTCTCCGCCAAGGACATCTGGTCCGTCACCCACGAGAAGACCTCCGCGGCGGACCTGGTCACGGAGTACGACCTCGCCGTGGAGCGCTTTCTGAAGGAGCACCTCTGGGAGGTGTGTCCCGGCGCCCTCTTCTACGGCGAAGAGGAGGAGCACAACGAGGACCCCACCCGCGGCTGGGCCTTTGTGGTGGACCCCATAGACGGCACCACCAACTTTGTCCGGGGCATCCGCCAGACCGCCGTCTCCGTGGGGCTGGCACTGGACGGAGCGGTGCAGCTGGGCGTGGTATTGGACCCCTTCCGGGAGGAGCTCTTTACGGCTGTCCGAGACGGCGGTGCCTTTTGCAACGGCAGGCCCATCCATGTCAGCGAAAAACCCATCGAGCAGGGCATCTTCGGCATGGGCACCGCCATATACCGCCGGGAGTTTCTGGAGGCAACCCTCAAGCTCACGGAGCAGGTCTTTCGGCGTGCCTGCGATTTCCGCCGCATGGGCTCTGCCGCCCTGGACCTCTGCAACGTGGCCTGCGGGCGCACCGAGCTCTTCTTCGAGTACAGCCTCTGTCCCTGGGACTATGCCGCCGGCAGCCTCATCGTAACCGAGGCGGGGGGCCACATCTCCACCCTCCAGGGGACCCCGCTGGAGCTCTCCCGCCGCTGCAGCGTGTGGGCCAGCAACTGGGTGAACCGGGACGTGCTGAAAGAGCTGGAGGTCTGAGCCTCACGCTACGGGGCGGGCCTGCTCTGCAAGGAAAGACAGAAAATGCCGTCTCCGGCCGCGGGCCGGAGACGGCATTTTGGATGTCTGGGCTTAGAGATTGTCTTCCTCCGCGGGAAGACTGTCGTAGCGGTCCAGGAAGGAGTGGTCCATGCCGCCGGTCTTGTACCCAGGGAAGGTGTCCAGGCACACCTTGTGGATGCTGTTGAAGATGCTCTTCTCGATGTTGGGATTCGTCTCCCGGAGGGCGCGGATGAGCTCCTTCACCTCTCTCCGCTTGGAGGTGGTCTCCTTGTTGTCCCCGGCGGTCTGCTCAGTGAACCTACAGGCGCACTGGAGAAACTCCAGGTTGTTGTACCGCTTCCAGGCCAGGATGTCCTCCTCGTGGACGCAGTACAGGGGCCGGATCAGCTCCATCCCCGGGAAGTTGGTGCTGTGGAGCTTCGGCAGCATCCCCTGGAGCTGGGAGCCGTAGAACATGCCCAGCACCGTAGTCTCGATGACATCGTTGAAGTGGTGTCCCAGGGCGATCTTGTTGCAGCCCAGCTCCCTTGCCTTGCTGTATAGGTGCCCCCGGCGCATCCGGGCGCAGAGGTAGCAGGGCGATGATGGCGTCTTGTTGGCCACGGAGAAGATGTTGGTCTCAAAGATGGTGAGGGGAATCCGGAGCAGTGTCGCATTCTCCTCGATCTTCTGGCGGTTGGCGGGGCTGTATCCCGGGTCCATGGTGAGAAAGATGAGATCAAAAGGCACATCGGTGTGGCGGTGGAGCTCCTGCAGCAGCTTGGCCAGCAGCATGGAGTCCTTGCCCCCGCTGATGCAGACGGCGATCCTGTCTCCCGCCTGGATGAGCTCGTATCGCTTCACCGCATAGGCGAAGGGGTTCCAGAGCTGCTCGCGGTATTTCTTGTTGATGCTGCGCTCCACGAGGGCACAGGTATCCAGATTTCTGGCCATGGCGGGGGCTCCTTTCCGTCTCCTGGGGAGACCTCTGCATCTTAACGGATGGGGACGGGATTGTCAAGGAAAGGCGGGCATCGGAATGGCATCCGATGCCCGCTGGTGGGTTGGTTTTAGCGCTCTGAGGCCGTGGGACGATTGCTGAGCAGGGCCTCCACGTCCGGGAAGAGCTGGAGGCTCCGGCGGAGAATGCCGTGCATCTGGGCGATGGCCACGCCGTAGTTCACCATGGGAACCCCGGCGGCCGCGGCCTGGGCGGTGCGCCGCTGCATCTCCCTGGGGGTGAGCATGCAGCCGCCGCAGTGGACCACCAGGGCATAGGGAGTGAGATCCTCGGGGAAGGTGCCGCCGGAGGTGAAGGTGTACGCCGGCTTCACCCCGCTGTAGTTCTCAATCCAGCCAGGCAGCTTCACCGTGCCGATGTCGTTGCACTGGCGGTGGTGGGTGCAGCCCTCGGAGATCAGCACCTTGTCCCCGTCCTGGAGGCGGCCCAGTTTGGCCGCGCCCTTTACCAGGTCCGTGAGGTTGCCCTTGTACCGGGCGAAGAGGATGGAGAAGGAGGTGAGGGGGACGCTTAAGGGCGTGTCCATGGCCACCTTCTGGAAGGCCTGGCTGTCTGTGATCACGATGTCCGGGGGAGACTGGAGGGAGGCAAGACAGCTCTTCAGCTCCGAGGGCTGGCAGCAGAGGAACTTGCAGTGGGCGTCCAGGAGATCCCGCATGGTCTGCTGCTGGGGGAGGATCATCCGGCCCTTGGGGGCGGACTCGTCAATGGGGGTGACCAGAACGGCCATGCCGCCGGGGGGCAGGAGATCTGAAGCGATGGGTTTTGCCGGGGGCGCCTCTTTCGTGATGTGGCCCAGGGCCTCTTTCAGTGCCTGGAGGCCCTCTCCGGTGCGGGCGGAGATGTAGAGCTCCCCGGGCTGCAGTTCCGGGCGGTCCTCCAGCAAATCTGCCTTGTTGTATACCGTGAGGCAGGGGATCTTCCGGTCTGTGAGGAGAGCCCGGAGAGAGCGCTCCTCCTGGGTGAGGGGCCGGCCGGCGGTGGCCACCAGAACCGCGATGTCCGCCTGGGCCAGGATCTGCTGGGCCCGGCGCACCCGCTGGGCGCCCAATTCCCCGGTGTCGTCCAGGCCCGGGGTGTCCACCAGCACCACCGGCCCCAGGGGCAGGATCTCCATGGCCTTCTTCACCGGGTCCGTGGTGGTGCCTGCGATGTCTGAGACCAGAGACAGCTCCTGGTTGGAGATGGCGTTTACCAGACTGGATTTGCCCGCATTCCGCAGGCCGAAAAAGCCGATGTGCACCCGCTCGGCGGAGACGGTGTCGTTGAGGGACATGGAAAGACAAACTCCTTTCTCTGGGGAAGTGATGATGGGTGAGGGATGCTTAGAACCGGAAGTCTCGGCGGTTGGAATTGCGGATGGCCTTGATGTTGTCTTCGGCGATCTGGCGCACCTTCTCCTTGGGGATCCGCTGCAGCTCCCGCTGGACCATGTCGTAGCCCACGGCCTTGGTCTCTGGGGAGGCGTAGTCCTCCAGGTACTCGGAGAGAGTCATGAGGGCGTTGGGATGGCAGCAGTTCAGGATCTGGCCGTTTTTGCAGAGGGACATGAACCGGTCTCCCGTGCGGCCCTCCCGGTAGCAGGCGGTGCAGAAGGAGGGGATGTGCCCGTTCTCCATGAGCCAGCGGACCACCTCGTCCAGGGACCGCTGATCGGAGACGTCAAACTGCTCGGTGTCGTGGGGGCGCTCCTCCTCGGTGTAGCCGCCCACAGAGGTGCGGGAGCCACCGCTCACCTGGGAGACGCCCAGCCGGAGCAGTCGGGAGCGCACGGCCTCCGTCTCCCGGGTGGAGATGATGATGCCGGTGTAGGGGACTGCCAGGCGGATGCAGGCGGTGATCTTGGCGAAGATGTCGTCCGAGATGCCGTTGTCGAAATCGTCCGGGTTGATGTCGTCCGCCCGCTTCAGACGGGGCACGCTGATGGTGTGGGGCCCCACCCCGTGCACCGCCTCCAGGTGCTCCGCGTGCATGATGAGGCCGGCGAACTCGTACTTGTACATCTCCAGGCCGAAGAGCACCCCCAGACCCACGTCATCGATTCCGCCGTCCATGGCCCGGTCCATGGCCTCGGTGTGCCATGCGTAGTTGTGCTTGGGGCCGGTGGGGTGGAGGGTCTCATAGCTCTCCTTGTGGTATGTCTCCTGGAAGAGAATATAGGTGCCGATGCCCGCGGCCTTCAGCATCTGATACTCCTCCACGGTGGTGGCGGCGATGTTCACGTTCACCCGGCGGATGTCGCCGTTCTTGTGGTGGACGCCGTAGATGGTGTGGATGCAATCCAGGATGTACTCGATGGGGTTGTGCACCGGGTCCTCCCCGGCCTCAATGGCGAGCCGCTTGTGGCCCATGTCCTGCAGTGCGATGACCTCTGCCCGGACCTCGTCCTGGGTGAGCTTCCGGCGGGGAATGGTGCGGTTCTTGGCGTGATACGGGCAGTACACACACCCGTTGACGCAGTAGTTGGAGAGGTACAGGGGGGCGAAGATCACGATGCGGTTGCCGTAGAAGGCCAGCTTGATCTCCTCGGCGATCTCCTCCATCCGCTTCACCTTCTCGGGGATCTCGCAGGCCAGCAGCAGGGAGGCCTCCCGGTGGGTGAGACCGGCGCAGACGCATCCGGTGGCGGTGGGCTTGGGACGGGCCTTCTCCAGGATCTCATCGATGAGGGCCACGTTGTTCTTGTTGGCCTCTGCCCAGGCCAGGGTCTCCTGGATCTCGCCATCGTGGATGAAGTCCTCCGCGTGGAGGGATTTGGGGTTGTATGTTGCCATGTTGATACTTTCCTTTCTTGGGGTTCAGATCGCTCTTACCCGCAGAATTGATAATGTTTTGGAGCCTATTTTGCCACATCGCCCCGGTCCACCACGGTCTCAAAGCCGATGGTGCGGAGCCGCGCCTCCAGACAGGCTCTGCACTGGGCGGACTCGTCCCCCGTGCAGATCTTGTTGTCGTAAAGGGAGTACTTCCGGCGCACGCCCACCGGGGACAGGTTGGGCATCACCACGTTTGCCCCGGTGAGAATGCCCTTCTCCCGGCCGTGGGGATCGATGGTGCCGAGAGCGGTGGTGGCCGGCAGCAGCATCTTGGGGTGGATCAGCCGCAGGATGGACAGCAGCTTGATGGTGAGTGCCGCGCCACCGGCGGGCTGGTCCCGGAAGACGGTGTCGTGGTGGGGGACAAAGGGGCCGATGCCGCACATGTCCGGGTGGAACTGCTCCACGAACTTCAGGTCCATGGCCAGCTGCCTTGCGGTCTGATACGGCGCACCCACCATGAAGCCGCAGCCCACCTGGTATCCGATGTCCTTCAAGTCCCGGAGGCACTGCATCCGGTTCTCCCAGGACATCTCCGGGGGATGGAGTTTGGCGTACAGCGCCGGGTCCGCGGTCTCGTGGCGGAGCAGATAGCGGTCCGCGCCGGCGTCATAGAGGCGCTGATAGCTCTCCCGGCTCCGCTCTCCCAGGGACAGGGTCACCGCACAGTCCGGAAAGCGGCGCTTCAGGGTGTGCAGCAGGGCCTCCAGCCGCTCGTCTATGAACCAAGGGTCCTCGCCGCCCTGGAGGACAAAGGTGCGAAAGCCCAGCGCATGGCCCTCTTCCGCGCAGGCCAGGATCTCCTCCGGGGTGAGCCGGTACCGCTCCGCATTGGGGTTGCCGCAGCGGATCCCGCAGTACAGGCAGTTGCGGCTGCAGATGCTGCTGATCTCGATGAGCCCCCGGAGGTACACCTTGTTGCCGTAGATGGGGCGGCGGACCTGATCGGCCAGCTTGGCGAGAGAGGATGCCGCCAGTTCGGAGGTGTCCTCAATGAGCTGCTGGTACCCCTCCAGGGGGAGGCAGTGGTGGTCTGCCAGCTGGTCCACCAGGGCCAGGGTGTCAGGAGGGGTTCTCTTCACGGTGTCGAATGGTAGACAGGGCTGTCTTTACGCTGACTCCCGGCAGGTTGCCGATGCGGCCGGCCAGGGTGGAGATGGCGTCCTGGGGGGCATCCAGGGCGATGCTGATGATGCTGATGCCCCGCTCCCGGTACGGAATGCCCATCCGGCCGATGATCACGTCCCGATACTGGTGCAGCAGGCTGTTCAGGGGCTCTACGGAGTCCCCGTTTTCCACGATGATGCTCATCACTGCGACTCTGGTCTCCATGGGATTTACCTCCTACAAAACAAAAATGCCGTGCCTGACAGGCACGGCACAGCACCCGCCCAACAGGGCAGGGATATCATGTGAGCTTACCGCACCTTTCCCGCAGGCGGCCGCCTTTGGCGTCAGGAACGGGCGTATTATACACTGAGGCGTGCATAAAGTAAAGAGCTTGAACGTGCACAAATAATGGGAAATGTGCAATAAACAGGAAGAAAAAGTGCAGCTTTTGGCACAGATGGGATTAAAACTGGTACATTTCTTCCAGAGAGACCAGCCGGACCTCTCCCAGACGCTGCTGTTCCAGGAGCGCACCGGTGAAACCGGCTTTGGAGAAGAGGTAGAAGCGGCAGGTGTGGTTATAGTCCGCAAGGAGGGCGGCGTGAGACCGGAGCTGATACAGATCCTCTGTGTCCATCGGGGTGTCCGTATACCGGCAGCTGGCAAAGAGGTATTCCTGCCTCTGGTTTTGTGATTTCGGACCTCTGGCCACAATGTCGATGCGGACGTCCTGTTTGCTCTTGGGGTCCCTGCCCCACCAGCTGCCGATCTCCTGGATGGGGAAGGGGAGATCTTGTGGGTCGTGCATGAGGTACTGCCTGCAGAGGTCCTGAAAGACGGGGGCCATGAACGCCTCCAGGTGCTGCTCCACTGCGCTGGGATAGAGCTGTTCCAATGTGCCTGCCGCGATGCGCTGCAAATTGCCCGGGATAAAGCGGTACCAGAACCGGAAGAAGTGGTCTTCGATGGCGTAGCGGGTCTTCCGGCGGCTCTCCCGGGGGAGCGGGTGCAGCTTCTCCGCAATCCCCATGGCGGTGAGCACATCGATGTACTTGACGCAGGCGGCGGTGTCTGTGCCGGTCTGCGCTGCGATCTCCTGGAGGCGTTCCGCGCCGCCTGCCATGGCCGTGAGCACGGCGTTGTATACGGCGAGGTCCCGGAGCTCCTGCCGCAGCAGCCGCTCCGGCTCGGCAAAGAGGTACGAGGCGGGATCGAAGAGGTGCTCCAGCAGCGTATCCCGGATGCTGTTCTGTCCCTGCAGCTCGGTGAGGTAGCGGGGGATGCCGCCGGTGACGCCGTAGAGCAGGGCGTTCTCCGCGGGAGACCGGTCTGGGTACCAGCGGGCGGCCTCCCGGTATGGCAGGGGTAGAAGTTGCATCGGTTCGGCGTGTCCTGCCAGCGGACTGCTGGGGTCCAGCACATCCCGCTCTACAAAGCGCCGGGACGAACTACAGAGGAACAGAAACAGCTTTGCCGCGCCCCAGGGTCCGTCCATGCGCTGCTGCAGCTTGGAGAGAACGTCCGGTTCGGCGTCTACCAGGTACGAGAGGTTGTCTATCACCAGGATCAGGCGCTGAGATTGGGCCAGAGAGGTGATCGCGGAGAGGGCATCGTCCAGGCGATGGTAGAACGGGGTATGCACGGAGGTTGGAGACTGGAAGGCGTAGATCGCCTGGGAGAGGGCCCTGAGATTGGCCAGAGCAGTGCCTGAGACGGCGGAGAAGAAAATGGCCGGCTTGTCCTGGAGAAATGTCCGGATCAAGGTTGTCTTGCCCACCCGCATGCAGCCATACAGCACGAGACACGCAGAGGTGCCGGATGCATAGCGAGCGTTCAGCTGTTCCAGTTCTGTTGTGCGGCCGCGTAGCACGGAAATCGCCCCCTGAATTTGCTGGATCAAAAAACTGAATAGAAGGATAGTAAAGTATGATTTACTGAATTATAATTCAGCTTTTTGATATCATAGCACATCGAAGTCCGCCTGTCCAGAGGGGTAGGGTAATATTCCATCGCCGGCGGACCCCCTTGCGGACAGGGAAATGCAAATATAGGTTGCCAAATCCCCGCTTTGTGTGATAATCTTTGGCAGCGATGCACGCCGCAGTGCAAGGCGTGCAAACCAAACCGTATCTGAGAGGGGAATTGACTGTGAAGATTCTGGGCATCTCGTTCGGCCGGCGCAACGAGCGCTGCGACATCATGGTGAAGGAGGCGCTGTTTGCCGCGAAAGAGGCCGGCGCCGATGTGCAGTTCATCAACACCATGGCCCTGCGCATCGACCACTGCCACGCCTGCGACTACTGCTCCCGCTGCCGGGACCGGGGGGACACGGAGATCCACTGCTGCCTGCAGGACGACTACCACATCCTGGAGGAGGCCTACTACGACTGCGATGGCGTCATCATCGCGGCGCCGGTGTACGCCGTGGGCATCGTGGGCCAGTTCAAGAACTTCCTGGACCGGCTGTGCCCCTCCCACGACCGCGCCGTGGTAGTGGAGACCAACAAGCAGCGGGCCGCCGAGGGCAAGCCGCTGCTGGATTCCCGATACAGCAAGGACCGGTACTCCGCGTACATCTCCGTGGGCGGCGCCAACACCCGCAACTGGGTGGCCCTGGGCCTGCCCATGCTCCACCTCTTCGACTTCTCCTTCCTCCAGAAGTGCGTGGGCCATGTGGACGCCTACGACCAGGGAAACACCGGCAGTCCCATCCTGGACCGGGATCTCATGCGCCGCTGCGCCTCCCTGGGCACCGCGGTGGCCAACGCCATCGGCAAGCCTTACGATCAGGTGGACACCTGGGCCGGGGATCCGGACGATGGCGTGTGCCCGGTGTGCCACTGCCGGATGTTGAACTTCAACGGCACCGAGGATGTGGAGTGCCCCATCTGCGGCATCTGGGGGAAGATGGCGTACAAAGATGGCAAGTTTACCGTCACCTGGAGTGAGGCGGAGAAGAACCGGGCCCGCAGCACCGTGAACGGTATCTACGAGCACTATTACGAGATCCAGAACATGGTGAAGATCTGCGTGCCGAAACTCACCGACCCGGACAACGCCGCTTTCATCCAGAGGGAGATGGAGAAGTACAGGCATTTCGATGAGATCGTGGGCAACGTCTGAGAGAAGCTCTCCTGGTCTGGATCGCTTGCCAGCAGAATTCATCTCAGCGCAATACGAATTTTAGAATTCAAAATCTATCCGTTGAGGATCCTTTGAATTCTTTCAATTTTTGATGATAAGTCCGAAATTGTTCTCTTCTGCTCTGCGTTCTCTGCTCTTAGATCAGAAACAGTTTTGTTCAATTGATCTATTGTCTGTGCGCATTCTGCCAATTTCAGCTTTGCCGCTTCAAGTGCAGACCGTTCGGGCTCTCTCTGGGCTTCCGGGGCCTCCTGTGCCTCCTGTGCCTCAGCGGGTGCAAGCGGCTTTTTCCTAGGGCGTCCCCTTGGCCCAGTGGGAATCACCTCGCCTGAAATGGGGTCGAGCTTTCCGATCAGCCGCTTTTTCTTCCGGCTTTGATGCAAACTTGGCACATAGTAACTTTGTGCATCGAACACGTATGTTACACCGTTTTTCTTGTTGCGCTGATAAAGAATGGCCATATAAGCCCGTCCTTTCTTGTGCCATAAAACGACTAAAATGTTATATAAAATTGGCAAATCAGTACCAGATCCTTGCCACCCGGGTGCGTTGGCATTTTTCACGTCATATCCACTTTGTACCGGAACAGTCTGGAGAATTCGATTAACCGTACGATGTTTTGTTTATTATATAGAACTCTGACAAAACTTCAACTATGCAGGAGTACTGACTTTCCACTTTTAAAAAGGATTCTTCCTGTGCAATACGCACAACGAGAGAGAATGGCTTCTTCGTGTGGCCTCTGCGGGGTGCACGCATGGAAAGGCACACCAGACAGGCGGAACTCTCACGATGTCCAGTTGTCTGGCGTGCCAACTGATGCAATGGGGATCATTGTATCCTGCTATCCCCTCAACGATATGTATGGTGCATTGTGCAATACATCTCCGAGAAGAGAATGCTGTGACTGTTAAAGGAGGACTTTTGAGACCTTCTTCGGCTTTTCCAAAATCTTGATGTGTATGTCCTGCCACCCTTGCAATCGCTGGACGAGCCTCTGCATTTTCCCCTTGCATTTTCCATGCCGCAGGGCTATACTTTCCCCCAGACAACTGAACTGGCGGGAGCTCGTGTGCCGGGCTGAGAGGAGGGCCAACCCTCGACCGTATTTCACCTGATGTGGGTAATGCCAACGTAGGAACAGGATTCAGACAGCACTTGCTGCATGGATGAACCGAGAGGCCGCCCCAAAGGCGGCCTCTCTTTGTGTGTATCCGGCAATTCCGTTGTCTCACTCTCTCGGAAAGAAGGATCTGTATGTTCGATACCTGCCTGGAGCACGTCCGCGCCTCCGTCCCCCTGGTGCACAACATCACCAACTACGTCACGGTGAACGATGTGGCCAACGCCATCCTGGCCTGCGGGGGTCGCCCCATCATGTCCGATGAGCCGGAGGACGTGATGGACATCACCGCCATCTGCAGCGGCCTCAACATCAACATCGGCACCCTGAACGCCCAGACCATCCAGGGCATGAAGCTGGCCGGGGGCAAGGCCAGAGCATTGGGACACCCCATTCTCCTGGATCCCGTGGGCGCCGGCGCCAGCCGGCTGCGCACCAAGACGGCGGTGGAGCTGATGGCCCAGTGCCACCCCGATGTGATCCGGGGCAACATCTCGGAGATCAAGGCCCTAGCCGTGGACAGCAGCAGCACCAGAGGCGTGGACGCCGATGCCGCAGATGCGGTAACCGAGGACAACCTGAGCGAGATGGTACAGTTTGCCAAGGACTTTGCCGCACATGCGGGGTGCATCGTGGCCATCACCGGCGCCATAGACCTGGTCTCAGACGGGAAACAGTGCTACGTGATCCGCAACGGCCGGCCGGAGATGGGCCGCATCACCGGCACCGGTTGTATGCTCAGCGGCATCGCTACGGCATACCTCTCCGCCAACCGGGACAACGCCTGCGAGGCGGTGGCCGCGGCGGTGAGCATGATGGGCCTTGCCGGGGAGATCGGGTATGCCGCCCTGCAGCCCGGCGAGGGCAATGCCAGCTATCGGAACCGGATCATCGATGCCGTATACAACATGGACGGCGAGACACTGAGAAAGGATGCAAAGTATGATATGCGATAAGCGAGATCTGCTGCTGTATGCGGTAACAGACCGGCACTGGCTGGGGGAGAGAACCCTGGCCCACGATGTGGAGCAGGCCGTCCGCGGCGGCGCCACCTTTGTGCAGCTGCGGGAGAAAAATCTGGACCAGGAGGGCTTCTTCCAGGAGGCGGTGGAGATCCGGGACCTCTGCCGGCAGCTGGGGGTGCCCTTTGTGGTGAACGACAACGTGGAGATCGCCCTGAAAGTGGGGGCGGACGGGGTCCATGTGGGTCAGAGCGACATGGAGGCCGGGGATGTGCGGGCACTTCTGGGTCCGGACAAGATCCTGGGCGTGTCCGCCGGCACCGTGGAACAGGCCAGGCGTGCCGAGGCCCGGGGCGCGGACTACCTGGGGGTGGGCGCCGTGTTCCCCACCGGCTCCAAGGCAGACGCCAGCGAGGTCTCCTTTGAGACCCTGAAGGACATCTGCGAGGCGGTGTCCATCCCGGTGATCGCCATCGGCGGCATCTCCGCGGACAATGTGATGCAGTTAAAGGGCACCGGCATCGTGGGCGTGGCGGTGATCAGCGCCATCTTTGCCGCCAATGACGTCCAGACCGCCGCGGCCAACCTGGCGGCCCGCACCCGGGAGATGCTGGAGCCGTGATTCAGGGGCTGATCTGGGACCTGGACGGCACCCTCCTGGATACCATGGACCGCTGGGACACATTGGGCGGGGACTACCTCCGCTCTTTGGGGTACACCCCGCGGCCGGGCATTGACGGGGACTTCCGCACCTTCACCGTGGAGCAGGCGGCGGAGTACTATATTGCCCAGTACGGGGTGCCCATGTCCAAAGAGGCCCTGGTGGACGGGATCCATCGGGCGGTGGAGGACATCTACCGCAAAACCGCCCCGGCCCGGGAGGGTGTGCCGGCATTTCTGAGGGAGCTCAGAGATGCCGGGGTGCAGATGGCCATGGCCACCGCCACAGACCGGGCCCTTACGGAGGCGGCCCTGGTGCGGTTGGGACTGGACGGGTATTTCGTGGGGATCGTCACCTGCGCGGAGGTGGGCGCGGGGAAGACCCAGCCGGAGGTGTACCGGGCCGCCCTGAACCTGCTGGGCACCGAGAGGGACAAGACCATGGTGGCGGAGGACGCCGTACACGCGGCGGAGACCGCAGCCCGAGACGGCTTTCCTGTGCTGGGGGTGGCGGAGTCCCACGAGCCCGGACAGGCGGCGTTGCAGGCCGTCTCCCGGGTGTACCTGCCGGACTTCCGGCACACCGATTCCTTTTGGACCATCGCGGCGTCTCTCTGAGGCGCCGCGGCAGGCGGCAGACTGGGGGCACCACTGTCTGTCGCGGACAAAACAGTGCTGAACATGCGGAAAGGAGCAGAATATGAAAACAGCATTGACCATTGCGGGCAGCGACTGCAGTGGAGGCGCCGGGATTCAGGCAGACCTGAAGACCATGACTATGAACGGCGTGTTCGCCATGAGCGCGATCACCGCCCTCACCGCCCAGAACACCACCGGGGTAACCGGCATCCACGAGGCGCCGCCGGCATTTCTGGGCCAGCAGCTGGATATGATCTTCCAGGACATCTTCCCGGACGCGGTGAAAATCGGCATGGTCTCCTCCCCGGAGCTCATCCAGGTGATCGTGGACAAGCTGCAGCAGTACGGGGCCAGGAACATTGTGGTGGATCCGGTGATGGTGTCCACCAGCGGCTCTGCATTGATGCAGGACGCCGCCGTATCCGCCCTGGCCGGGAAACTGATCCCTCTGGCTGATCTGGCCACCCCCAACATCCCGGAGGCGGAGGTGCTCTCCGGCGAGAAGATCGCCACGGAGGCGGACATGGAGAGGGCTGCCAAGGCGATCGGGGAGAAGACTGGCACCTCTGTGCTGCTGAAGGGCGGGCACAACATCAACGATGCCAACGACCTGCTCTTCAACGCCGCCACCGGCCAGTTCCGCTGGTTCTACGGCAGGCGCATTCAAAACCCCAACACCCACGGCACCGGCTGCACCCTGTCCAGCGCCATCGCCGCCAACCTGGCCAAGGGGTTCTCCCTGGAGGATTCCATCCGGCGGGCCAAGGACTACCTCTCCGGCGCCCTGGCGGACATGTTGGACCTGGGACAGGGGAGAGGCCCCATGAACCACGCCTTTGCCCTCACCGGCGTGTACAAAGAGGAGGCCTGCGTTCATGGGTGAGAGACAGGGTACCACCGCCCGGCTGCTGGAGGCCACCCGGGCGCTGTGGGACTCCTATCATGAGCACCCCTTTGTGCTGGGCATCCAGGACGGGACCCTTCCCCGGGAGAAGTTCCGCCACTACATCCTCCAGGACTACCTCTACCTCCAGGAATACGCCAAGGTGTATGCCATCGGTATCGCCAAGGCCAGAAGTGCGGCCACCACCGCCCTCTTCTCCAACTACGTGAACATCCTCACCGGCACGGAGATGGACATCCACCGGGGCTACATGGGCAGGTTTGCCGTGACCCAGGAGGAGATCGCCCGCACACCCCGCTCCCTCACCAACCTGGCGTACACCTCGTACATGCTGCGGGTGGCGTACGAAGAGGGAGAGGCGGAGATCCTGGCCGCCGTCCTGTCCTGCGGCACCAGCTACGAGGTGGTGGCGAAAAAGCTGGCGGCCGCCAACCCCGCCGCGGCAGATCACCCCTTCTACGGGGACTGGGTGCAGGGATACATCTCGGAAGAGTACGCCAGCGCCAACCGGGAGATGGAGCAGATGCTGGACGACCTCACACGGGACTACACCGAGGCGCAGCTGCAGCACATCGAGGAGATCTTCATCGCCTGCTCCCGCTTTGAGAAGGGGTTCTGGGACATGGCATGGGAGATGAGTTTCTGATGAGACGCTGTGTGATCATCGGCGGGGCCCCCATCGGGAACTATCCCCGGATCCGGTCCAAGCTGCGGCCGGACGACTTTCTGATCTTTTGCGACAGCGGCCTCCGGCACCTGGAGCCCCTGGGGGTGCAGCCGGACCTGATCGTGGGCGATTTTGACTCCGCCCAGAACCCCCACATGGCGGTGGAGACCATCGAGCTGCCCACGGTGAAGGACGACACGGACACCGTGTTCGCGGTAAAGACGGCGCTGCAGCGGGGCTTTACCGACTTTCTGCTGGTGGGGGTGGTTGGCGCCAGGCTGGACCACACCCTGGGCAACGTCTATATCCTCGTGATGCTGAACCACCGGGGCTGTACCGGCGCCATCGATGACGACTACTCCACCATGTCCCTCGTCTCCCGGGAGCCGGTCTCCATCCCGGACACCTGCAGCTTCTTCTCCCTTCTGAACATAGACGGCTCCGCCCACGGGGTAACCATTCAGCACGCAAAGTACCTCCTGGACAACGCGGAGATCCCGCCGGAGTACCAGTACGGGGTGAGCAACGAGGTGCTGCCCGGGGAGACCGCTGTGGTCTCACTCCGGGAGGGCATATTGCTGCTGATCCAGGTAGACCGGCCGCCGGAGGGACAGCGGGTCTGAACACAATCCATTTTGGCGGTGCAAAGCCGCCGAATACGCCAACAGCCGCCCGGACCGGGCGGCTGTTGGCGTATTTTTGTTGGCCGGACGGGGCGAAGCGCATCCGGATGGCGGCGGCTGCGCTCTCCCGGAGAAAAGGGCAAAATGGGTGGGGAACTCAACACTGCTGCAGCAGATGGAGAAAGAAGACCACAGACCGGTGCAGACACTCCAGGCGGATCCGCTCGTTGTTGCCGTGGATGGTCTTCCGCTCCTCGCTGGTGAGGTCCATGGCGGAGAAGCGATACACCTTGTCCGAGAGGTCCCGGTAGTGGCGGCTATCGGAGCACTGGACCATCAGGTATGGGGAGATGAGAGAGCCGGGCCAGGTGGCGGCCACCGCATTGGCCACCTTGTGCCAGCCATCGCAGTCCGTCCGGGAGATGGGACTGGGCTCCATGTGGTCCATCACGGTGAGGGCGATGTCCTCGTCCCCGATGGTCTGGCGGATGTACTCCACCGCGGAGGCCACGCTGTCCTCCGGGTTCAGCCGCATGTTGGCCACCAGTGAGGCGGAGGGCGGAATCACGTTGGGGGCCTTGCTGCCGGCCATCTGGGTGAAGGCAACGGTGGTGCGCACCAAGGCGTTTAGCTCGCCGCCGGACTTCTTGCACACCAGGTCCAGCACCGGGCCGAAGCACCAGAGGTTGGCAAAGATCATCCGATAGAGGAGGGTGGAGTGGCGGCCCAGGCGCTGGAACATCTCCTGCACGGGCTTTGTGATGTGGAAGGGGAAGGGATGGCTCTCTACCTTGGTGCAGGCGGCGGCCAGTCTGCCCACAGGTGTGTGGGGTGCCGGGGCGGAGGCGTGGCCGCCGGAGGAGGAGATCTTGTACTCCAGGTTCAGCATGCCCTTTTCCGCGATGCCGATGAGGGCACAGGGCTCTTTCACGCCCGGGAACACATCCTGCACCACGGCGCCGCCCTCGTCCACCACCATGGACGGGGTGATATTGTGCTGCTGGAACCACTCCACGATCCGGACGGCCCCCATGCCGTTGACCTCCTCGCCCCCGGAGAAGGCGAAGTACACGTCCTGTGCCGGGGTGAAGCCCTGAAACAGCAGAGTGTTGGCCGCAAAGAGGATGCCGTTGAAGGTGACCTTGGTGTCCAGGGTGCCTCTGCCCCACATGACACCGTCTTCAATCTGGGCGGAAAAGGGCGGCTTCTCCCAGTTCTCCTCCTCCACCGGGACCACATCGTAGTGGGCCATGAGCACCGCCGGGTCTCCGGAGGCGTCCTTGCCCTTCCAGTGAAACAGCAGGGCCCGGTCCGGGAGGCGCTGGAAGGTGCAGTGCTGAAACACCAGGGGATAGAGGGTGGGCAAGAGGCCGATGAGCTTCTCAAATTCGCCATCGTCCTCCAGGCTGTGGTCTGTGTAGGACACGGTCTTGCACTGGACCAGAGCGGCGAGGGACTGCTCTGCGGCGTGCTCGTCAAAGGAGACCGGGTCCAGCGGGATCTCCTCGGCGGGCTGCGGGGTAAAGCGGAGGGTGCGGAGGACAATGATGAGCAGCAGCAGGACAAGGACCACCAGAAGCAGAATCAGGACAGGCATTTCTCTCCCCCCTCCTCACAGCAGGCCCTTTTTGTACAGGATGCGGCTCACCGCCAGGGTGAAGAGCACGCCCACCGGCACCATGATGCCCACGGTACCGGCATTCAGGGCGGGGACGGCGATGAAGAGCACCAGCATCAGCACAATGGGGGCCACGGAGATCTTCCAGTTCTTGGAGATGAACACCACGCCTAGGCCGCCGAAAAGGGCGGGGAGGATCTGGGCAAAGGCGGGCTCCAGGATGGGCGCGTTGAGAATGGGGGTGAGGGGGACGATGAGGAGAACACCCAGGAGAATGATCAGGGTGGTGACGATGCTGGACACCGCGATGGCGATGGTGGACACCAGCTCGCCCTCTTCGGAGTTCACCTTCACGTCCGCCTGCTCCAGAGCGTTCAGGGCCACCGGCAGCTTCAAGTTGGAGATGTTGCCGGTGACGAAGGACAGGTAGGACCCGCCGGCGCCGAGCATGGGGACGTAGGTGAAGGTCTCCACCACCGCCACGGCCCAGTACATGGGAGCGGTGGCGATGAGACCCATGAGAAAGCCGTGCCAGTCCGGCAAGGCGTGATAGAGGACCATGATGGCGATGGGAAAGAGGAACAGCAGCACCATCATGGAGAGGTTCCAGATCCGGCCGTCCCGGTGGACGGAGTCCATATAGGAGAGCTTCTTGTGCATCACAGGTACCTCCTTCAGTGCAGCAGTGCCGTGATGGGAATGGCGCTGGCCATTCCAACCACCAGGCTGATGGGCAGGGCGTAGTCTGAGATCCAGGGCTTTTGAATCTTCTTCACCGCGATGCCGCAGAGGCACATCACGAGAGCGGACACCAGCATCACCAGGGGCGGGATCAGGCCGGACAGGTTCCCCGAGAAGACGGTGGAGAAATCGCAGAAGACATAGCCCAGAAAGGCAGAGATCATGCCGATGAACATGGCGGAGGAGAAGATGTCGCTCCACTTCTTGTCCCGGTTCTCCAGGGAGATGAGGCCGGTCTGGAGCTTCTTGCCGATGAGGGGCACCAGCCAGATACCCACCATGATGCTGACTGTCATGACAGACACGATGGTGACGTACTGGGACGCGGTGAGAGAGGAGACCTGTCCGAAGACCAGACCCATGGCGCTCTCCGCGTTGGTGGCGGCGATGGTCTCATAGGACATGGAGCCCACCACGCTGAGCCGCAGCCAGGGGAGGGGCAGCCCCAGATCTTTTGCCAGGGCGATGACGCTGATCACGATGGCCACCGCCGGGGCAATGGTGAACACCGCGGCGGTGCGGGCGATCCGTTTGAGTTTGGCCATGTCCATCCCGATGGCGGCGGCCCGGCGCCAGGCCTTCACCAGGAAATAGACGGACTGGGCCAGCACGGCGGCGATGATGATGCCGGCCAGCACAAAGAGAATCGGGGCGTTGATATCAAAGGTCACGAAGCATCCCTCCTGCAGTGGAATTTGCCTCAATTGTACCGGCACCGGGGGCCCGCTGCAAGAAATCCTGGAAGAAAAGGACAGATTGACAAGAAAAATGGTCGATCCATCAATTTTTGCGGGCCGGAGGCTGGTATACTGGGTGCAGAAACACATGAGATTGCAGACGCTGGAAGGAGAGATCGGCCATGCCCGAGAAGCGGTTTACCATAGACCGGAAAGACCAGGTAGTGCTGGGGGATCTGCCCCAGACGGTCCACCTCTGGGGAAGCCGCCCGGAAAACCCGGTGCTGCTGATTCTCCACGGCGGGCCCGGCATCCCCAACCGCCACGGAATCGCGGAGCGGCACCTGGATCTGGCGGAGGACTTCATCGTGGTGGCCTGGGACCAGCGGGGCACCGGCGGATCCTATTTCGACTGCCCGCCTGAGACCCTCACCCTGGACCGGCTGGTGGAGGACTGCGGGGAGCTCATCGACTGGCTCTGCAGCACCCTCGGCAAGAAGAAGGTGTACCTTCTGGGCGGCAGCTGGGGCACCGAGCTCGGCACCTTCGTCTGCGACCGCTACCCGGACAAGGTGGCGGGGTACATCGGGTACGGCCAGGTGGTGGACGGGGTGGAGAACGAGAACCGCAGCTGGGCCTACACCATGGACAAGGCCATAGAGGCGGGCAAGCTGAAGGACATCGCTACCCTGAACCGCATCGGCCCGCCGGTGGAGGGACAGTATGAGCCGGTGCTCGAGGGCCTGATGACACAGCGGAGACTGCTCAGCAAGTACGGGGGCCACAGCGTGAAGAAGACCGGCTATTTCAAGGGGACGGTATTGCCCATCCTGAAGTCCAAGGAGCTGTCTCTCCGGGAGAAGTGGGGCACCGCCCAGGGGTACTCCATCTGCCTCATGCAGATGTGGCCCACCATCGTCCACTACAACTTCCTGGAGGGACCCCACACCTTTGCCATGCCGTACTACATCTTCCAGGGGCGGCTGGACCAGAACACCCCGTCCTCTCTGATCCAGGCGTACTACGATGTGATCGAGGCGCCGGACAAGGACCTCATCTGGTTTGAGCACTCCGCCCATGGCCCCCTGGGGGAGGAGCCGGAGAAGTTCAAGCAGGCCCTGCGGGACAAGTTCCTGACCTTGGAGAGAGAGGAGCCCACATCATGAAACAGATTACCAATGGCCGCATCTTTGCCCTGTGTCTGGGAGACTTCTCCCGGGGCCTCATCGGCGGCATCATCACGAGCTATCTGCTCACCTTCTTCATCCCCACCAACTCCAACACCACCTTGCCCCAGTTTTTCCTGAACGCTGCCCTCACCATGGCGGTGATCCGGGGTATCGGCACCGTGGTGGACGCGGTAACAGACCCGTGGGTGGCCAGCCTCTCGGACAACTGCAAGTCTCCTCTGGGCCGCCGAGTGGTGTTCATGCGCTGGGCCGCCATCCCCTATGGACTGCTGTGCCTGCTGGTGTTCTTCCCGCCGGTGCAGGGCACGTCCATGGTGAACGCGGTGTGGGTGGGCGCCATGCTGATCCTCTACTACCTGGCCTCCACCTTCTACAACATCCCGTACAGTGCCCTCCAGGCGGAGGTCATGACAGACCCCGCCCGCCGGGTGTTCCTGTACACCATCAACAGCCTGCTGTACGTGATCTCCAGCGCCCTGGTGTTCTGCACCTCCATGTTCAAGAGCATGCTCATGGGCAGCGGCGTGGCGGAGATTTGGGCCCTGCGGATTCCCTTCTCCGTGTTCTGCGTGGTTGGCGCCATCGCGGCCCTGATCCCCTCCTTTGTGATCCGGGAGAAGGACTACGTGGAGTCCAAGCCGTACCACCAGTCCATCTGGGACGCCCTGAAGGCCACTGCCTCCTATCCCAACTTCGCCATCATCACCGTGGGTTTTCTCGTGATGTGGATCGCCTTCACCTTCTTCAACACCGCCGAGGTGTATTACATCACCAACCTCCTGGCCCTGGGGGACACCTGGGTGACCATCGTCTCGGTGATCTCCATCGCCGTGGGCGTCATGACATACCCGCTGGTGAACATCCTGGCCCGGCGGGTGGGGAAGAAGCCCATGCTGCTGGGGGCCTGCATCACCTACGTGATCCTCTACTGCGCCATCTTCAACTACAAGGTGGTGATCAACCTCATCGGCGGGCCCGCCTTCGCCATCCTGATCGGCCTTGTGATCGCGTTCCCCATCGCCATCACCAACATCATCCCTGCCTCCATCTTCGCCGATCTGGCCCAGTACGACACCATCCTCACCGGACAGAACCGGGCGGGCATGTTCTTTGCCGCCCGGAACTTTGCCAACAAACTCTGCCAGGCCATTGTGGCGGTGTGCTGCTCGCTGCTTTTGGGCAAGGGGGCAGACGGTACCGGCGCCGCCACCAGCGAGGGCATCCGGCAGACCGCACTGGTGGCCATGGTGTTTGTGGCCATCTCCGTGGTGATCTACGCCTTCTACGATGACAAGGCCATCATGCAGGTGATCCGGGAGCACACCAGGAAGAACCCCTGACCATTTTTGCTTGAAAGCGGTCCCTGGAGACAGGGTGACACACCGCATCCGAATAGAAGATGGGCTGCTGCCTGAGGCCAGGCAGCAGCCCATCGCCGCAGATCGGGTGCGTTTTGGTGCGATTATTCAGAATCCTCGCTGTTGGACGGCCGGCCCCGTTTGCGCTTCTGCTTGGGGATGACGCCCAGCTGCTCCAGGACATTAAATCCGTAGGCCGGTCTCTGATCCCAGTACGGGTCATCCCGGCCGGTGGGAGGCGGGGCATATGCCTGGCGGTATGTGAGTTTGAGCTCGCTGATGATGCCGGAATAGGAGTAGTCCTGCAGCGATTTCACAGCGGCGGCTTTTTGCCAGATCCTGTCCTTGAGAATGGAGGCGAGAAAGTCCACAAAGGTGGATCCAAAGTGGTACGGGCGCATCAAAGACCGTGGTGCTGCCACACATTCAAGTGTGTTGTGGTACTGCAGTTTCCGATTCATCCGCATCCTGCTCAATAGCTTGTCGTAGAGTTCGTCCGGTGTAACATCCAGATCGCTCTCGATCACTAAGGGAGGCGCTTCCCTGTCTTCCTCATCTCCCTCTGATGTGGTCCAGAATCCGAAGAAATCGAAGGGATCCTCTTCTTCATCGTCCTCGGAGAGGTCCTGGAACACGTAGAGAAAGTGGCCGTCTGGCATCTCGTTTTTTCCGTAGTGAATGTCCAGATTGCACTTCAGCGCCGGATCTTGCTCGCCCGGTATCTGGATAGAGGAGATCCGCGGGTCTTCGTCTGGCAGTACGTAGATGAAGTGAAGATCGGGGCGATCTTGCAGCAGGTCCTGGATGTTGTCGCTGGGAAAATCTAAATCCGTAAGAAGAATGCCCTGCCGGATGTCGTTGTCCAGAAGGAAGGCACGGTATGCGGCGCCTATTGGCGCTTTTCCTGGGAAGATCTCAAAGCAGATCGGCTCCAACCGCTCCAGACAATAGGCATACAAGACCATGATGTCCTGGATCAGAAGCGAGTCTGGATCATCTATGTATGCGGGATCGCGGACGGTGTAGTATCCCTTGCTGATTACAAGGTGCTCCCGCTCTTTCACTGTGTTCAGACGAACTGCATTCCAGACATGCCTGCTGCGGGTGTCTGCGTGAATCCGCTTGTGCAGGTTTGATATGTGCCGAGGAGACAGTTTGGCATTGGGATAGTAGACGCGAAAGAAGGACTCTTCGTATTTTGTCTGCAGGGTTTCTTCGAAGTCGGCCGACTGATACAGCACAGAGATGCTCTTCAGCATCACTTCCAGGGATGCGAAAGCCAGTATGCTCTCTGCGTCAACCAAACCATACACGGCAGTAAGCTGTGCCAGCAGATCCTGGGACATGGGCTGCAGCAGTGCAGGGACCCCGTAGGTCAGATACTGGGGCTGCGGCGACCGTTGCGGCTTGGCCTCCGCCCTTTCCTGGACCGGCTCCTCTCTTGGGCAGTACTTGCCGTCTATGATGTACCCGATCACCTTGCCGCTGATGGGCTGGGGGTTGCCACCTGGGATGTACTTTGTTCCGGCTCTCTCCCGCACCGCATATCGTTTGCCGCCCTTGCTGCCGGTGTCTACCACAACGGTGTTCTTCGGCCGCGGTACCCGCCGGATCTCTTCTGGTACGCCCATGAACCATCGCCTCTCTCTCCGATGATACTGCATTCTACCCCCTCACCGCAGAGACTGCAAGATCAAATTCCATTTTCTGCAGACACAAGGACGGTTTGGCAGGATAGGCCAGACAGAGGGATCGAGATGAGAATGCGCGGCAGGTTGCAATCTCCCTGCAGACCGTGTATACTCTGTCCACAAGACAACGAAAGGGCGGGCTTTTTGCCCCGTTGGAGGCTGAATCTATGAAAATCGAGACAAAACGGCTGCAGATCACCGAATTGCGCCTCAACATGGCGGAGGATATCTCCCGCAACTCCCTGGATGAGGATACCCGCCGCTTTACCCCGGACGAGGTCTTTGCAACGCCGGAGGAAGCCTCGGAGACCATCGCCTTCCTCTTGATCTGCCGGATGAGCGGCAACGGGCCCCAGGTGCTTGCGGTGCAGCTGCAGGACGGCACCAACATCGGCTATGTGCAGGCGGTTCCCCTGGAGGACACAGACCAGTGGGAGATCGGGTATCACATCGGGGAGGCGTACCGAAGCCAGGGGTATGCCGCAGAGGCGGTGCAGGCGGTTCCCCTGGAGGACACAGACCAGTGGGAGATCGGGTATCACATCGGGGAGGCGTACCGAAGCCAGGGGTATGCCGCAGAGGCGGTGCAGGCATTTCTCCCGGAGATCCTGCCTGCCCTGGGGATCTCGGAGATCGCGGGGATCTGCCTTTCAGACAATCTGGCCTCCCGGAAGGTGCTGGAGCGCTGCGGCTTTGTCCTGGAGAAGGAGGGGCCGGGACCCTATCAGGGCTCGGTGCAGCCCATCTGCCGGTACTTGTATCACGCATAGAGAGACTGCCATCCGGCGGTCTGGTTCATGTCTGGAAGAGAGGAGGTCCCTGATGTACGAGGGGACACTGCTGTTTCTAGCGATTGTCTGGGCTCCATGCAAGGTTTGAGGAGACTGCATGGAGCGATACGGCAGACAAAATAGCCGGTGATCCTCAGACTTTGCACACTGGATCCACAAAATCAAAGGAGCAAAGTCTTCATGAAAAGCGAAAACAACAAGACCATGAGACCTTTTCTGATCCTCTGGTCCACCCAGGCCCTGTCCCAACTGGGCTCATCCCTGACCAGTTTTGCCCTCACCCTGTGGCTCTACGAGACTACCGGGTCCGCATTGCAGACGGCGCTGCTCTCCATCTGCTCGTACACCCCGTATGTGCTGATGAGCATCTTTGCCGGCGCCCTCTCAGACCGGTGGGACAAGAAGAAAACCATGCTGGTCTGCGACACCCTGGCAGCCTGCTGTTCTGTTGTGGTCCTGGTACTGCTGCGGGCAAATGCCTTGATGCCGGTGCACCTGTACTGCCTCAACGCGGTGAGCGGGCTCATGAACACGGTACAGCAGCCCGCCAGCGAGGTTACCCTCACCCTCATCACCCCAAAGACGCAGTACCAGCGGGCCAGTGGGCTGAAATCCTTCTCCAACGCGCTGATCACCATCCTGCACCCGGTGATCGCCACGGCACTGTATGCGGCGATGGGGATGGGCGGCGTGATCGCGGTGGACCTCGGCACCTTCCTCGCGGCCTTTCTCGGCCTGGCGTGCTTTGTACCGGTGCCGCAGGTCCAGAGGAGGGCAGACGACACCCAAGAGAGCGTGCTCTCCAGCGCCAAGGCGGGCCTCAAGTACCTCCGAAAGCACGGGATGATCCTCTGGCTGATTCTCTTTCTCGCCGGGGTGAACTTTGTGGCCTCCGCCTTCGATGCAGTTCTGCCGCCCTATGTGCTCGCCCGGACAAACGGCGGAAGGGCGGTGCTGGGTGTGGTAACCATGTGCGCAGGGGTGGCCACATTGGCCGGCAGCCTTGTGGTTACCATCCTGCCCGCCCCCAAGAACCGGATCATGGTGATCTGGTGCACCATGTTGTTCTCTCTTGGGGTGGAAAACTTGATGCTGGCCTTTGCCAGAACCCCGGTCTGGTGGTGTGTTGCCCAGATCATTGGCTGGTCCGTGGTGCCCGTCATGAACGCCAACCTGGACGTGATCCTTCGGAGCACCATCCCAGCCGAGATGCAGGGGCGGGTGTACGCCTGTAGGAATACGATGCAGTTCTTCACCATCCCCATCGGCACCCTCACCGGGGGCTTCCTGGTGGATCAGGTGTGCGAACCCTGGATGGCTGCGGCTCGGCCGGACGGACTGCTGGTGCAGCTGTTCGGGACAGGGAAAGAGGCTGGCACTGCCATGGTGATGCTGATCCTGGCGCTTCTGAGTGTGGCGGTGTGCCTGGTGTTCCGGCGAATCCTCAAGGGATACACTTTTCCAGAGCCGGAGGGAGGACGAGTGAAATGAACGCATTGGTGATCAACTGCAGCCCCGTGCGGGACGGCGCCACGGAGGAGATCTCAAAGATTGTCTCAGTCTGTCTCGCGGCGCGGTATGGGGTGAGGAGCATCTGCATCGATGACTTCCGTTTCCACTTCTGCAAGGGCTGCCGTGTCTGCCACAAGACGGCGCAGTGTGTCCAGCGGGACGATGTGGAGAAGATCATGGACCTCTTGGACTGGGCAGAAATGATCGTGTCCGTCTCCCCCTCCTACTGGGCGGATGTCCCGGGCCAGTTCAAGGCCTTCATAGACCGCTGCACCCCGTGGTGCAACACCCATGAACCCCATGCAGCCCTGCGGCCGGGCAAGAAGGGCTATGTGGTGGCGCTGCGGACCGGGACCAGCATGCGGGAGTGTCAGCACATCTTTGACACGATTGAGCACTTCTATGGACACCTGGAGATCGCCTGCTGCGGCCGGCTGGGGCTGTGCTCTGTGGAGAACAGGGACGATGTGGCTGATAGGAAAGACGAGATCATGGCCTTCTGTGATGGAATTTGATTGCCCGATCGAATACAACGGGAAATAAAACAGCGGCGGCACTGCCTCTTAGGGCAGTGCCGCCGCCGCGTCTTATTGGCTATTGGCAGTTGAAATGGGCTCAGCCATCGTAGCTGGTGAAGCCGATGTCCTTGAGGTCTACGCTTGCCTCATCAGACAGTAGTGACTTCCAGGCTGCCAGGGCGGACTGGGTATAGTCGTTTGCGCTGCTCAACAGCATCTCCTCGAGTTCACCGTATTTGGCCTCAGCAGCTGCTCTTGTGGCGCTATCTATATCAGACTGCAGAAAATCATCGATCGTTGTCTCGGTCTCGAACGGGATGACCGTGCTCTTGGAGAGGGTGCTGATGTCCACGGTTGCCGTGATCTTGCCAAAGAGGTCGTCCGTGACGTTCTCTATAATGGTTGGCGGGGTGACTATGGTGAGAGGAGCTGCCGCCTTTTGGGTCTTGATGTCGTATTCCAGGGTGACGGTGGCGTTGCCCTCGTTATAGTCACAGGCGCAGACATACTGGAAGACCAGTTTGTCGTCCGTATGGGTGATGGTGGCAGTTCCCGGCGTGGTGCCCGTATCGATGGCCTTGGAGATCTTCTTGCCCTTGGCATCGATGGCGGCCACCAGCTCGTTCACCTTGGCGTTCTCGGTGGGGGCGGTGGACTCAGCGGGTGCGGCAGATTCGGCTGGAGCTGTGCTCTCGGCGGGAGCGGTGGACTCGGCAGGGGCGGTGCTTTCAGATGGGGCCGTAGACGCAGCCGGAGCAGTGGACTCGGCGGGAGCGGTGGACTCGGCGGGAGCCGTAGACTCAGTTGGGGCAGTGGACTCGGCAGGTGCTGTGCTCTCAGTGGGAGCGGTAGACGCAGCCGGAGCAGTGGACTCGGCGGGAGCGGTGGACTCAGCGGGAGCAGCGGACTCAGCCGGTGCCGGAGTGGGCTCGGGGGCTGCGGTGGGAGCTGGAGTGGGATTGCTGGCTGCCGGGGCCTCCTCCGGCTGGAAGGGCAGGCAGTACATCAGGTTGCAGCAGAGGGCTGCCAGCTGCGCACGGGTGAAGGTGGCATCAGGGAGGAAGGAGTCGCCCACGCCGTTCATGAGGCCGTATGCCACCACATTGCCGATGCTGTAGTCCTGATAGGGTACGCCGCCGTCTGCGGTGGCGGTCCCCGCGTAGTTCATGTCTTTGAAGGAGTTCACAACGGTCTTCTTCACGTTTTCGTTGCGCAGGGTGATTTGGTGGTCCACCATCATGTTGTACAGCATGATGGCGATCTCGCCGCGGGTCATGGAGCGGGTCCAGTCTGAGACGTTGGCGAGCTGCGCGATCAGTCCGTGGACCATGGCCGCCTGACGGTAGTGCTCATACCAGGGCGTGCCGGGCTCGGTGTCCTGAACGATCTCATCCGGGTAGTACATCCGCACCAGGACGGCCATCATCTCGGCCAGAGAGATGGGCTTTTCGGTGTCAAAGGCGGTGCCGTCCTCCACGCCGTTCATGATGTTCTCCTGGTGGACCAGCTGAATGGCGTTGTATGCCCAGTAGTCCGCCGCCACATCGGTGAAGTACGGTGCGGTCTTGGCGGCGGCTGCGGTGGCAGTGCTCACCTGATAGGCGCCGGGCTCGAAGCAGTCCACCTGATAGCGGATGGTGGTGGCGGAGCCGTCCTTGGCCCGGAGGCCGGAGATCTCCACGGTGTAGAGGCCGTCCAGCACGTCCAAATCCCAGGGGCGGAAGATGATGGCGGGACCGCTGCCATCGTAGTCATCGGCGCTAACCCAGAGGCTGTCCGCATGGCCAACGGAGGAGAAGTTCCACACCCGGCCATCGGACATCTGGGTGAGCTTCACGGAGATGGCGTCCAGAGAGGGCACCGTATAGCGGTTGGGGTTCAGGGTTACACTCCAGGGGTCCTCTGCATCAAAGGCGGTCTGCACATTGGGCCGGTTGAAGGTCAGGTGACCCACTGGGAAGTTGCCGGAGGAGGGCCAGGCGATGAAGTTGTAGTCTGCGGTATTGGCAACGCTGTTGTAGTGCTGGGCGAAGTAGAAGCCCTCCTCATTCTGGTCCTGACCGAGACCGAGACCCATGCCCAGACCAAAGCCGGTCTCTGTCATGGTGGGGGTGAGGATGCGGCGCCGGCGATTGACGTAGTTCGGATTGATGTTTTCCTGCATCAGGTAGTTGATGAAGTAGGTGGGGGACTCATCCTCCACCGTGAAGAGAATGCTGCGCCAAAGGATGGAATCCGTGCTGGCAGCGTAGGCAGCGTTGTACAGGCTGTCGGCCATGTCCGCCGGCTGGAAAATGTGATCGTAGTACGGCGTCTCACAGGCGGCGATCAGGGTAGCTGCCTGCTGGGCTGCCAGATTGGCCGCATCGGTCATCTTGACGGAGGCGACACCTGCAATGCGGCGCACGGCGTTGACGCGGGCCAGAAGTGCGTCCAGAAACTCCTCTTCGACCTCGCCCACTTCGCCCTCGGTGTAATCCGGGTCGGTGGCAAAGACGTCAAACTGGTCTACATTGTACAGGGAGGAGTCCTCCAGTAGCTTGATGATTTCCTCTTTGCTGAGTTTAGGCATGCTGAGGTCTCCGCTCTTCATCCACTGGTCTCCACTGGCGAAGGCGAAAGGCACCATCGTGAGACATAGCACAACGCTGAGAAGCAGTGCCACAAGTCGTTTCATCTTCAAACCTCCTGTTTCAGCTCTGATTGAAGGCGGGTCTGCCGCCTGTACCTTCAGATCATATCACTTTTTGCGGGAGTTCTCAAGAGAGATTTCCAATCTTCGGCAGCTTTTTGCAGTTGAAATTCGGATTTTCAGCAAGTGTCCTGCAATGTTGGGGGCGAACCCTTCCATTTTCTTGCGTGGTCGGTATGCTCTGCGGGAACCGCTTGCCGTCTGCACGGAATCGGGCTGGATGCGCAAAGCGGAAAGAATTCCTGTGCCCTCTGGCGAAATGTGTCTGGATGTGGTATCCTGTACAAAAGACAAGGGGGAAGCGCGATGCTGGCAGCGGAGATCACAATTGGAACCATGGACACCCGGGAGACAGCCCGGCAGCTGATGCCGTCTCTCTTGAAGCGCCTGCAGGCCTTCCCACAGGACAGCTATCTCACGGGGATCCTTTTGAAGATGGGAAACTCCGCATCGGATGCGCTGCTGGACATCCTGGCCCGGATGCCGGTGGCGCGGCAGCAGGAGCTGCTCTGCACCATTACAGACTTCTTTGCCCCGGAGATCGAGGAGAAGCTGAACACCGCCCTGGCCGCCAGCATCGGGGAGGTGCAGATGCGGCAGGTCTCCATCCGGCAGGAGTACAGCGGGGAGATCGTCCTGGCGGTGGGTCAGGTCTCCTGCGACTACCCCGCCCTCATCCGCCGCCAGAAGCCTGCCCAGGCCGGGGGCTTTCTGGGCTGGGCCAAGTCCGCGGCCATCAGCGGCGCTGCCTCCGTGGCGGAGCACATGGACCCGGAGGACCTGGAGCGCCGGGGCATCGCCATCCTGGAGACCCCGCCGGTGAAGCGAAAAGTGCTGGAGGCGGTGGAGAAGGTGGCCGCGGAGAAGAGGCTTGCCGTAACCCTCAGCGACATCCGCTTTACCCAGGTCTATGGACCTGCGGCCTCCTTTACGGACGATGGGACCCGGGTGCTGCGCTTCTCCAAGGGCCTGGAGGAGGCCATCCGCACTGCCGGCACCGCCTACCTCAAGGAGCGGTTTTTCTCCGGCTGGGGCGGAAATCGTACGGTGTCCACCCAGCAGTGAGACTGGGGAACAGTGGCCCAAAAGATGGGAAAGCCCCGGCAATTCCCCCAGGGAAATGCGGGGAAACTAGGGTAGAAAAGTGCTGACTGTGAAGTACAGGTTGCATGCAGCCGTTGCATTTGTTATAAAACGTTTGAGGCTAGAAAACCCCCAAGTTTACTTGGGGGATGAATGGCCCGGGCCGGGTCAGTTTTGGGTCATGTATACCCCGTAAGCCACAAAATTTGGCCCGGCAAAATTTTTTCGTCTGAGGACTTATATTTTTTCTCCATTTCGCAAAAGTAATATTAGAGGGTATTGAAAGGGAGAGGAATATGAGATCCGAAAAGTATAACCACGCAGACCATTGCGTTTTCCTAATCCAGTATCACATCGTCTGGTATCCAAAGTTCAGGTATGGCGTCTTGAAACCGCTTGTTGATGTAAACTTGAGGAAATTCTTCTTGAAATTTGCCAGGAGTATGGATATACTATAAAAGTCATAGAAGTCATGCCTGATCATATACACCTGTTTGTTTCTGCTCTGCATACACAGACGCCATGTACCGTTGTCCAGTGTCTAAAAAGCAAGTCTGCTGTGATGCTTCTTTCAGGAATTCCCAAATCTAAAGAAGTTTTATGGACGCTGCGGATCAATGTGGAGTAGAGGATATTTTATCTCTTCAATCGGTATAATCAGTGAAGAAGCCGTTCAAAAATATATCGCCGAGCAAAAGGCAAAGGAGGCGAAACGATGCCCAGGAAGAAGAAGGTAGATCCGAACGTAAAGAAGACCGCAGAACAGATCAAGCGGGAAGAGGACGAGAAAGAGTATAAGAAGGCCAAGGATGGGCGTCGTAAGGTCGCCACTCGTCATGTCTTGGTAGTCGAGGCTGATATGCCGGAAGATGTCAAACGGCGTCTGTTTGCCGCGGCAAACCAGCTGCGTATTGCATCGAATAAACTCACAGAGATCATGGAAAAGCGGGTGAAAGCCCTCATCTATCAGGATAGGTACAAGACTCTCAAAAAGCAGTATGGCGATCTGGCCCAGAAGATTGGAAAAGAGCAGGACAAAAAGCAACTGTCCAACCTGGATAACCAGAAGGCTGAAGTCTCCAAACAGATGGAAGCCATGCAGAAAGAGTGCAATGTAACGTGGGACTATGCACGCAAACAGATGGAAGAGATCGCAAAAGAGATGGATCTCAATTCTATCTTTGCACTCACTATAGCTGAAGATGTCTGGCGTGGAGTAGAAACCATTCTCTATCGGGATGGAGAACGCCTGTCTTATAAGAAGAAGGGCGATCTCCCCTGTATCCGTGCAAAGCAAATTGAACGCGGTATTCCCCTCACTTGCAAAGAAGGTAAACTCTGGTGTTCTATTGCTCTTGCCGCTGGTCCAAAGGATGTCGAGGCGGAATTTCAAAAGCAGCTTGCAGTAAAGAAGGCACAGCTTGGTCTTAGCGAAGATGAAAAGGTTCCGCAGGTTGTGTCTGATACGCTGAAGCATGAGATTCGTACCACTCTCAAAAAACGGTATTCCTTCTCCGTCATCATAAAGCCGAAAGATCGGTTTGTAAAAGATGAGGTAGCAAGCATCATCGCATATCTCCAGCATCCAGAAGAGATTGAGAACAGTGCCATCAAACATTGGAAAGAAAGCGGTGATCCGCAGGATATCTATCGCCCCTGCTACGTGTCATTATCTTGTGAAATCATTCGCGGCAAGCTCCGTGTATTTTGCCATATCACCGTGGAAGGCAAACCCTGCGAAAAGTACGATAGCAAAGGCAATCCTCGCCATTCCTATGGGAAGGGCGAAGTGGGTATTGATCTCGGCCCGCAGTGTGTAGAGCTTGCAACTCTTGATAAGGTAGATGCCTTCAATCTCGCAGAACGGAATGGTCACTCCTCCTTTGAGAATGAGTACAAAGAGAAAGAGCTCTACCGTGCGATGGACCGCTCCCGTAGAGCCACGAATCCCAAGAACTACAATGAGGACGGTACCATCCGCAAAGGCAAGAAGATCTGGAAGAAATCCAAACGGTACAAAAAGCTCCAGAAGCGGCATAGAGATCTTTGCCGGAAGAACGCGATAAACCGGCATCTGGCAATCAACCAGAAAGCATATGAAATCCGCGCTATAGCAGACAGTGTGGGAATTGAGCCATGCAACGCGAAAGCCATGCAAAAGCGGGCAAAGAAGCAGGAACAGCCAACACTGGATGCGGTGACTCAAAATGCAACAGCAGCAGAGACAACAGATGTAAGGCCTGCGGATTACGGTCAGATAGGTAAGCCTTCCCAGGAAGAAGTGAAACGAAAAGTTGAAGCCAAAGGGGCCAAGGACGGCAAAGAGGACAAAACCACTAACAACGTCAAAGGCTCAAAACAGCTCAATGAAACGACAACAGAAGATAAGCCCAAACGCGGACGCGGTCAAGGACGGCGCAAGCGGTTTGGCCATTCCATCTTGAACCGGTGCCCCGGATACTTTTTTGCACGGCTGAAACAGGTATTTGAAAGCACTGGTGGCGAGTTCCATGTAGTGAACAAGATGTATCGTGCAAGCCAGTACGATCATCTAGCAAACGCATACATCAAGAAGAAACTTGGAGATCGGTGGCACACCTTCCTGGACGGGCTGTCTGTACAGCGGGATCTCTATAGTTCCTATCTTCTTCTGTGCCACAATGAAGACTATACTGCACCGGATCGCAACAAGTGCATCCAGCATTTCTCTAAATTCGTAGAACACCACAGCAAATGTATGGAAAACCTCGCACGCAACAACGTGCAGGTCTGTAATTTCTAATTTCCCCAGCAACCAGTGGTTAGACTGACTATCTAGCCCTAACACCATAGCTCCCAATTACGGGAAGAAATGAAGTGGTAAAAGCGCTCAGAGAGCAGACCCAGAGTCTGCGGCATGTAACGGACTGCCTGGACGCGAAGTTCCGGAATAAGGGCCTACGAGATTGGATCCGTCAGATATCTTCGGATATGCCCTCTGATGGGTTTAGTTCCACGCAAGTGGTCTCAACTTCTTCATAAGAAGACTGGGGTACGTAGGTGTCATTGGAACCCGCTGAGCTTGCTCGGCGGTCAGTCAGACTGACGGACAGAACAGGACGGTATGGGAGCCGCCGAAATACAGGAGGTTTTTAATCGTGAGCGAGACACAAACGGGCGGAAAGTTGGGCTTCGGCCTGATGCGCCTGCCCCGCAGGGGAGAGGGCTACGACATCGAGCAGTGCAAGGAGATGGTGGACCTCTTCCTGGCATCTGGCATGACCTATTTTGACACCGCCTACGTCTATGATGATGGCGAGAGCGAGAGGGCAGTGCGCACCCTTCTCACGGAGCGCTATCCCCGGGAGAAGTTTGAACTGGCCACCAAGCTCAGCGCCTGGTACGGCCCCCAGGACCTGGAGACCGTGCGCAGCCAGTTTCAGATCAGCCTGGAGCGCACCGGCGCCGGCTATTTTGACGCCTACCTCTGCCACTGCCTGAGCTCCCGGAAGCTGGCCCCCTTCGACCAGTTCGCCATCTGGGACTTTGTCCGGGAACAGCAGGCCAAGGGGCTCATCAAGAGGTGGGGCTTCTCTTATCACGATGGCCCGGAGCTGTTGGACCAGATCCTCACAGACCACCCGGACGTGGATTTCGTCCAGCTGCAGCTGAACTACGCGGACTGGGAGGATCCCCGGGTGCAGTCTCGAGCCAACTATGAGGTGGCCCGAAAGCACGGCAAGGACATCGTGGTGATGGAGCCGGTGAAGGGCGGCGCCCTGGCCGATCCCCACCCCTCCATCCGGAAAGTGCTGGAGGCCGCCGATCCCAACGCCTCCTGCGCCTGCTGGGCGGTGCGCTTTGCGGCGTCCCTGGAGGGCGTGCGCACGGTGCTCTCCGGCATGTCCTCCACCGAGCAGGTGCGGGACAACGTCTCGTACATGAAGCACTTCCAGCCCCTCACCGAGGCGGAGCAGCAGGTGATCCGGGATGCCCAGAAGGCCCTCAGCGAGGTGGACAGCATCCGCTGCACCGGCTGCAAGTACTGCGTGGCCGGCTGCCCCAAGCATGTGCCCATTCCCCAGATCTTCGCCGCCCGGAACAAGGAGCTCATCTGGAACCAGATGGACAAGGCCAGAAACAGCTACCTGGAGATCAAGGAAAACGGCCCTACCGCCAAGGACTGCATCGGCTGCGGCCGGTGCGAGCAGACCTGCCCCCAGCACCTGGACGTGATCCAGAAGCTCCGGGAGTGCGCCGCCGCCTACGAGCCAGTGGAGGCATAGCTGAACCACAACGCTGAACCACAACGCTGAACCTGCCCTGAGACCTGATTCCACCGGAGAGGGAGCATCCCTGTGCGAAAACCCCATGCCGTCCTGCCGGTGCTGTACGCGCTTTTGGCAGCACTGTTCTACGCCCTGAATACGCCGCTGTCCAAGATCCTGCTGCGCAGTGTGCCGCCCACCATCATGGCGGGGCTGCTGTACCTGGGGGCCGGCTTTGGCGTGGGGATCCTGTATCTCTTCCGCCGGGGCAGGGAGGACACTGCGGAGCGGCTCTCCAAGTCCGATACCCCCTACGTCATCGGCATGATTGTGCTGGACATCGCGGCCCCCATCTTTCTCATGCTGGGCCTGCGGTACGGCACCGCCTCCGGGGCGGCGCTGCTGGGCAACTTTGAGATCGTGGCCACCACCCTTATCGCCCTGCTGCTCTTCCGGGAGCCGGTGAGCGGACGGCTCTGGTGCGCTGTGGTGCTCATCGTGATCTCCAGCGCCATGCTGTCTCTGGACGGGGCGGAGGGGCTGCAGATCTCGCCGGGATCCCTTTTCGTGCTGCTGGCGGCCTCCTGCTGGGGCCTGGAGAACAACTGCACCCGGAAGATCTCGGACAAGAGCACCTATCAGATTGTGATCTTGAAGGGGATCTTCTCCGGACTGGGCTCCCTCTGCATCGGGCTGCTCACCAAGGAGAAGCTGCCGATGCTCCCGCTCATCGGGGCGGCCATGCTGCTGGGCTTTGTGGCCTACGGGCTCAGCATCTTCCTCTATGTCCGGGCCCAGCGGGATCTGGGTGCCGCCCGCACCAGCGCCTACTACGCCGTGGCGCCCTTTGTGGGAGCGGGACTGTCGTTCCTGCTGCTCCACGAGCCCCTCACCGGGCTGTACTTTGCCGCCCTGCTCCTGATGGCCGGCGGCGCAGCCCTCACCACCCTGGACGCCTTTCGCGGAGATGCGGCGTCCTGAGTGTTCCACCAAGACAGTACTTCAAATATCCGCAGCAGCCCTGCGGAAAGGAGAATCGACCACATGGAATTGAATGAAGCCCTGCACAGACTGAAGGAGCTGCAGGAGAGACAGTATGCCTACGGCGCCGGCCTCAATGCCCTGAACCTGGACGGAGACACCGTAGCGCCCCGAGACACCAACGAGGGCCGGGCCCTGGCCATGAGCATCCTGGCCGGGGATTGGCACCGCCAGTTCACCAGCCCGGAGACGGGAGAACTGCTCAACTTCCTCACGGAGCACCAGGCGGAGCTGCCTGCAACGGAGCGCCGCCAGACCGAGGTGCTGAAGCGGGATTACGACAAGAGCACCCGCATCCCCCAGGAGGAGTTTGTGGCATTCCAACGGCTTACCAGCGAGGCCAACGACATCTGGAAGCGTGCCAAGGAGAGCAGCGATTTCGCCATGTTCCAGCCCTACCTGGAGAAGATTGTGGCGTACAACATCCGCTTTGCCGCCTACTATGACCCCAACAAGCTCCCCTATGACGCCCTTCTGGATGAGTACGAGCGGGGAGCCACCACGGCGTATCTGGATGATTTCTTTTCCGCCCTCCGCAAGCGGGTGGTGCCCCTGCTCCAGGCCGTCCGGGAGAGACCCCAGATCGAGGACAGCTTTCTCCACCGCCGCTACCCCGTGGAGGATCAGCGGAAGCTCTCGGACTACCTGATGTCCGTCATGGGCATGGACCGGAACCACAGCACCATCGGGGAGACGGAGCACCCCTTCACCCTCACCTTCAACAACAAGGACGCCCGCATCACCACCCACTACTATGAGAACGACCTGGCCTCCTCCATGTTCTCCGTGATCCATGAGAGCGGCCACGCCACCTATGACATGGGGGTCCGGGATGAGTATCAGTACACATGCCTTGCCAACGGCGTCTCCATGGGGATCCACGAGAGCCAGTCCCGGTTCTACGAGAACCTGATCGGCCGCTCCCGCCCCTTCATCGAGGCGATCTACCCCAAGGTCCGGGAGATCTTCCCGGAGCAGCTGGCGGACATCTCCTCTGAGCAGTTCTGGCGGGCGGTGAACAAGGCCCAGCCGGGGCTCATCCGCACCGAGGCGGACGAGCTCACCTACCCGCTGCACATCATGGTGCGCTACGAGATCGAAAAGCGCCTCATCGATGGCAGCCTGAAGGTGGCGGATGTGCCGGCGGAGTGGAACCGCCTCTACAAGGAGTATCTGGGCGTAGATGTGCCGGATGACGCCCGCGGCTGCCTCCAGGACGTCCACTGGGCCGGCGGCTCCATCGGCTACTTCCCCACCTACGCCCTGGGCAGCGCCTACGGCGCCCAGATGCTCCAGCGGATGGAGCAGGACATCGATGTCTGGGGCCCGGTGGGCAGGGGAGACCTGACGCAGGTCACGGCCTGGCTCCGGGACAAGGTACATCAGTACGGCGGCTTCCTGGAGCCCGCCGATGTGGTGCGCAACGCCTGCGGTACCTTCGACCCCAACGTGTACGCGGAGTACCTGGAGAAGAAGTTCAGCGCACTGTACGGCCTGTAGGGCGAGAAGACAAAACAGAGGGATCAAGGCCCGGCCCGCTGAGGAGAACGCAGCGGGCCGGGCCCGTTTTGCGGGCTGCGAAAAATCTGTGCGGATGAGAATCTGAAATCCGTGTGGTTGAAAAGTAGAAATCCGTGTGGTTGAAAAGCAGAAATCCGTGTGGTTGAAAAGCAGAAATCCGTGTGGTTGAAGATCATAAATCTGTGTGAGTGAAAATGCGGAATTTGAATGAGTAAAACGTCAGAATTCGATGGAGTGGAATCTGGAAATTTGAACGATTGAAAACGAAGAATCTGTGTGAATGGAGTTGTAAAATCTGCAGGAATGGGGTATACTGAGAGAGGCTTAGCTGAAAGGGGGTTACCTATGGAAG
This sequence comes from uncultured Oscillospiraceae bacterium, assembly GCA_947629915.1. GTDB lineage: Bacteria > Bacillota > Clostridia > Oscillospirales > Oscillospiraceae > Enterenecus. The sequence continues at coordinate 31,197 of CANRFN010000011.1, read as the reverse complement.
CAGTAACTTATCGTCCACGCGTAATTGATAGCAAAGTGGACGAATATCTCAGTACCTTTGGCGCCATCTGCATTGAAGGACCCAAATGGTGCGGTAAAACATGGACATCTTCCTATCACAGCAAGAGCCGCATCTTCATCGGCGATCCGGCTGGAAATTTCCAAAACCGCCGGCTGGCAGAGATGTCTCCCAAATTGGTACTGGACGGTGAGATGCCGAGGCTAATCGATGAGTGGCAGGAGGTTCCGCCACTGTGGGATGCCGTGCGGTATCGCGTGGATCAAGCCCAGCGAAAGGGCCAGTTTATCCTCACCGGATCTTCTACGCCGAATCACAAGGGCATCCTCCACAGCGGCGCCGGAAGGATCGCCAGACTGCGGATGCGGCCCATGTCCCTCTACGAGTCTGGGGACTCCAGTGGAGATGTGTCGCTGGAGGCCTTGTGCCATGGAGAGATCAATCCGGCGATGTTTGGAGAGGTAGAACTGCAGACACTGATTACGCTGATCATCCGCGGCGGCTGGCCAGAAAGCCTTGGCCTGACAGCCGAGCGGGCTGCGCTTTTGCCCATGAACTATCTGGACGCGGTCATCGATGATGACGTGTACAGAGTGGACGGTGTAAAGCGGGATACCCAAAAGATGCGCTTATTGCTGCAGTCTCTCGCAAGAAATGAGAGCACCACCGCCTCGAACAAGGTCCTTGTGAGGGATATCAGTAAAGTGGATGACGAAGATATGGATGCTTCTACTGTAGCAGCATATCTGGATATCTTCAAGCGTCTCTTCCTCACTGATAATACACCGCCGTTTTCTTCTAACATCCGATCCCGCCTGCGCATTAAGCAAGTGGAAAAGAGACATTTAGCAGATCCGTCTCTGGCCTGTTCGCTATTGAAGGCAACGCCAGAGATTCTGCTGGGAGATCTCAACACCCTGGGCTTTCTCTTTGAGGCTCTGTGCGAGCGCGATCTGCGGATCTACGCAGAAGCTTTTGAAGCCAATCTCTACCATTACCAGGACTATGCTAATCAGGAAATTGATTCAGTGATAGAACTGCGCGATGGTACGTGGTGCGCATTTGAGATCAAGCTGGGGGCAAACCAGATTGACACTGCAGCTGCTAACCTGCTGAAGATCAAAAAGCAATTGGAGGAAGCGGAAGGAAAACCTCCTGCGGTGCTCGGTGTGATCTGTGGTCTGAGCAGCGCGGCGTATCAGAGACCGGATGGGGTGTTTGTGGTGCCGATCACGGCGCTGAAACCGTAGCGGACGGCCAAGGGCTGGAAGGACAACAGAGACAGGCCCGATGGGCGGCACTGTGCCGTCCATCGGGCCTGTCTTTTCGTCTTTGGAGGTATTGTACCTCTCCCTAAGGCTGTTCGCGGGGCGCAGGGGGTGTATCAGACTGTACGGGGAACTTCTCCAATCGCAGCAGCCCCTCCTCATCCGGTTCCGTGTGCCCCGGCTTGTACTGGTATCCGCACTTGCGGTAGAAGGGGGCGGCGGTGATGGAGGCGGGGACCTCAATACGTTGGGCCCGCAGGCCATACGGATCCTGCTCCAGGGCCTGAATCAGCTGTCTGCCGATGCCCTTTCCCTGGTGTGCAGGGTGGACAAAAAGGGTGAAGAGGCTGCTCTCCGTGAGGGAGCCCCAGTACGGTCCGATGGCGCCGCAGCCGAGAATGCGGTCTCCGTCCACCGCCACGTAGAAGTGGAAGTGCTCCGCCTCAGCCAGAATGTCCGCCGGCTGTTTGCGTTGCACAATCCCCTCCAGATATGCAGGGGAGTAGTCTTTGGCATTGGTGGTGCGCAGCGTCTCTACCACAAGATCCGAGACGGCGACCGCCTCCTGGGGGTGCATGCGTCTGATTTCCATGAGCGTGTCCTTCCTTTTGGTGGGATGAATGGGGTGTTGGGTATGGCGTGCCTACGCCTCGATGGCGTAGTCCAGGATCACATTTCCGGATTCGTCTGGCGTGGTCCACCGGGGGCAGTTGTACCGCTCAAAGCACCAGTCGTTGTCCTTGCGGTGCAGGCCTTGGGCTGCGATCTCCTGCAGACAGAGGCTGTGGGTGTCCCAGGCGAAGAAGTCTCCACTCCCCTCCGGGCCCTGCAGATAGCACACGGCATAGGAGAGAGGATCGATATCCACATGCGAAAAGCCCTCCGGCACTTCGGTGCCCACCGGGAAGAGCATTCCAATCCAGCGCTCCGGCTGGCCGTTCACAACGCGCACGCCGCCGAGATAGGCATTGCCGTTGAAGGGGAGGGGCGGATTGCGCTCCAGTACGGAGAACCAGTTCTGCTCCCACCACGCACTCCAGTTTGGGAATGCCGTATACCGTTTTCCGATGAGCCGCGCCGCGGGACAGGACTCTACATGTACCTCCAAGAGCTGAACTGCCATAGGGAATCCTCACTTTCGCTTGTGGTCTGGGCTGTGCCCACGGACACAGGATACACCAGGCGGGCGGGGGCCGTCAACAGGGGCGGCGGTTTAAAATCGGGCCTTCTGAGGGGCTGTATTGAGAGTGGACTCCACGAGGATTTAGCACTCTTGGATTGTGAGTGCTAAAATTAACAGACTGTTCACAGAAATAGCACAAAAGATGCTATTTCTCGCGGTATACTCCAAATCGTTCAAAGGGAGAGGCAATCCTCTCCACGGAGCGCCAACTCCCACCCGTCCGGCGGCGCCCCGTATCAGGGCGGGACAATCGATATGGAGGAATCAATATGTTCGTACTCAGACCTGTCAGCAGCAATAAGACCAGCAACTACCTCAACCCGTTCCAGGAGCTGGACGAGCTGGAGCGCCGCTTCTTCTCCGATCCGTTCCACGAGTTCGTGGGCCGGGGAGACCTGGCGGAGTTCAAGACCGACATCCAGGACAAGGACGACCACTTCCTGATGGAGATGGACATGCCCGGCTTTGCCAAGGAGGACATCCACCTGGACCTGAACGGCGATACCCTCACGGTGAGCGCAGAGCGTCACAGCGAGCACGAGGACAGCGATAAGAAGAAGAACTACGTCCATGTGGAGCGGTCCTATGGCTCGTACTCCCGCTCCTTCGACATCTCCGGCGTGGCCGCAGACCAGATCAAGGCCAAGTACGAGGACGGCGTGCTGAAGCTCACGCTGCCCAAGAAGCAGCCCGAGCTGCCCCAGAGCCGGAAGCTGGAGATCGAGTAATTTCCCATCTCCCCAGTGACACATGCGGCCGGGGGCCTGGCACCAAGTGGGTGCCGGGCCCCCGGCCTTTTGCTGTCTCGAAAATTGGGATTGCCTGGAGGGAGAGACTTTGGTACAATGGGGAATACAAGGAACCGGCTCGCGCCGGCTATCAGGAAGGGGATCGCCTATGACGCGTATCTTGTTTGTCTGCCACGGCAACATCTGCCGCAGCCCGATGGCGGAATTTGTGATGAAGGATCTGGTGAAGAAGGCGGGCCTGGCATCAGAGTTCTCCATTGCCTCCGCCGCCACCAGCACGGAGGAGATCGGCAACCCGGTGTATCCGCCGGCTCGCCGGAAGCTGGCGGAGCACGGCATCGGCTGCGCGGGCAAGACCGCCCGGCAGCTCACCCGGAGGGACTACAGCGCCTACGACCTGCTCATCGGCATGGACGGGATGAACATCCGGAACATGCAGCGGATCTGCGGCGGGGACCCCCAGGGGAAGATCCACCGGATGATGGAGTACGCCGGCAGCAACCGGGATGTGGCGGACCCCTGGTATACGGACGACTTCGATGCCGCCTGGCGGGACATCGAGGCCGGGTGCCGGGGCTTGCTGGCCCAGCTGCAGAGAGAAAAGAGGTGAGCGGGATGTTCGGATTCGGGAAGAGACCCACCTCCTCTTTCGACTCCACCGGGAAGAAGCCGGTGATCCGGGTCAGCATCTGTACCGGCGAGAAGACTGCGGGATACCGGGAGGGGGAGAAGGGGCCGTTTCGGGACCTGATGCTGGTCCGGGACGACAAGGACCTCCAGGAGTACCTGCGGCGGTACAACTTCCGCAAGGAGGACATCAAGTACGAGTACTGAACCTCTGGGTGGCAGCGATTTCCTCTACGGACCGTATTAGCACTCTTTCTGCGTGAATGCTAAAATTAACAGTCTGTTCACAGGAAAAGCACAGAATATCCGATTTCCCGGGCTATACTCCATATCGTTCAAAGGGAGAGGCAATCCTCTCCAAGGAGCGCCAATTCCCACCCGTCCGGCGGCGCCCCGTATCAGGGCGGGACAATCGATATGGAGGAATCAATATGTTCGTACTCAGACCTGTCAGCAGCAATAAGACCAGCAACTACCTCAACCCGTTCCAGGAGCTGGACGAGCTGGAGCGCCGCTTCTTCTCCGATCCGTTCCACGAGTTCGTGGGCCGGGGAGACCTGGCGGAGTTCAAGACCGACATCCAGGACAAGGACGACCACTTCCTGATGGAGATGGACATGCCCGGCTTTGCCAAGGAGGACATCCACCTGGACCTGAACGGGGACACCCTCACGGTGAGCGCAGAGCGCCACAGCGAGCACGAGGACAGCGACAAGAAGAAGAACTACGTCCATGTGGAGCGGTCCTATGGCTCGTACTCCCGCTCCTTTGACATCTCCGGTGTGGCCGCAGACCAGATCAAGGCCAAGTATGAGGACGGCGTGCTGAAGCTCACCCTCCCCAAGAAGCAGCCCGAGCTGCCCCAGAGCCGGAAGCTGGAGATCGAGTAATTCTCATATCTCCCCAGTGATTCAGATCGCCGGGGGCCTGGCACCAAGTGGGTGCCGGGCCCCCGGCCTTTTGCTGTCTTGAAAATAGGGATTGCCGGTCTGGGGAGATTTTGATACAATGGGGGCAGACGAAACAGTAACCTGCAAGGGGGACTCCGCGATGAATGGACCGTTTCCAGGGGGCAAGACCAAGGCCTTCACCCTCTCCTATGACGATGGCGTGCTGCAGGACGTGCGCTTTGTGGAGCTGCTGAACAGATATGGCCTGAAGGGCACCTTCAACCTGAACTCCGAGCTGATGTACCAGCAGTTCGCGTGGACCCACGAGAGCGGCATGGTGGTGAAGAGACTGCCGCCGGAGGCCGTGCTCCACCTCTACGATGGGCATGAGGTGGCCAGCCACACCCTCACCCACCCGTACCTGGATACGGCGGGGGAGGGGGAGATCCTCTGGCAGATGGGACAGGACAAGGCCAATCTGGAGCAACTCTTCGGCCGGGAGATCGCCGGGTTTGCCGCCCCCTTTGACTTCTACAGCCCCCTCATGGCAGACTGCGCCCGCCGGTGCGGCTTCTCCTATGCCCGCATCTCCCAGGTGAGCCACAGCTACACCCCGCCAAGGGATCCCTTCTACTGGACCGCCGGCATCTTCCACCTGGAAGAGCACCTGGAGGCGTTTGTACAGGGCTTTTTGGAGACCGATGCCTGCCCGGCGGTGTGTCAGATCGTGGGGCACACCTATGATCTGGACGCCGAGAACCTGTGGGGTCCCATGGAGGACCTCTTCCGCCGGGTCTCCGAGGCGCAAGACGTGGTCTTCCTCACCCACATTGAGGTGGTCCGCTGCCTGCAGGCGGCGGGCTGGATGGGGTAATTCCCCAGAGACGGCAAAAGAGCATCCCGGGCCGGGATGCTCTTTTGCAATGTCTTGGGGGATCAGATGCAGTTCACCTTGCTGCGGTCCAGGGCGTGGGGCTCCTTCTCCGCGGCCTTGTGGCCCACGGCGATGGCGATCTGGTACCCGTAGCCCTGGGGGAAGCCCAGCTTCTCGGCGTAGTACGGGGCCTTGTCGCTGGTGAGGGGGCCCTTGATGCAGCCGATGATGACGCTGCCCAGGCCCAGACCCTCTGCGGCCAGGGCGATGTTCTGCACGGCGATGCCGGCGTCAATGGGGGTCCAGGAGAAGGCGTTCTCCCCGCTGAGGATCAGCACGGTGGGAGCGCCATAGTAGAAGTTCACCGGCGGGTTCTGGCCGAACATGGCGTTCTTGTGCGCCTCGATCTCGGCGAGAATGGGGTTGTCCCCGGCCACTGCGGTGATGTGGATCTCCTGCCGGTTGGTGGCGGTGGGGGCCTGGAGACCGGCGGTGAAGAGAGTGTCCAGCTCTGCCTCGGTGAGGGGCTGGTCTGTGTATGCCCGGGTGGAACTGCGGCGGGCCATGGCTTCCAATACGTCCATAGGATGAGACCTCCAGATTCAAAATTGTGCGGTGGATGCGCCCATGGTACACCTTGGAGCGTAAAAATGCAAGTCGATTTCCGGGAGAATGCAGCGCAGAAGAGCAGGGTGCGGGAAAGCCCCATGCATCCATCCAGCTGTCTGCACACTTGATTTCAGCGTTATTTCAGCCTTTACTGATGAAAATAGTACATTAAATAGCTAAAAAGAGCAATTGTCTAGAGACCGGAAATAGTTTGGGAAATATGCAGTTTTGTTGAATTTTAGGTAGATATCACTTGCAGATGAGCAGATATCATGATACTATGCTATCTCGGAGGGATGCCATATGGAGAGATGCCCCTGGTGTCTCATCAACGAGAAGGAGACCCGGTACCACGACACCGTCTGGGGGACCCCGGTGCGGGAGGACCGGATGCAGTTCCACCACCTCACCATGGAGGTGATGCAGTGCGGGCTCAGCTGGGACCTGATCCTGCAGCGGGAGGAGATCCTGGCGTCCTGCTTTGCGGATTTTGACTTTGAAATCGTCTCCGCCTTCGGCGAGGAGGACGTAGAGCGGATCCTGGCGGTGCCCGGCATGATCCGCGCCCGGCGGAAGATCCAGGCCGTGATCTCCAACGCCCAGGTGTTTCAGCAGATCCGGCGGGAGTTCGGCTCTTTCTCCGCATACCTCTGGGGCTGGACCGGAAATAAGACCCTGCTGTACCGGGGCCACAGCGAGGGGCATATGCCGGCCTCCAACGTCCTCTCGGAGAAGATCTCCCGGGACCTGAAGCAGCGGGGGATGAAGTTTGTGGGCCCGGTGACGATATACAGCCATCTGCAGGCCTGCGGGCTCATCAACGACCACCTGGCCACCTGCTTCCGCTACCCGGCCCTGCTGCAGGAGACGGACTGGCTCGCGGTGGATGAGGACTTCGGGCAGCAGTAGAGGCAGCGGGGCTTTAGGGGGATTGCGCCGGGCCAGATGGGTGTTTCCCCCGGTTTGGACGGGCTTTGGCGGTACACAGAGCCGAAAATCCTGAAAAAGAATAGACGGATTTTTAGTCTTTATTGGATATTCTTTGGAATCGCTTGCAATATCCGAACCGTTGTGTAAAATGCATGTGGCGCATACGGAAAATTGGACAGGGAGAGGAGCGCATTACCTTGGAAGAAGCAAAGACAAGCGGAATGGTGATTGCAGGGTTGGATCCGGCTATCGCAAATTTGGTAAGTGAGTTGTTTGCAGCAGCCAGTGTGCCGGTGACCTCCTTCTCTCTAGCAGACGGGGATCCTGGTGCGCTGGATCAAGGACTGCGAAGAGAGATCTTGGGCATCGCAGACGCATCGGAGAAGGTCCGCGAATGGCTGGGCAAGATAGAGCCCAGCCGCGTGATTTTCATGGACGACATCTTCCACTGCAGCTATGTGGTGCTGCGCCAGCCCAATGAGGAGAAGATGCTGGTGGTTGGCCCGGTGCTGTTCCAGCGCATGACGCCGGAGCGGATTCGAAAGCTGCTGCGGGAGCTGGAACTGGGAGAGACCTTGCGCACTTCCATGGAGAACTACTACTCCGGACTGGCGCTGATGCACGACCAGGGCCTCTTTGAGCGCCTGATCTGCGTGGGGGCAGATTACGTGTTCGGCAAGGGGCGCTATCAGATCGACCACATCACCTACCCCAATGCGGCGCAGTGGAACGACTTGTTCGGCGCCAGCGTGCGCATCCCGGAGAAGCCGTTTCTCAACGTCCGCCACATTGAGCAGAGGTTTGAACTGGAGGGCCAGATCCTCACAGCCATCTCCAACGGCAACGACAACCTGGCCCTGGACACCATCAGCCGCCTGCTGCAGCTGATGAGCGCCCGGCAGATCCCGGGAGATGCCCAGGCCTTCCGCTACGACATGGTGGCCATGAACACCCTGATGCGCAAGGCCGCCGAGCAGTCCGGGGTGCACCCCGTGTACATTGACACCTATTTCCGGCAGTGCAACAAGGAGATCAGCACGCTGCAGGGGGAGGAGGACTGTGTCGCCTTCATCCGCAAGACCGTGCTGGGATACTGCTCCATGGTGAAGGAGCATCGGTTCCAGGGCCACAGCTATGCGGTGCGCCGGGTGATCACCTATGTGAGCACAGACATCGCCGCCGATCTGTCCCTCAGCTCCCTGGCGGCCGAGCTGAACATCAACTCCAGCTACCTCTCCACCCTCTTCCGCAAGGAGATGGGTGTGCCCCTCACAGAGTACGTGAACCGGGCCCGGGTGAACCACGCCAAGCGGCTGCTGGAGACCACCAATCTGCCCATCAAGTCTGTGGCCGCCCAGATCGGCATCACGGACATGCCGTACTTCAGCCGCCTGTTCCGCCGCATTGCGGGTACCACCCCCAAGGCGTACCGGGAGCAGAAGTACCAGCAGGTGCCGTCTCAGGACTGAGGGCAGACATCGCAGCATACATCAATACCGGCAAGCCCCTCTCTGGACCCATCCTGGAGAGGGGCTTTTCCACTGGGATGGTACAGTGTATTCTCGCGCCCTGGCCCAACGGATTGCAGGAGAGGGTTGTCTGCGAGAGCGGTCTGTGCTATTCTGGGCAAAAGAAAGGAGAGTGCCATCGTGAAACGCCGCGCCTATCCCATTCATCCGGACTTCCGGAGATGGGCCAACATGAATCCGCCGCTGAACGCCGCCACGCTGCCCCTGCTGCAGAAGAGCATGGGCGGCCTCTTCGGCCTGGAGCGGTCCGGGGACGGGGTAGCCGTCTCCCGGCACATCGTCACCGGGCGGGACGGCAACGCCATCCCGGCCCTGCTGTATACCCCGGAGGGGCTTCCTGCCCGGTCTCCGGCGCTGCTATACTGCCACGGGGGTGGCTTTGTGATCCCGGCGGCGCCGTATCACTACGCCCTGGCCCGGGAGTACGCCAAACGGGCCCGCTGCCAGGTGCTGTTCCCGGACTACCGGCTGGCGCCCAAATACCCCTTCCCTGCGGGGCCGGAGGACTGCTGGGCGGCATACCTCTATCTCCGGGACCGGGCGGAAGCCCTGCGCATCGATGGGGAGCGGATCGCGGTAGGGGGAGACAGCGCCGGCGGCACCCTGGCCCTGGACGTCTGTTTTATGGCCCGGCGGCGGGGGCTTCCCATGCCGGCGGGACTGCTGCTGATGTACCCCTCCACCGGGGCCAAGGACACCCCGTCCATTCGCCGCTTTACGGACACCCCCATGTGCAACAGCAGGGACATGGACCGGTATGGGGAGCTGTATACCCAAAATCCCGGCGCCGGCGTCCACGAGGACAACTGCCCCATGGAGACCGCCTCCTGGGCCGGATTCCCCCAGGCCTATGTGGAGACCGCTGAGTTCGACTGCCTTCGGGACGGCGGCACGCTGCTGGCGGAGGCCCTGCAGCGGGAGGGGATTCCGGCGGAGCTGAACGAGACCAAGGGCACCATCCACGGCTTCGACATCGAGCTCCAGAGCTCCATTGTCCGGGCCTGCGTGGACCGGAGAGTGGCCTTCCTCCGCCGGTGCTTCGGGCTGCCTGAGGAGGGGAAGATAGAATGAGCACCGCACTGAAGATCGCCCTGCTGCAGCTCATGCCCGGGCCGGACCTGAATGCACAGATCTGCATCGGAGAGGCGGCCTGCCGGCAGAGCGCCGCGCTGGGGGCGGACATCGCCCTCTTCCCGGAGATGTGGAGCTGCGGATACCAGTTTCCCCAGGACCCAGCGGCTCTGCGGTCGCTGGCCGTCCCCGCAGACGGCCCCTATGTGGCCCACTTTGCCGATCTGGCCAGGGAGCTGAACATGGCCATCGGCATCACCTTGCTGGAGGACCACCGGTCCGGGGTGCGGAACACCCTGGTATTGCTGGACCGGCACGGGGCGCCTGTCCTGACCTACGCCAAGGTTCACACCTGCGCTTTTGGAGACGAGCGGGTGCTCACCCCTGGCGATGCCTTCTACACCGTGGATCTGGACACCGTAAAGGGTGCGGTGCGCACCGGGGCCATGATCTGCTACGACAGGGAGTTTCCCGAGAGCGCCCGGGTTCTCATGCTCCAGGGGGCGGAGCTGATCCTGGTGCCCAACGCCTGTCCCATGGAGCTGAACCGCCTGAGCCAGCTCCGGGCCCGGGCCTTCGAGAACATGGCCGCCATCGCCACCTGTAACTACCCCGCCGGCCAGCCGGACTGCAACGGCCGCTCCACCCTGATGGATGGCATGGCGTGGCTGCACGAGCGGGAGCGGGACATGTGCGTGCTGGAGGCCCCGGGGGAGCCGGGGATCTATCTCGCGGAACTGGACCTGGAGGCCCTCCGGACATACCGGGCCCAGGAGGCATTCGGAGACGCATACCGCCGGCCCTCGAAATATGGGATCCTCCTGGAGAAGGAGCCCATAGAGCCCTTTGTCCGGGCAGACCGGCTGCCCCGCTGAGCGCAAAAGCGCCGCCGCGGGAGCCCGCGGCGGCGTGAGCGTACCTGACGGATCAGGCCCTCTTGTGCTCTTGGTAGAACTGGTCGTAATCGAGGAGGTTGGCCTGCAGCAGGGACGGGGTGTCCAGGCTGTACGGGCAGCGGCTCTTGCAGGCGTTGCAGTGGAGGCAGCCCTCAATGCGGTGCATCTTCTCATACCAGGTGTCCGAGAGGTACTGCTCATAGGGAGAGCGGCGGAGCAGCTGGGCCATCCGGGCGGACTGGGGGATGTCGATGCCGGCGGGGCAGGGGAGACAGTACCCGCAGCTGCGGCAGAAGCTGCCTACCAGCTCGGCCCGGTCCTTCTCGATCACCGCTTTCAGCTCGTCTGTGAGGCCGATGCCGCTGCGGTCCAGGGCCAGCCACTCCTCCAGCTCCTCCTGCCGCTGAATGCCCCAGATGGGCACCACGGTGGGATACTGCTGCATGAAGGCGAAGCAGGCCGCGGCGTTGTTGAGAAGGCCGCCGGAGAGGCCCTTCATGGCGATGAAGCCCATGTCCGCGGCCGCGCAGTCCCGGACCAGCTGGAACTCGATCTCGGTGGCCAGGTGGCAGAAGGGGAACTGCAGGGTCTCGAAGTTGCCGCTCTCGATGGCGGCGGCCGCCACCTTGGCCCGGTGGTTGGTGATGCCGATGTGGCGCACATAGCCCTTCTGTTTGGCCTCCAGGGCAGCGGCAAAGGCGCCGTTGGGGTCCTCGGGGTCCGGAAGCACCGCGGGGTTGTGGAACTGCAGCAGGTCTATGTAGTCCGTCTTCAGCATGCGGAGGCTGTTCTCGATGTGGGCCTGGGCGGTCTTCCTGTCTGTGGCGCCGGTCTTGGTGGAGATGACCACCTGGTCCCGGATGCCCTCAAAGGCGATGCCCAGTTTCTTCTCGCTGTCTGTGTAGGTGTTGGCGGTGTCGAAGTAGTTGATGCCGCCGTCCAAGGCATTGCGCAGCAGGCGCACGGCATCGTCTACGGGGATGCGCTGGATGGGCAGGGCGCCGAACGCGGTCTTGGTCACCATGAGGTCGGTCTTGCCCAGGCGTACTTTGTTCATAGAGAGCTCCTTTCTGAAGCGGTGCCGCCGGGTGGCGGACGAGGGTCTTCGGGGGAATTGGATGCTGCCAGTATACCGTTTGCGGGGGAGCGCGTCAAGGAAAAATGTGCCGGCATCACGGCGTCTGGCCGCGGGCAGGCGGTCTCCCCCGGCATCTCGCCAGGAATCTGCAACTTTCGGAAGATTATACCAGACAAATGGTCGATTTGTCTGTTGCCATAGGCGGCAGACTTGCTATACTAGGAGAGGGGGCAGAGAACATGCATCTGGAAGAGAAGAAGCTCTTTTTGCTGGACATGGACGGCACCATCTACCTGGATGAGCAGCTGTTTGAGGGGACAAAGCCCTTTTTGGAGGACGTGCGCCGCAGCGGCGGGCGGTACCTCTTTCTCACCAACAACTCCTCCAAGTCTGTGGAGGCGTACATCGCGAAATTAGACCGATTGGGGATCCCGTCCACCCGGGAGGACTTTCTCACCTCGGTGGACGCCCTCATCGCCCACCTGAAGGGGCTGCCGCACTTCCGCTGCTGCTATGTCTTCGGCACGGAGAGCTTTCGCAGCCAGCTGGAGGCGGCGGGAATTGCCGTCACCACGGAGCGCAGCGATGACGTGGACTGCCTTCTCATGGGCTTCGACACCGAGCTCACCTTTCAGAAGCTGGAGGACGCCTGCATCCTCCTGGGGAAAGGGGTGCCGTACATCGCCACCAACCCGGACTGGGTGTGCCCCACCTGGTACGGCTTTGTGCCGGACTGCGGCAGCGTGGCGGAGATGCTGTTTCGGGCCACGGGCCGGCGGCCGCTGGTGATCGGCAAGCCCCAGCCCGCCATGGCGCAGCTGGCCATCACCCAGACCGGATTCCAACCGGAGGAGACCCTGATGGTGGGGGACCGGCTGTACACGGACATCGCCGCCGGGGTGAACGCCGGCATCGACACCGCCTTTGTGCTCTCCGGAGAGGGCACCATGGCAGACCTGGCGGCCAGCGAGGTGAAGCCCACCTGGGTATTGCAAGACATCAGCGCCCTCCATCGGGCGTGGAAGGGAGAGAAGGATAATGCTGGATGAGGCGAGACGGGAGGCCGCGGAGATCCTGCGGGATGAGTTCGACCTCGTCATCGGGACAGACCGGCTGGACAACCTGCCGGAGGAGCTGTACCAGGAGGTCCTGGACCGGCTCCAGGACGTGCTGGATGAGTGCGGGCTGGAGGACGAGGACCTGGAGGCGTTTCTGGAGAGCCTCGCCGATTGAAATGCCGGGCCACACCTGATATACTGGTATAGCGAATGGGACTGCGATGTACCGGGATCTACGCATCGCTCATAGAACACCAAGCATACAGAAAGAGGAGCGAAGTACAATGGCAGACAGGGAAGGCAAGCACATCGGAAAAGGACTGGTACGGGCGGCGGCACTGGCACCTGCCGTTACCGCGGGCCTGTATCTGCTCACCCTGCGGGGCAGAAAGGGCCACCCGGCCTGGGCCGTGCTGGAGCAATACCGCTACGCCCACCGGGGCCTTCACGACAAGCCCAACGGCATCCCGGAGAACTCCATGGCCGCCTTCCGACGAGCGCTGGAGCACGGATACGGGGCGGAGCTGGACGTGCACCTCACGGTGGACGGGAGACTGGCCGTCATCCACGACGATTCCCTCTTGCGTACCTGCGGCAAGGACGTGAAGGTGTCCCAGTGCACCGCGGCGGGGCTGGACCAGTACCGGCTGGAGGGTACCGAGGAGAAGATCCCCTTCCTGGAGGACGTGCTGGCGCTCTTTGAGGGCAAGGCGCCCCTCATCATCGAACTGAAGGACGAGAACAACGCGGCAGACCTGGCCGGCGCCGTCATGGCCATGATAGACCAGTACCCCAAGCTGGACTACTGCATCGAGTCCTTCCACCCCCAGTGCCTCTCCTGGCTGGCCAAGAACCGGCCGGAGGTGTGCCGGGGCCAGCTCAGCACGGACTTCATCAAGGAGAAGAACAACCTGTCCCTCCCCATGGCCTTTGCCGCCACCCATCTGCTGTCCTCCTCCGTCTCCCGGCCGGACTTCATCGCATATAACTACCGGGACCGGAAGAAGCTGTCTCTCAAGCTCAGCCGGGACCTGTGGGGGATCCGGGAGGTGAGCTGGACCGTGCGGGACCGGGAGACCATGGAGAAGCTGGAGGCGGAGGGCTGCCTCATCATCTTTGAAAACTTCCTGCCCTGAGAGATCCTATCTCATTTGAATAACATAACAAAAGCGGCCCGGACGCATCCCCGCGTCCGGGCCGCTTTTTACTTGTCTTGTTTTGCGCAGGCCCTCTCCAAAGCCGCCGCGATCTCCTCCTGGAGCTTCCGCATGGGCGCCAGGGGCACCTTGCGCACCTGCCGGTCCCAGGTGTACAGGCCGTTGATCTCCCCCTCCACATCGCTGAGCTGGGTGTAGATGCAGCCGCAGAGGCCACCGGCGATGGAGGGGATCACCATGGTGTGATACAGCTCCTGGAGCCTGGACACCAGCGCCTCCTCCGTGTCTGCGTCTCCGTATCCATAGTCCTTTTTGCCCTGCTGTACATGGCCCTGGATCTTCCGGGTGAAGCCGCCGCACTCGCTGAGAAAGAGGAATTTCCCCGGCCGTCTGTGCTCCAGCACCCGGGTCTTGAAGTATACATGCTCGCTCTGGGCGTCCCCGCCTTTTTGGGCAAACCAGCCGGAGGCGGCGATCACAAAGCGGGTGGGGTCCTCCGCCTTGGCATCGGCGGAGATGCGATCTGAGTCGTACTGGCCCCAGCCCTCGTTGAAGATGGTGTATCCCACGATGCAGGGGTGGCTGTACAGGTGCCGCTGGGTGTCCCGGACGTGGTCCTCAAAGATCCGCCGCCGTCTCGGGCTGCCGGGCCAGCGGTCCCAGCGCTTCTTGGACACGAAGGTGGGCACCACCGTGTCCCAGAGCCAGCTGTATCCGCCGCTGTTCACCATGTCCTGAAGCACCAGCATGCCCAGGCGGTCTGCCGCGTAGTAGAAGAGGTCCGGCTCCACCTTGATGTGCTTGCGCAGGGTGTTGTACCCCAGCTCCTTCATCCGGAGGATGTCTCTGTCATACTCCGCGGGATCGGCGGGGAGGAACAGGCCGTCCTCAAAGTAGCCCTGGTCCAGCACCCCGTGGAGAAAGACGGGCTCCCCGTTCAGCAGGATCCACATCTGGCCGTTGATCTTCCCCAGGGAGACGGTGCGCAGGGCGAAGTAGCTCTCCACCCGGTCTGTGCCTGTGGAGAGCACGCAGCGGTACAGGTACGGGTCCTCCGGGGTCCAGAGGTGGGGTCGGGTGAGGGCGAGGTGGGTCTTGCCCTGGCAGCGGACCTGCAGCCCCTCTCCCGGCACCTCAAGGGTGAAGGCCTCGGCGTCTGTGTCCGCCTCCACCGTGATGCCGTGGAGGTCCGGGGTGATGCGGATGCCCCGGATGGCGCCCTCGGCCGGCACCGCCTCCAGCCACACCGGCTGCCAGATGCCGGACACCGGCGTGTACCACATGCCGTGGGGGCGTTTGCTCTGCTTGCCGTAGGGGTACTTTCTGGAGAGGGTGTCTCTGGCCACGATGGTGAGCTGGTTCTCCCCGGGCCGCAGCTGGTCTGTGAGGTCCCCGGAGAAGGGAAGATAGCCGCCCTCGTGGTGGCACACGGACACCCCGTTGCAGTATACGTCCGCCACCTGGTCCACCGCCCCGCAGTGGAGCAGCAGCCGGTACCCGGCGGGGAGAAAGCCCTCCGGCAGGGTGAAGCTGGTCTCATAGCGGAGCCGCTTGGGGACCGGGTCCGTCCAGCCGGAGAGGTGAGACTCCGGGGGCCAGGGGACCTGGATGGGCTTGCCGTTCAGGGTCCAGTGATCTGCCAGGGGGAGGAAACTGTCCCGCCGCATCTGGGGGCGGGGGTAGGCGTTGCTCCAGGACATGGGGCGCCCTCCTTTCCAAAGGGTGAGGTTGGATGGAGCGGATCAGCCGAAGAGGCCCGTCAGGGAGGACAGGGCACTGGAGAGAGCGTTGGCCAGGGGGATGTACGCGATGGGGAGGAACATGGCGGGCAGCATGTTGGCCACCTTCAGCCGCTCCCTGCCCAGGCCCATCATGTTGATGGCCAGGGACACGATAAGGGCCCCGCCCACAGCGGTCATCTCGGTGATCACCGGGGTGGGGATGTAGTTGCCGGCAAAGGCGGCCAGCAGCGTGATGCCGCCCTGGTAGAGCAGCAGGGGGACGGTGGAGAACACCACCCCGATGCCCATGGTGGCGGCAAAGGACACCGCGCTCACCCCATCGATCACGCCCTTGGAGAGGATGATCTCGTAGTTGTGGTTGAGCCCCGCCTCGATGGAGCCGGTGATGGACATGGCCCCCACGCAGAAGAGCAGGAAGGCGTTCACAAAACCCTCGGTGAAGCGGCTGTTGCCGGACTCGTGGATGAATCGAGTGCGGAGAAAGTCCCCCAGGCCGTCTAATCTGTCGTCAATGGAGAGGGCGTTGCCCAGAATGGTGCCCACCACCATGCACACGATGACGCACAGCATGTCCTGGGTGCCGATGAGGCTGGAGATGCCGATGCCTAGCACGCACAGGGCCAGGGCGTTGGTGAGGGCGGTGAGCAGTTTTTCGCTGATCAGGTTCTTGAAGAGCAGGCCCACCGTGGAGCCGATCAAGACCAGGATGACGTTGGCGATGGTTGCGATCATGGGGCGATCCCTCTCTGCGTCTGAAAATAGGCGATGGTCTGCTCCGCGTTGCGGCGGATCTCCGCCTGGAGGGCCTCCAGGCTGGGGAAGCGCCGCTCTGGCCGGAGCATGCGGTAGAAGTCCAGGGTGATGGGTTGGCCGTACAGGTCCCCGCGGTAGTCCAGAATCCAGGCCTCCACCGAGACGTAGTTCCCGTCTGCCACCGTGGGCCGCACCCCGATGTTCACCACCGCCATGGGCTCGGCCCCGTCCGGCAGCTTGCAGAGGCAGGCGTAGACCCCGTAGGGCAGGGGCTGCAGATCCTCCGGCAGGGCCAGGTTGGCGGTGGGGATGCCAATGGTCCGCCCCAGGGCCTTGCCGTGGCGGACGGTGCCGCTGAGGCAGTGGGGGTGACCCAGATACCGGTTGGCGGTGTCCAGGTCCCCCTTGGCCAGCAGAGCCCGAATCCGGGTGGAGGACACCGTCTCCCCGTCCATCTGGACCTCGGGGATGATGTCGCAGCCGATGCCGTGGGATGCGGTGTACGCCCGGAGCTTCTCCGCAGTGCCCTCCCCGTGATAGCCGAAGTGGAAGTTCTCCCCGGCCACCACATGGACCGCCCCCTGGTCCACCAGGGTGTGGTCGATAAAGTCCCGCCAGTCCATCTCCATGAGGGCCCGGGTGAAGGGGAGCAGGAGGACAGTGGGAATGCCGTAGTACCGGCGCACCAGCAGTTCCCGGTCTGCCGGGGTGTTGATGAGGGGCACATGGACCCCGGGGTGGATGATGTTCAGGGGATGGCTGTCGAAGGAGAGCACCGCGGGCTCTGCCTGCAGCTCCCGGGCCCGCTGTACGGTGGTGCGCAGCAGGGCGCCGTGTCCCAGGTGGACGCCGTCAAAAAAACCCAGCGCGATGACGCGTTTTGCCATGGATCACTTCACCTCAAAGAAGTTCTTTACGGTCACGGCGGTTCCGTTGGAGACCTGCACCAGCGCCAGAAAGGCCCTCTTCTCGCTGTACAGCCGGTACTCCCCGTCCGGGGCGCCCTGCACCGGCACGGATGCACCGCAGCGAATCCGCTGTTCCAGGGAGGGGGGCACCATCAGGGCGGGGCGGTCCTTGAAGACCCTGTCCACCGGCCGGAGCAGGGACTCCGCCTCCCCCCGGTCCACCGCCGCCTGGACCTGCTCCAGGGAGACGGCGTTTTTCAGGGTGAAGCTGCCGGCCATGGTGCGCCGGAGGGCGGCCATCATGCCGCCGCAGCCCAGGGCCTGGCCGATGTCGTGGCAGAGGGTGCGCACGTAAGTCCCCTTGGAGCAGTGCACCTGCAGCCGGTACCGATCCGGGGCCAGGCAGTCTGTGATCTCCAAGGAGCGGATCTCGATGTTCCGGGGCGGCCGGTCCACCTCTTTCCCCTTGCGGGCCAGCTCATAGAGCTTCTTCCCGTCCCGCTTGATGGCGGAGTACATGGGGGGAATCTGGGCGATGGGGCCGCGAAACCGGGGCAGAACCGCCTCCAGGTCCGCCTGGGAAACCTGTACCGGGCGGGTCTCCAGCACCTCGCCGGAGGCGTCCTGGGTGTTGGTGATCACCCCCAGCTGCAGCTCAAACGCGTACTCCTTGTCCGCGTTGGCGCAGAACTCCACCGCACGGGTGGCCCTGCCCAGAAAGACGGGCAGTACGCCGGTGGCCATGGGGTCTAGGGTGCCGCCGTGGCCCACCCCTCTCTCGTGGTACATCCCCCGGAGCTTGGCGCACACGTCCATTGAGGTCCAGCCCTGGGGCTTGTCTATGATGAGAATACCAGTGGGCACAGCGGGTCCCTCCTTATGTTGTGTTGGATCTGTGAGGGCGGCTTACCCCTCCGGGGGCAGCTCCGCCTCCAGGGCGGCGAGGATGGCGGCCTTCGCCTCCGCGATGGTGCCCTGCACGGAGCAGCCGGCGGCGGCTGCATGGCCGCCGCCGCCCAGGCGGGCGCAGACGGCAGACGCGTTCAGGTAGTGGGTGTCCGCCCGCAGGCTGATGTGGCAGGTGCCGGTGCCGTCCTCCGCCTCTTTGATGGTGATGGCGTGGCGGACCCCCTCGATCTGGCCGGCAAAGGCAGACACATCGTCCAGGTCCTCAGGGGTGGCGCCGGACTGGGCGATGAGGGCCAGAGACACGGTGGCCACCGCCACGGTGCCGTTGTGGTAGAACTCCATCTGCTGAAAGAGCAGGCTCTCCAGCTGGAGCTTGGTGCGGGTCTTGGTGCGAAAGTGCCGCTTGTTGATCTCCGTAAAGGGGATGCCCTGCTCAATGAGGGCCGCCGCCGCCCGGTGGGTGAGGGCGTTGCTGTTGGAGTACGCAAAGCAGCCGCAGTCCGTGGCGATGGCGGCGTAGAGGGGCGCGGCGGCCTCCGGGCTCATCACCCCCAGCTCCTGGGAGAGCTCCCAGATGATCACGCCGCAGGCCGCCCGGTCTCCCTCCACCAGCACCTCGCTTGCATAGGGGGTGTGGGAGGGGTGGTGATCTATGGCCAGATCGATCCTGCCCAGATAGGGCTCTGCGTTGGGGGGCAGCAGGTGCTGGGAGGCCACGTCCACCGCCACAACGGTGTCCGGTGCGTAGTCCGCCGGAGCCACGCAGCCCTCCAGGTAGCCGGAGACCAGCTGGTTGGCGTCCAGAGAGGGGAGCACCCAGGCGGTCTTGCCCATCTGCCGCAGGAGAAGGCACAGGCCCGCCGCGGAGCCGATGGTGTCCCCGTCCGGCCGGCGGTGGGTGAGAATCAGATAGTTGTCTCGCTGCCGGAGAAAGGCAGCACATGCAGTTCGGTCCATATCACTTGTCCTCGTCAAGAATGATGTCCGCGTTGGCGGGGTTTGCCGGCTTTACCACCTCCGGATCCCGGAGCATCTCCAGGATGTGGGCGCCGTGCTGGATGGAGTTGTCTGCCTCGAAGATCAGTTCCGGGGTGTACCGGAGGCTGAGGGCGTGGCCCACCTCCCGGCGGAGATAGCCGGCGGCGGACTTCAGGCCCTTCATCATCTCCTTGTCCCGGGACTTGTCCAGGGAGGAGACGTACACCTTGCAGTACCGGAGGTCGTTGGTGGTGTCCACCCGGGTGATGGAGATGAGACCCGTCACCCGGGGATCCTTTACGGTGGGCAGGAGGGCGGCCAGCTCCCTCTGGATCTCCTCGTTGATGCGGCCGATGCGGTTGCTTGCCATAGAACTCCTTTCGGGGGAATGCCCCAGTGGGTGCCCATGAGGGCGTGTTTGATGAGAATTGGTAGGCGTACAAAAGAACACGGGGCGGGCGATGCCGCCCGCCCCGGAAGGTCACTGCTGAATCTGCTCCATCAGGAAGGCCTCGATGATGTCGCCCTCCTTGATGTCCTGGTACTTCTCGATGCCGATGCCGCACTCGTAGCCCCGGGCCACCTCGCGGACGGGGTCCTTGAAGCGCTGGAGGGAGTTCATCACGCCCTCGTGGACCACGATGCCGTCCCGCACCAGGCGGATCTGTGCGTTGCGGGCCACCCGGCCCTCGGTGACGTAGCAGCCGGCCACGGTGCCCACGCCGGTGATCTTGTACACCTGACGGACTTCGGCCTGGCCGAGAGGCACTTCCCTGAACTTGGGGGACAGCATGCCCTTCATGGCGGCCTCAATCTCGTTGATGCAGTCGTAGATTACCCGGTACATCCGCATGTCCACCTTGTCCCGGGCGGCGGACTCCGCCGCGTTCTTGTCCGGGCGGACGTTGAAGCCCACGATGATGGCGTTGGAGGTGGTGGCCAACATCACATCGGACTCGTTGATGGCGCCCACCGCGCAGTGGATCACCCGCACCCGCACCTCTTCGTTGGACAGCTTCTCCAGGCTGCTGCGGACGGCCTCGGCGGAGCCCTGGACGTCTGCCTTGACGATGATGTTCAGGTCCTTCATCTCGCCGGCCTGGATCTGGGAGAACAGCTCCTCCAGGGAGACCTTCTGCTTGGCCGCGCCGGTGGTGGCGGTGCGCATCTCCGCCTTCCGCTGCTCCACCAGCTCCCGGGCCATACGCTCATCGGTGACGGTGTGGAAGTCGTCGCCGGCGCCGGGCACATCGCCCATGCCGATGATCTCCACCGGCACGGAGGGGCCTGCCTCCGTGACCCGCTTGCCCTTGTAGTCCGTCATGGCGCGCACGCGGCCCACCGCCATGCCGGCGATGATCACATCGCCCTGGTGGAGGGTGCCGTTCTGCACCAGAAGGGTGGCCACCGGGCCGCGGCCCTTGTCCAGGCGGGCCTCAATCACCGCGCCGTGGGCGGTGCGGTTGGGATTGGCCTTCAGCTCCTTCACGTCCGCCAGCAGCACCAGGTTTTCCAGCAGGTCATCGATGCCCATGCCGGTCTTGGCGCTGATCTGGCACACGATGGTCTCGCCGCCCCAGACCTCCGGCACCAGGCCGTGCTCGGTGAGCTGCTGCATCACCCGGTCCGGGTTGGCGTGGGGCTTATCCATCTTGTTGATGGCCACGATGATGGGGATGTCCG
This sequence comes from uncultured Oscillospiraceae bacterium, assembly GCA_947629915.1. GTDB lineage: Bacteria > Bacillota > Clostridia > Oscillospirales > Oscillospiraceae > Enterenecus. The sequence continues at coordinate 10,287 of CANRFN010000011.1, read as the reverse complement.
CGGCCTTGGCGTGGTTGATGGACTCGATGGTCTGGGGCATGATGCCATCGTCTGCGGCCACCACCAGGATGGCGATGTCCGTGATCATGGCGCCGCGGGCCCGCATGGCGGTGAAGGCCTCGTGGCCCGGGGTGTCCAGGAAGGTGACGGGCCTGCCGCCCACATCCACCTGATAGGCGCCGATGTGCTGGGTGATGCCGCCGGCCTCACCGGACACCACGTTGGCGTGGCGGATATAGTCCAGGAGGGAGGTCTTGCCGTGGTCTACGTGCCCCATGACCACCACCACGGGGGCTCTGGGCACCAGGTCCTCCTCTTTGTCTGCGGCGGTGTCGATGAGCTTCTCCTCGATGGTGACGATGACTTCCTTCTCCACCTTGCAGCCCAGCTCCATGGCGATGAGAGCGGCGGTGTCGTAGTCGATGATGTCCGAGAGGGAGGCCATGACGCCGTTGCGGATGAGGGCCTTCACCACCTCGGCGCCGGTCTTCTTCATCCGGGAGGCCAGCTCGCCGACGCCGATCTCATCGGGAATATGGACGGTGAGGGGCGTCTTCTTGGCGATCTCCAGCTGGAGACGGCGCATCCGATCCTGCTCCTCCTGGCGGCGCTTGTTGCCGAAGGACTGCTTGCCCTTGTTGTTCTTGTTCTGGAACTTCTGCTTGCCGGTCTGCATCCGGTTGGCCTTGTCTGGGGCCAGGTCCTCCAGCCGCTGGTCGTACTTGTCCAGGTTGACCCGGCCGCCCTTGCGGGTGTCCACGATCTTCTTGGCGGGCTGGGTGCGGGAGGGCTGCTGCTGTTGGGGCTGGCCGCTCGGCTTCGGCTGGGGCTGGGCCTGCTGGGCCTGGGGCTGCTTCTGCGGCTGGGGCTGCTGCGCCTGGGCGGGCTTCTGCTGTCCCTGGCCGGCCTTGGCCTGCGGCTGGGTCTGGGCGCCCTGGCCGGCCTTGGCCTGCGGCTGGGTCTGGGCGCCCTGGCCGGCCTTGTTCTGGGGCCTCTGGCCGTCCTTGCCCTGGCCGCCCTGCTTCTGCTGGGCCTGGCCGCCCTGTGCGCCCTTGCCCTGGGGCTGGGCGGCCTTCTGGCCCTGCTGCCCCTGCACCGGCTTCTGGCCCTGGGCCTTGGGCTGCTGGCCCTTCTGCTGCTGTCCCTGGGCCTGCTTCTGCTGCTGGGCGGGCTTGGAGGCCTCCCCGGCGGGCTGCTCCAGGGGCTGGGCGGGGATCACGGTGACCCCGGCGAAGGACTGCTTGTTGGGGTCGTGATACACCTCAGAGTAGATGGACTCGATGGAGTCCACCTGGTTTTTCTGGGTGAGATACTCGAAGATCACCGCCAGTTCCCGGTCCGTGAGGGCGCGGGTGGCGGGGACACTGGTTTTCAGATGTTCGGTGAGAATGGCAGTGATGGTTTTGGGTTGGACCCCAAAGTCTTTGGCCACATCTCTGGCAGTGTACTTGGCAATGCTCAAACAGGCCACCTCCTAATTGCTGCGGCCGGCAGAGGGCCGCGGGTTCGAATTCTTAGAATGGGGACCGCCTTGGGGCATGAGTCCGGCAGGCGGCTGGAAGGTTGGATCCTCTGCCGCCAGCTTGGCCGCAAAGGATGCGGCCAGCCCTCCGTCTGTGAGGGCGGCTACGGCGCAGAGGCGGCGGCCCAGGGCGGCGCCCAGGGCCTCTCGGCTGCGGGGAATGGGGACGTGGGGGATACCGGCCCGCTCTGCCGCCCGCTGGGCGCGGGAGACGGAGTTGGGGGCCGCATCGCTGGCGGTGAGTACCAGTCTGGCCTTGCCGGTGCGGCAGGCCTCCTGAACCGGTTCCTCTCCCACAGCCAGGTGTGCGCCCTTCCAGGCCAGCCCCAGAAGCGATAGCAGGCTATCCGTCACCGCAGTCACCCGCCTTCATCTGCGCTTCCAGCGCCTCGTAGACCTCCGGGGAAACCTGGGTGCTCAGGGCCCGCTCGATGGCCTTGGCCTTTTTGGCCCGGGCCAGACAGGTCGGGTCCGGACAGACATAGCAGCCGCGGCCGGGTTTCTTGCCCCGAAAGTCCAGGGAGAGTTCTCCTTCGGGGGAGCGCACCACCCGGATCAGGGTGTTCTTGGGCTTCATCTCCCGGCAGCCCAGACACTGCCGCATGGGTATTTTCTTTGGCACGATGCGGCTCCTCCTTCCAACAGGGTGGGAAGACGTGCAATCCATTGTGGGACGTCTTCCGGGATTGGTAATATGGTATGCTCGGCCTATGCCGGGACGGGGATTATGCGTCCTCGTCCTCCGCGAAAAAGCTGTCTGCATCGTCCTCTTCGGCGGGCTCTTCCGCAGGTGCCTCCTCCGCCTCGGGGACATCGGTCTCCTCCTCCTCCTCCTCGTCCTCCAGGAGGAAGTCCTCCTCGGACTCAGCATCGTCATCCAGGTCTGGCATCGGTTTTGCCTTCTCCTCCTCCGGGGGCAGGGGCACGCTGGCCGGGTGGATGTCGATCTTGTAGCCGGTGAGGCGGGCGGCCAGGCGGGCGTTCTGGCCCTCCTTGCCGATGGCCAGGGACAGCTGGTCGTCCGGGACCACCACGCGGCAGTTCTTGCCGTCCTCTGAGGTGGAGACGCTCAGCACATCCGCCGGGGCCAGAGCGGCGGCGATGAACTGCACCGGGTCCTCGGAGTACTTGATGATGTCCACTTTCTCGCCCTTGAGCTCGTTTACCACCGCGCCAACCCGCTGGCCCTTGGGGCCTACGCAGGCGCCGATGGGGTCTACGTTGGGGTCATCGCTCCAGACCGCCAGCTTGGTGCGGCTGCCGGCCTCCCGGGCGATGGACTTCACCTCTACGGTGCCATCGTAGATCTCGGGGACTTCCATCTCGAAGAGCCGCTTCACAAGGCCGGGGTGGCTGCGGCTGATGAGCACCTGGGGCCCCTTGGTGGAGCGCCGCACTTCCACCACATAGACCTTGATCCGGGCGCCCTCGGGATAGGTCTCGCCCTTCACCTGCTCGTTGGGGCCCAGGAAGGCGTCTGTGTACTCCGCGCCGGAGGTGAGCCGGATGGAGACGGAGCCGCTGCGCTCATCGATGCGGTTTACGGTGCCGGTGATGATCTCGTGCTCCTTGCCGGAGAACTCCTCGAACACCATGCCCCGCTCGGCCTCCCGCATGCCCTGGATGATCACCTGGCGGGCGGTCATGGCGGCGATGCGGCCGAAGTTTTTGGGCTTGATCTCAATGCGCAGCACATCGCCCAGCTGCGCCCGGGGGAGAGAGCGCCGGGCCTCGTCCAGGCTCATCTCGGTGCCCGGATTGTCCACCACTTCTACCACGTCTTTGCGGATGAACATCCGCACCTCGCACTTCTCCTCGTTGGCCTCCACAGAGATGTTGTCCTGCACGCCCTCGTGGTCCCGCTTGTATGCGGCCACCAGGGCCTGGGTGATGCGGTCCAGCATGTAGCTCTTGGGGATGCCCTTTTCCTTTTCAATGTCGGCGATGGCTGCAAAGAACTCAGGGGCGTCCAGCTCTGTGCTCTTGACAGAAGTCTTCTTCTTGGCCATGGATTGTAATCACTCCTCAAAACGTGACGTGGAGACGCACCTGCGCCACGTCTTTCTTGTTGAACTGTCTCGTGTCGTCCAGCGTGACGGCCCCGTCTTCATACCCGGTGAGCACGCCGGTGATGAGTTTGCTGCCGTCTATGGGCCGGTACAGGTGCACGTCCACCTGCTGCCCCAGGCTGCTGGCGAAGTGCTCCGGCCGGCGGAGGGCACGGTCTATGCCGGCGGAGGAGACCTCCAGGGTGTAGCTGTTGGGAATGGGGTCCAGCGCATCCAGCTTCTCGGAGAGCTTTTCGGACACCGCCACGCAGCTGTCTATGTCCGTGCCGCCCTCTTTGTCTATATAGACCCGGAGGCACCAGGTACCCGCCTCCTTGACGTACTCCACATCCCAGAGGGTGCAGCCGGCCTCCTCAGCCAGGGGCCGCGCCAGTTCCGATACCACGTCCGTTATCTTAGCCACTTGTATCCCTCCGCCGTGTCGTAAAGAAAGAGTGAGGCGGGCGCCTCACTCTTTCATCCTTTCATACGTTACGCCGACATTCTAGCACAGGACGGCGGGGAAAACAAGCCCTGTTTCAGAAAAAGTTATCCGTTTTGGCGAACTTTTTCGTGCTTTTTTAACATCTGCTGGGCCTGGGACGGGGAAAATCACATTTTCTCCGGCGCGGAGACCCCCAGCAGGCCCAGGCCGTTGGCCAGCACCAGACGCACGGTGTCCGCCAGCTTGAGGCGGGCGGCCTGGAGATCAGCCTCGATCCCCCGGACCCGGCAGGCGTTGTAGAAGCGGTGGAAGTCTCCCGCGAGGTCCGTGAGATAGCGGTTGATCCGGGAGGGGTCGTAGTACTGGGCGGCGAGGCGCACCTCCTCCGGGAACTGGGCCAGCATCTTGATGAGGGCCCGCTCCTCCGGGGTGTCCAGCAGCGCCGCCTGCACCTCCGCCGCGGCGGGGACGGCGGCCCCGTCCTGCTTCAGGTTGGCGATGAGGGAGCAGATCCGGGCGTGGGCGTACTGCACGTAGTACACCGGGTTGTCGCTGTCCTGGCGGACGGCAAGACCGAGGTCGAAGTCCAGCGGGGTGGTGGCGGCCCGGTTGTTGAAGTAGTACCGGGCGGCGTCTACGCTGATCTCGTCCAGCAGGTCCCGGAGGGCGATGGCCTTGCCGGTGCGCTTGGACATCCGGACCGGCTCCCCGTCCATCAGGAGGTTCACCAGCTGCATCAGCACGATCACGAGGCGGTGAGAGCCGTCCAGGCCCAGGCCGTCCAGCGCCGCCTGGAGCCGGGCCACATGGCCGTGGTGATCGGCGCCCCAGACGTTGATCACGAGTTCGAAGCCCCGGGCCTCGAACTTGTTGCGGTGGTAGGCGATGTCTGCGGCAAAGTAGGTGTAGAAGCCGTTGGCCCGGCGGAGCACATCGTCCTTCAGCTCCAGCTTCTCCACCTGCTCCGGGGTCTTGCCCTCCCGGAGGTACTTCTCCTTGAGAAGCTGGGTGGTGTTCAGCCAGAGGGCGCCGTCCTTCTCATAGGTCCAGCCCCGGTCTGCCAGCATCTGCACCGTCTCCGCCACATAGCCGGAGCTGTGCAGGCCGGACTCCAGGAACCACTGGTCGTAGACGATGCCGTACTTTTTGAGGTCCTTCTCCATCTGCGGGATGTTGACAGCCAGGCCGAAGCGCGCCATCTCGTCCTGCCAGGCCTCCTCGCTCTCCTCGCCGGGGAAGGGGCGGTCCAACTGGGCCAGGAACTGCCGGGCCAGGTCCTTGATGTCCTCGCCCTGATAGCCGTCCTCCGGGAAGGGGTACTGGTTCTCGCCCAGGGTCTGCTGCATGGCCCGGGCGTAGATGGAGACGGCGAACTTGTGCACCTGGTTGCCGGCGTCATTGACGTAGAACTCCTTCCAGGCGTTCCAGCCTGCCCGGGTGAGGATGTTGGCCAGGGTGTCCCCCAGCACGCCGCCCCGGGCGTTGCCGAGGTGCATGGGGCCGGTGGGGTTGGCGGAGACGAACTCCACCATCACCTTTTTGCCGGCGCCGTCCTGGGAGGCGCCGTACGTGTCCGGGTTGGCCTCTACCGCCGCCAGCACCGCGCCGTACCACTTGGGGGCGTAGAAGAAGTTCAGAAAGCCGGGGCCTGCGATCTCCGCCTTCTGGAAGTAGCTGCCCTCCAGCTCCAGGTTGTCCAGGATCACCTGGCCCAGGGCCCGAGGATTGGTGTGCAGGGCCTTGGCGCCGGCCAGGGCGAAGGAGGAGGCAAAGTCTCCGTTGCGGCTGTCCTTGGGCACCTCTACCGTGCCCTTGATGGTCTGTCCGCCGGCCACCAGGCCCTGGGCGGCGGCTTTTTCATAAGCTGCCTGGGTGAGCTGGGCCACCTGTTCCCGTGCGGCCTGAATGAGATTGTCTGTCTGGTTCATATCGGTATCGTTACTCCTTCAAGAAGATGATTGTTCGGTTTCCGGGCCGTCTTCCCCCGGCTGCCCCTGGCCCTCCGGCCGCAGGGTGGGCTTCTGCACCGTGAGGTGGAGCAGGTAGTGGCCGTAGAACTGGTTGTCTATCTCCATGGTGTAGTAGAGGTCCAGCACGCCGCCCTCCTCCAGGGTGATGGTGTTCTTCAGCTTCACCGTGCGGATCCGCAGCAGCATGGAGCCGAAGGGGGTCTCATACATGGAGACGTGCTCCTGGCCCTCCGTGAAGTCCAACTGGGTGCAGATGTTGCCCTCCCGCAGCATGGTGGCCCCGCCCTCGTCCACAAAGAGGTGGGTGGTGGTGCCATCCATGCCGGTGATGGCGGACTCCTCGTAGGTGATCTCCAGGGCGCCGTCCGCCAGCCGCTCGATGGTGGCCGGGGAGATCAGTTCCATGGAATCCGGCACCCCAGTCACGCTCACCGTGGTGGTGTGGATGTTGATCAATACATCGTACTGCATGGCTCCAACCCCCTCAGTATCGGGTGATGTCCACCTGGGCCACGCCGTCCGTGATGTCCTGCCCCAGGAAGAGAGAGGCCAGATAGGCGAAGTCCTCCGTGGAATCGCTGACGTAGTACTGCCGTCTCCCAGGGGCTGTGCCGCCGCATCGGAGGCCATGCTCCTCCAGAGAGGTGGCCACCCAGTCTGCACAGGCGGCGCCCACGTCCACCAGGGTGACCTCCGGGCCCATGTAGGACTGTACCACATCCCGCAGCAGGGGATAGTGGGTGCAGCCGAGAATCAAGGTGTCCACCGCCGCCTCTTTCAGCGGGGTCAGGTACTCCGCCACCACCTGTTCTGTGACGGCGTCCCCCGGGCGGAAGCGGCCGTTTTCCACCAGGGGCACCAGAAGGGGGCAGGCCTGGGGGTACACCTGGATGGCCGGGTCCAGCGCCGCCAGGGCCCGCTCATACGCCCCGGAGCGGATGGAGGCCCGGGTGCCGATGAGGCCCACTTTTCGAGACTGGGTCCTGGCCGCCGCCAGGCGGGCGGCGGATTCCACCACGCCGTAGATGGGAAAGGTGTTCTCCGCGGTGAGCACGTCCAGGGCGGTGGCGGACACCGTGCCGCAGGCGATCACCACGGCCTTGGGCTGGAAGGTTTTTAGAAATGCCACGTCCTGCCGGGCATATTGAATCAGAGTCTCCCGGGACCGGCCGCCGTACGGCACCCGCCCGGTGTCTCCAAAGTAGATCAGATCTTCTTCCGGCATCAGCCGGGCCAGCTCCCGCAGGGCGGTGAGGCCGCCCAGGCCGGAGTCAAAAACCCCAATGGGGCGAGAGTCCATAAGGCGCTCTCCTTTCTCGTCTCCATATAGAAACTGGCTTATTATATGCTATGGGCGGGGCAAAAACAAGCGTTTCTTTGGATTTTGTTCTGGGCAGTAGGCCGGATTTGGGCCAAAACGGGCAAAAAAACCGGGGAACTTGACGAAAACGGGAGGAAATGGTCCGGTTTCGCCATCGGGAGGGGAGAGAGGGCCTGTAAAGAAAATGAAAGATTCGGACGCAAATTCCCGCTTGCACTGGAGAACGGCACATGTTATAATCCCCCTTAGCGCGTGCGAGAGGAGGGGTACCTACGGGGAAGCCATCTGTGAAGCAGATCGCCAGCAACCGCAAGGCGTTTCACGACTACTTCATCGAAGACAAGTTTGAGGCGGGCATCGAGCTCTTTGGGACGGAAGTGAAATCCATCCGCCTGGGCAATGTGAACCTGAAGGACGCCTTCTGCGCCGTGAAAGACGGGGAGCTCTTCCTCTACGGCATGCACATCTCTCCCTACGAGAAGGGCAACATCTTCAACAAGGACCCCCGGCGCACCCGGAGGCTCCTGATGCACAGGCGGGAGATCTTCCGGCTGAACGCCAAGGTGCAGCAGGACGGCTACGCGCTGATCCCCCTGTCCCTCTATTTCAGCGGACCCCGGGTGAAGGTGGAACTGGCCCTGGCCAGGGGCAAAAAGCTCTACGATAAGCGGGAAGATGCCGCCCGGCGGGACGCCAAACGGGAGATGGATCGGGCCTCCCGGGGCCGGTACTGAGACAGATTAGACCACACGAGAAAGGAAAATGCTGCAATGAGCAATCCCATTGTGACCATCGAGATGGAAAACGGCCATGTGATGAAGGCGGAGCTGTACCCGGAGGTGGCACCCAACACGGTGAACAACTTCATCTCCCTGGTGCAGAAGGGCTTTTATGACGGCCTCATCTTCCACCGCGTGATCCCCGGCTTCATGATTCAGGGCGGCGATCCCAACGGCAACGGCGTGGGCGGCCCCGGCTACTCCATCAAAGGCGAGTTCACGGCCAACGGATTCCCCAACAACCTGAAGCACACCGCCGGCGTGCTGTCTATGGCCCGCACCATGGCCCCCAACTCCGCCGGCAGCCAGTTCTTTGTCATGGTGGACGATGCGCCCCACCTGGACGGCCAGTATGCCGCCTTCGGCAAGCTGATCGAGGGCCTGGATGTGGCCCTGGAGATCGTCCGGACGCCTCGCGACATGTACAACGACATGCCCAAGAAGCCCCAGCGGATCAAGAAGGTCACTGTGGAGACCTTCGGCGTGGACTATCCTGAGCCGCAGAAAGTCTGAATTGGATCTATCGCACCCCGGCCGGCGGCACCGTCCGGCCGGGGGAGCTCCCAAACGGTGTACCGCGGAGGAATCCGCTCGAAACGGGGGCGTACTGGTTTCGACGGGGATGACGAGGCGGGATAAGCGGGTGGCGGCGCCTAACCGCCTAAAAATGGGCAATTATAAATTAAAGAACAACGATAACGTTCTTCTCGCTGCTGCCTAATTGCAGCGGCCGTCCGCGGGCGGAAGGGCCACGAGCCGTCCGGGGCGTCATGTGAGTGGCGAACGTGAGTCCGGAAAGAGTTGACCGGTCCATGCATCATGACTCTACTAACCCCATAGGTGTGTCGGCTCACATGTGGGGAAGGGAATGTAAATAACCGTCTGCACCCGGAGAAAGTCCCGAGGAATTGTTTTCGGACAGGGGTTCGACTCCCCTCGCCTCCATAATATTATGTAGCGTTCGCCCGCACAGCCTTAAGAGGATTGTGCGGGCGAACGCTTTTTGTTGAGAAAATCGGAGGAAAGCTGTAACCTGCGGGAGAAAAGCGGTAGTAGAGAGGTGAAAGGCCTTTCACACTGCCGCGCAAAGGAGGCGAACGGATGAAAGACAGCCAGATCGTTGAGCTCTACTGGCGAAGGGACGAGGCGGCTTTGGCGGAGACCGAGAGAAAGTACGGGCAGTACTGCTACGCCATCGCCAGCAGCATCCTGCAGGACTCCGGGGACGCGGAAGAGGTGGTGAACGACACCTACCACGGCGCATGGAACGCCATCCCGCCCCACCGCCCCGCCATGCTGTCCACATTCCTGGGCAAGATCACCCGGCGGCTCGCCCTGAAGCGGCTGCGCTACCGGTTAGCGGAGAGGCGGGGAAGTCCTGGCCGCCCTGGAGGAGTACGAGGAATGCATCCCGGACGGGCGGCGGATCGACGAGGGGATGGAGGCCCAAGAGCTTACCGAGATTCTCAACGGATTTCTGGCGTCCCTGCCCGAGACGGAGCGCCGGGTGTTCCTCTGCCGGTACTGGTATTTCGACTCCATCCGGGACATCGCCTCCCGGTTCGGCTTTACCCAGAGCAAAGTAAAAGTGATGCTGATGCGCACCCGGGACAAGCTCCGGCTGCGCCTCAAGAAGGAGGGTATATTAGTGAATTCTGCTCTATTACAGGACGCCATGGGCGAGATTCGGGATGACTACATCTTCGATGCCCACCGGGAGGATTTCCGCAGCGCCAGGCGGCACCGGGCCGTCTCGTGGCGGCGTAGCGTTGCACTGATCGCGGCTCTCATGCTGGTGGTTATGGCGGCCATCCCCGCCATGGCGGCAGCGGATTTTGCCCCCGCCTATGACCTGCTCTATGACATCAGTCCCAAGGCGGCTCAGACTTTGAAGCCGGTGTACCAATCCTGCGAAGACAAGGGGATCCAGCTTGAAGTGATCTCCGCATCCGTGACCGGGGACGAGCTGCAGGCATATATAGCAGTCCAGGACCTGGACAGAGACCGCATCGATGAGACCACAGACCTCTTTGAACAGCAGCTATTCCATCCGCACCGTTCAATAAAATCGAATAAATCTCATTCACCCCGAACGGTTAGGGTTTGGCAGTCTTTCTACCTTGGGGCTCACCTATTTCAGCATTCTCCTAATCTCACCCTGATCACCGGGTACCACAAGACAAAACTAGGGGGAGGGCATGC
>CANRFN010000010.1 GCA_947629915.1 uncultured Oscillospiraceae bacterium | reverse complement strand
GCAATCGCCATATTGGAGGGGCAATTTTGAGAACTTTTTTCAAAAAACCATCTCCTCTATGCAGACGAGCCAGGATCCGGTAAAGCTCCGGGTTGTACAGCATCCGATACACCCGGATCACCCGTTCAGACGGATCTGTATTGGATGCCAGGTTTTTCAGCACTTCTCTGGGATCTGTCACTGGCAAGACCTCCTTTCCCCGTTGACCGCTCTCCCCGATTGGAGTATTGAACTAACCGCTTCGCGGGGTGGGCATGGCTTCCAGCTTGGGCAATTCTAAACGCGGGGCCTTGCGCAATCACTCATTATGTGGTAAAATGGGCAATGCAATTAAACGATAAGCATGCATACGCCCAATATGGCCCCGCTTGGTACAACGTTTGATTACTGCCTGTTTTAAATTACTAGGGAGCTTTTTGATAGCACCTTGTAATCAGATTGGCGGCTACGGATGCCCGCACTTAGTTCAATGAGATTATCAGAATTATCAACCAGCCTTTTCAAGGCTGGTTTTACTTTACGATAATTCTAATAATCTGCTGTTAATTATTGGCACAATATCACAAAAGCGATTTTCTCTGTGGTCTCTGTTCCAGGTGTCAGAGCATCTGCTGATACTGCTGCATCTTCTGCTGCACCAGCGCATCCGAGGGAGAGACATAGCTCCGCAGGGCTTCCTCTCCGATCACTCTATCTGGGGACAGCAGAGACCGATACTCCGCCGGCGTCCTGCCCAGGGTCTCCTTGAAGCGCTTGCTGAAGCTCTTCAGGTCCGCAAAGCCGTTGTTCAGGGCGATATCCGTCAGGCTGTGGTCTGAGGCGGCCAGCTCCTGCAGGGCGTGCTGGAAGCGGAGCCGGGACAGGTACTCATAGAAGTTCACGCCCACCACGTTCTTGAACAGCGTGGAGACGTAGGTCCGATTGTACTGGGCGTAGTCCGCCAGATCCTCCAGGGTGACTTTCTCCGCATAGTGCTGCTCCAGGTAGCTGATGAGACTGCCCATCAGCTCCAGCTGCGTCTCCTCCTCCGTGCCGGCCTTCACCGCCTCGGGTGCAAAGTACTGGCACAGGATGGACATCAACATCTCCACCCCGGACCGTGCCGCCAGCTGATGGCACTGCCCTCCCAGGGCCGCAGAGTAGATCCGAGCGGCACACATGCGGATGAGACGGTACGGCAACTGGTCCCGGGTCTCCGCCGTGGAGTGGCAGTCCGCGAAGTGGGGCCAGGTGCCCTTGGGGAAATAGGGCTTGAAGGCAGAGGCGGAGAAGTGCAGGACAAAGGCCCTGGTGTTGGCCTCCTGGCCGAAGGAGGCGTGTCCGATCCCGGGCTCCACCAGCAGAATGTCGTCCTCCTGGAGGGTGACATTCTCCGTCCCGCGGCAGAAGGCCTGGCTGCCATGGAGGAGAATATTGAGCTCATACTCGTTGGGATGCCAGTGATACCGATAGTTCAGGATCTCGTGGGCGAAGAAGTCGATGTTCAGCCCGTCCCGGGGCCACTTCATGGTGTAGTACCCGTCTGCCATGGTTCTTTCCCTCCGTTCTGCAGGGAATCTGTTTGGGCAAATCCAAACATTTTCCCCGGTGAAACCATTTGGGCCTTCGGGGCCCTCTCTCTGCAGCAGATTCTACCAGAAATTCACGGGAACCGTCAAGAAAAAGACCAAAAAAACCGGAGAAATCCCAGGAAATTGGCAGAATCCACAAATAGAGTGCCGTTTTTTGTACAGGCTGCACAGGGAAAATGTTTGGATCCACCAGAGGCAGAAATTTGGATCGGTTTGGGAAATTCTTCTGCCCAAGCCGGTATCTGCGGGAAAAAGTCCCAAAGAAATGCCAAGACACCCTCATAAATCTGTGCTATCTTTCCACCATCAAGTCTGTGATCCGGACACAGGCGGAGAGATTCCCCACAGAATACTGAGAGAGGAGCATTTCCATGACAACCCAAATGATCATCTGTCTCGTCATTTTCGCCGCCACCCTGGTCAGCTACATGCTCAACAAGATCCCCATGTGGCTCACCGCCATGATCTCCATGGTCCTGCTGTACTTCACCGGCTGCGTGGACGCCAACACCGCCCTGTCCGGATTCTCCAACACCAACACGATCCTAATGGCCACCATGTTCATAGTGGCCTCCGGCTTCCGCCGCACCTCCCTGGTGCAGACCATGTGCTCCGCCATCATGAAGCTCACCCACGGCAGCTTCCGCATCGCCTACTTCGGCTATCTGCTGGTGGCAGCCATCCTCACCAACTTCATCGCCAGCCCCATGGTGGTGTACGCCATCGTCAGTCCCCTTCTGGCAGCCCTCTGCGACACCGCCGGTGAGAGCCGGAGCAAGTACATGTTCCCGGCCATGGTGGTGTGCGTAGCCTGCTGCGGCATTCTCCCCCTGCCCACCGCCATCCAGATGGCCGGCCAGTTCACCGGCTTCATGGAGAGCTACGGCTTCACCGGCATGGTCTTCGACCCCATCAACTTCACCAAGGGCGCCTGGATCATCCTCCCCGTAGTCCTGGCCTGGGCCACCTTCCTGGGCCCCAAGCAGACTCCCGCCAATCCCGTTGTCCCCATCGCCACCTCCAATAAGAGCGGCGGCCCCAACACCGCCACCACCCTCAGCCCCGTGATCGACAAGATCGGCATCGTGGTATTCTTCGCCACCATCCTCTGCCTGATTTTCTCCGCACAGATCGGCCAGCAGACCTGGGCCATCGCCCTGGTGGGCTCCCTGCTGATGGTGCTCTTCGGCGTGGTAGACCCCAAGAACGCCCTCAGGGACATCCCCTGGGATATGCTGATGCTGTTTGTAGGCGCTCTGGCCCTGGGCGGCGCTCTCACCAGCACCGGTGCCGGCGACATGATCGGCAATGCTCTGGCCAACGCGGTGGGTGGCACCCACAACAACTATGTGCTGGGCGCTCTGTTCTTCATCATCCCGTTCATCCTCACCCAGTTCATGCTCAACCGCAGCGTCTCCGCCGTATTCGTCCCCATCTGCCTGCTCACCTGCTCCGCCCTGGGCGCCAACCCCATCGGCCTGATTCTCCTGGTGAACGCCGGCTCCCTCACCGCCTTCCTCACCCCCATGGCCACGCCTGCCGTCCCCATGTGCATGGCAGACGGCGGCTACGATCTGAAGTCCATTGTGAAGAGCGGCTGGCTCATCACCTTGATCCTGCCCTTCGTTTACATCTTCTACACCATGACCGTCCTGCCGGCGTTCTAAGCCATCCAGACAGTCTAACCAACCCCATCCCCCCATTCCATATCATTCCAACTGGAGGGTTTTCCATGAAAATCACCGATGTGAAGCTCATATATGCCAAGCACTATCTGTTCTGCCATGTGTACACCGATGCCGGCATCATCGGTCTGGGAGAGGCGGGCAACTGGGGCTATCTGGACGCCACTGCGGCAGCCATCCAGAAGTTCTCCTCCTACCTCATCGGCAAGGACCCCTTCCGCATTGAGGACCTGAACCAGAATTTCTACCGCTCCGTGTACTTCCGCGGCTCGGTGATCATGTCCGCCATCTCCGCCATCGACATCGCCCTCTGGGACATCAAGGGCAAGGCCCTGGGCGTGCCGGTCTACGAACTGCTGGGCGGCAAGACCCGGGAGAAGATCCGGGTATACGCCTCTGTGATGAAGAAGACCAACGACCTCAAGGTCCTGGCAGACGAGTACAAGGCCCTGCAGGACATGGGCTTTAACGCCGCTAAAATATTTGTCAACGGCCCACAGGCCAGCGCCAACAACGGCATGGACGAGTTCTACTCCGGCCGCATCGAGGACGAGCTGGAGAAAGTCCGGGTCATCCGGGAAGCCGTAGGCCCCCACTTTGACTTCGTCCTGGAGGCCCACCGCGGCATGACAAAGCCGGAGGCCGTGGCCTTTGGCACCGAGGTGGCCAAGTACCGCCCCATGGTGCTGGAAGATCCCATGACGCCGGACAACATCAACTCCATGGCGGAGATCGCCCGCAAGATTCCCGTGCCCATCGCCACCGGCGAGCGGTTCACCAACCTCCGGGAGTTTGAGATGCTCCTGCGCTTAGACGCCGCCCAGTACATCCGCCCGGACGTCTGCGCGGTGGGCGGCATCACCACGGCCAAGAAGATCTGCGCCGTGGCAGAGGCCAGCGATGTGCTGGTGATCCCCCACAACCCCCTGGGCCCCGTCTCCACGGCGGCCTGCCTGCAGATCTGCGCCAGCATCCCCAATCTGGGCATTCAGGAACTGCCCGGCTTCTGCCTCAACGGCGCCGAGGACGCCATGGTGAAGGAGCCGCTGCACTTTAAGGATGGCTGCCTCATGATCCCGGAGGCCCCTGGCATCGGTGTGGAGCTGGCAGACAACGTATCCGAGCTCTATCCCCCGAAAGAGCGGGGCAGCAATGCCGCGTTCCGCGCTTTCGATGGCTCTGTAAAGGACTGGTGAGCCGTGAACCGGACAGAATACATCGCTCAGTGCAGTACCCTCACAGAGCTGCAGCTGCTGGAAAAGGTGCAGGCCATTCGGGAGCGCTCCAAGGGCCGGATTCCCCCGGAGGTGCAGCAGCGCTTCCGCTCCCTGGATGACGTCACCCACGCGGAAGAGCTCTGGCAGCAGACCTCTTTCGGCAAGACCCATCTCTTCCTGGTCTCCCCTGTGGAGCAGCACAGCGGTCCCCGGCCGGTGCTGATCAATGTCCACGGCGGCGGCTGGTGTCTGGAGCACACCGAGCGGGACATCTTCTTCTCCCGGCGGATGGCGATGCGCACCGGCTGCCTCGTGGTGGACGTGGACTATGTGCTGGCCCCGGAGTATCCGTACCCCGCAGCCATCGAGGAACTGGAGGCCCTCTTCGATGCCCTGCCGGATCTCCTTCCCGGCTGGGGCGGCGATCCCAAGCGCATCGTCTTCTGCGGCCAGAGCGCCGGCGGCAATCTGCTGGCAGCGGTGGCCCAGAGGCGTAAGACCTCGCTGCACCCGCTGAAACAGATCCTCTGCTATTCCCCGGCAGACAACTGGTCTGATCACTTCAACGGAGAGGACCTGGACCCCCGGGCCATGGACACGGAGCTCTACGGCTTCTTCTACAACCGCACCTTCGAAGAGCGCAAGAACCCGGACGTCTCCATGGCGCTCATCCAACCGGAGGACGCCATCGGTCTCCCGTCCACAGACATCATCACCGCCGGTCTGGACAACCTGAAGGACGAGGCCAAGCGCTATTACGGCATCCTCGTGGCCGCCGGTGTCCCCACCTCATACCGCTGCTTTGAACAGTCTCGCCACGGCTTCCTGGTGAACCTGTATGACGAGTGCGAGGCCTGTGAGGACTATGTCACAGACCTCATCCTGGCCACCCTGAACACCGCAAGCTGAGAAGCTCCTCCCTCTTTTGAAAATCCTCCGCAAAACGTGAAGTTTTGCGGAGGATTTTCTCACATGTCTCCCTGCGGGCTGCTCTCTCCTATGCCAGCCTGCCCTTGATAAGGTGTCTGGAAGGACATCTCCATGCACTGCTCAACAATCTGTTTCAATGAAAATGCTAATTTCAATGCAGTATTGAAACTGCTATTTTCATTGAAATACCTTGCATTTCCTGGCGCAGAGGTATATGGTGTACCCATACGCTAGGAAAGGGGGGCATTCCAGTGAAGCGGTACGATCCAAACCCAGAAACAGTCCTCCGGAACCTCCTCAGCAATGTCACAGCCATTCAGGCATTCAGAATAACGCAAGAGACAACCCAGGATTTGCGAGGCGAACTGACGCTGTCCTGCGGCGAGAGCTTAACCATCGCCGCACACCTTCTTGCAAGAGCCACTCCGAAAGCAGTTTCCGCCCTTACCCCCTTCTCCGATGCAGATTACACCGTTGTCTTGGCCCCCTATGTCAGCGAGGCGTCCGCAACACTCTGCGGGGATGCCGGTATGGGCTTTGCAGACTACTCTGGGAATTGCCTCATCAACTGTACGAGGCTGTACATCTCCAAACAGGGGAACCCCAACCAGTTCCCTGCAGACTACAGGCCGAAGTCTGTTTTTGGTCCGTCTGCCCCAGTCACCTCCAGGATCCTGCGGGCACTGCTGCAAGACGTATCCAAAGTTTGGAGAGTCAAGGACTTGTCGATGGAGGTGGGCTGCAGCATCGGCATGGTGTCCCATGTGAAGACCTTTCTCTGTGATCAGAATTGGGCGGTTCAAGACAGGGATGGACTGCGGCTCACCGATCCGAAGTCCTTGCTGGAAGTGTGGAGCAAGCAATATTCCGTGGAGAGGACGATTCCCTGCTACACCCTGGACCCCTTGCCCGTGTTTGAGGCGAAGTGCTTTCAGGCATACCAGGATGGCATCCAGGTCTGCCTCACCGGTTTCGCAGGAGGCGTGCGGTATGCCCCGGTAGTCCGGTATCACAAAGCTCACATCTGGATTCACTCGAAGGATGTGCCTGCCTTCTTCCAGAAGACCGGCTGCAAAGAGGTGGACTCCGGCCCCAATGTAATCTTGTATCTGACCCCGGGAGAGGAGGTCTTTCAAGGCAGCAGAACGATCCGGAACAGCCGTGTTGCATCTCCTGTTCAGGTATATCTGGACTGCATGCAGTTGGAAGGCCGAGGGGAAGACATGGCAGATGCTGTCCTTGCCAAGGCAATCCAAAGAAGTTCAGAGATGCAGTTCTGAAAACACCCACTTGAAAAAACCTCCGCAAAACAGTTCATTTTGCGGAGGTTTGTACAAATGTCTCTCCCGCGCTGTATTTGGTCAAACGGAGGTTCACCATCCGTGCCGGATGGAACCAGAGGTCACCTTGAAACCATTCCCCTTGTGTGCTATCATCTCATCATGGACCACCCGCGCAAAGATCGGGATCTGTGCGGAGGCGTTTCCATGGCGGCAAAGCATGTTGTAGTCCTCCCCTACGACAGACTCTGGGCACTGAGTTTTATAAAAATCAGAGACGAGCTTCAGGTTGCTCTTGGCGATCTGTCTCTGGGCATCGAGCATGTCGGCAGCACCTCTGTGCCGGGACTATCTGCAAAGCCGATCATCGATATTGATGTCATCATAAGGGATTATTCCTTGTCTGGCGATGTGGTAGCCGCTTTGGGGCGTATCGGATACCGCCATGAAGGAGATCTATGCGTTGTTGGACGTGAAGCGTTCCAGTACGATGGGAAAGAGCATCTGCAGAAACACCATCTGTACGTCTGTCCGCAGGACTCCCCGGAGCTGAAACGGCACATCGCTTTTCGGGACTATTTGCACTCCCATCCCGAAGCGGTACAGGAATACAGCCGGGTCAAAGAAGAAGGGGCAGCACTCTATCCGTATGATATCGAGAAGTATATCGAGCACAAATCTCCCTTCATCGAGAGAATATACCGGGAAATAGGGATATGATCCCCGATGTTAAAGACGGGACAAGACAGCCGCATCAGCGCATTCTCTCCCTGTCTGCTCTGCCTCTGCATCCATAGAAGAACCATCAGTGAGGGCTGTTGTCCCAATTCCAGCCTATCACAAAGCAAAAGGCCCAGAAGCCGAAGTCGATCCTGAGACCGCTTCCCTACCCAGTGCAATCCGCAGGGACATGCCCATCCAGGCGACTATACGGCATTTTCAGAGGGAAACCGATATGGAAAACATCGTCGTCCAGAAAATGGAGAGCGAAGACGAGATCAACGGCAAAGGCTATGTCCATTACAAGTCCTGGCATGAGACATATCCCGGTTTGGTTGATCCGGGGTACCTAGCGCGGCACACCCTGGAAAAGTGTGTCGCTATAGCACACAAATGGCCAGACAACATTCTCATAGCCAAGGATGGGGAGAAGGTCATCGGATTTGTGGGCTACGGCCCTTACCGAGACGATACCCTTCCCGCCTGCGGTGAGGTCTTTGCCCTCTACGTTCTCTCAGAATATCACGGGCAAAGGGTCGGGTACGAGCTGATGAGAGCGGCCATCGAAAAGCTGTCCGCATACCGAAAGGTTGCCCTTTGGGTGCTGCAAGGAAACGAGAGAGCCATCCGCTTCTATGAACGGTTTGGGTTTCAGCGAGACGGAGCAGAGGCAGAAATCAAGCTTGGCACGTCAAACACGGAGCCGTCGCGTAGGCCTGGGCATTACTGCCCAGGCCCCGCATCAGATCCGGACGTGCGCAACTCACGCATCCGGCTCCTCGGGCAGTCATTCATTGTCCGCAGACTCTTATTCTCATCAATTGCGTTGCCATGGCTATCCCCCTCGCGTGGGGACCATGTTTCCTATCCAAGATTGACTGCCCGTTGCCCCCTTTGCTCTGGGTTATACGGCAACCCTTCCTCGCTACTATGGGGCAATCCGATCTCTGCCAGACGGCCAAGGCCGCCCGTCCCATTTGCATAGGACCCGCATCATGCGCTCATTCCGCCTTCCTCAGGTTTAATGTGCGCACCCCGATAGCTTGCATCGGAGCGGGGCAGCTTTCCCAGGTATGCATGTAACACTTTGTAGGCTCGCCCCATTCTCGGACCCCGGTGGACCTCTCGAACCCTCGCATATCGGTTTCAAGATACTGCCTGCGGCCAATCCCACGGCATCGGCTTCCACTTTATAAATTAACGAGGCTCAATATCTAGGCGTGCCTCTACGCTACGGCTCGCACTACTCCCCTGCCTACGCTTAAACCTCACCTCACGGCTTTGGCTCCAAGGCTGGGTACCGGCTGCTTGCTAGGCTTTACCGGGCAGGGAATCTCACCCTGCTATGTTACATGCACCGAACTGGCGCACGAGAATGATTTTCAATAGCGTGTAAACGGACTTTCAATCTGCTGAGAAACTGAGCCATAAACGTTATCTTTGGTGGTACTATGCTATATCACGGAACACCAATCGGCGGACTGCATGTGATCAAAGCCAATGCAAAGTCCCATACCACAGGCAAGATGGTGGCGTACTTTACCGAGGACAGATGCTATGCCCTCGTCTGCTGCAGAAGCCGAGAAGAGAACTTCGTCACCATGGGGCCCTGCAAAGATGGGAAACAGCACTACATTGAGCGGTTTCCCGATCAGCTGCGCACCCTGTACAGCGGGAGGTGCGGGTACCTCTATCGTTTGGAGAGCACAGATGGCTTGCGCCGCGGGAAAGGCCACAGCTGGGAGAGCGAGACAGATGTACCGGTCTCTCAATGCGAGGTTGTGGATGATGTCTATGCCGAGATTCTGAAGGAAGAGCAACTGGGCAACATCGTCATCCACAGATATTCTGAGATTGATCCCGCTGAGCAGAGACAGGCCGCAAACAGCATCAAGAAACACATGGAGGCCGAATCGGAGGAGATGAAGCGGTTCTACGCAGAGCACTTTTCCGCCCTGTGGGATTGAACGCTATGGGCAACACATTTTGGGATCGTTCGTGGGGAGCGATTAGCCCGGAGCGGATCGCAGCCTATGCCGCGAGTCTCGACCCGTCCGAAGATGCGATTATCGCTTTCCTGCAGAAGAAGCAAGTGAAATCCATCTGTGACGCCGGCTGCGGCTGCGGGGTCTATGCTCTGAAACTGGCGCGATTTGGCTTTGCCGTCTCCGCTTTTGACATCGCCGAAGACGCCGTCCGCCTTACCAAAAACCTGCTCTCCGAGAATGGATATGCTGCAGCAGACTTCCGGCAGGCCAGCGTCCTGGATACCGGCTATCCGTCCCACCGCTTCGATGCCGTTGTGGCCAGAGATGTCATAGGCCATATGCCGCTGAGACAAGGCGTGATGGCCGTGCGGGAACTGTTGCGCATCGTTCGGCCGGGCGGCTGCGTGCTGCTCACGCTGGACACAACAGACAGCGAGTACGAATCAGAACCCCATGAGACAAATGAGGATGGAGACTATCGGTTCACCCGCGGCAAGTGGGCCGGGATGGTGTTTCATCCGTACTCTGCTTTGGAGATTCAAACGCTTTTGGATGGAGTCCAATACACTGTGCTGTCCTCCAGTGAAAACGGTTTCATCGTTGTTCTTGAAGCAGATCATAGTGATGCATATTCTGTATCCTCAGAGGGATGAGAAATGATTATTACGCACCAATATCCAATATGCGAGTACGATACCAGCAGAGATCCCATCATCAAGCCCGCAGACTTCTTGGCAAAGTCGCTTCCCTCCAAATGTGTCATCACATTCTTCCGAAAAGAGCTGAGCGAACTTGTCGCGGACAGGAATCTCCCCGTCATCGGGCAGCTTCACTCCGAGGTCTTAGACATCCCCATCTACGAGTACCGCACATCCAAAGAGCCCATTTGCCTCACCATGCCGTTTTGCACCGCTCCCGGCGCGGCAGGGACAATCGAGGAACTGCACGCCATGGGGTGCGGCAAATTTATCATATGCGGCGGTGCCGGCTCCATTCAGAAGGGCTCTACCGTGGGAGAGATCATTGTCCCCGTTGCCGCAGTAAGGGACGAGGGGACCTCGTATCACTACCTGGAGCCCTCTCGGGAGGTGGAATGCCATAAAGCAGCCGCGGCGTCTGTGATCGCCGGCCTGGAAAAACTGGGGATCCCCCATACCGTTGGCAAGACATGGACAACAGACGCCATGTATCGAGAGACGCCCGAGAGGATCGCGCTGCGAAGACGGGAGGGCTGCATCACCGTTGAAATGGAGGCCGCCGCGTTTTTCGCCGTATCCCAGTATTACGACATTCCCCTGGCCCAACTGCTCTATGCAGGCGATGATGTGAGCGGCGACACATGGGATACCCGAAATTGGAACACCCAAAAGAGTGTGCGCTCCAATCTGATCGACCTCTCCGTCAAGCTGATGGAAGATTTCTGACGGCAAGGAGACCGTTTGGCAGATTCCCGGGCTGCAGGACGGGACAAGACATCCCAGTCGGTGCGTCCTGTCCCTGTCTGATTACCCCGCGGCAAATGGGCCGGGATGGTGTTTTATCCATACCCTGTTTTAGAGATTCAAAAAGCATACAGACTAGACTTCATACTTTTATTGTCTTCAGGCAGAAGCAGTTTCATCGTTATTGTAGCCGCGAATGAGTGGATGAATCTTTTTCATTTGAATCAACAATTTAATTAATAGAGCAAATTTTTAAAGGAGATTAGTCATGCAGCACCTATACGACAGGCCCGATCTCTATGACCTGGCGGAAAGTCCTGAGCGCTTTTCCATGAACAAAAGGCACTGGGAACTCGTCTTTGCAGGAAAACGCATAGACACTCTGCTCGATGTCAGCATTGGCACAGGAGGCGTGACACTGCCCCTGGCAAGTTTGGGCGTCCGCCTCTCTGGCTCAGACCTGAGCGAGAACATGCTGGAACAGTGCGGTAAAAAGGCTGCGGCGGCAGGCATCCATATCGATCTTACCCAGAGCGACTTCAGAGATGTGGCGGAGGCTCTGTCCGGCAGACAGTTCGATTGCGTGGCCAGCACTGGAAACAGTCTGGCCTATGTGCCCAATGCCGATCTGGCAAAGGCGCTCGCGCAGATGGACAGGCTCGTAAAGCCAAATGGCTACTTATATCTCGATCTTCGAAATTGGGATTCCATTTTGCGGGAGCGGCCGCGGTTCTACCTATACAACCCGATGCACAGAGACGATGTTCGGATCAATCTCGTGCAGGTCTGGGACTACAACCCGGATGGAACCGTCACCTTCAACCTGCTCTACACGTTTGAAAGGGAGGAGCGCATCTTCCAGAAAAAGCTGTTCCAAGAGCACTACTACCCGGTCCCTCGGTCCTTCCTGATGGGAACTTTGTCTGCATTGGGCTATCAAAAGATGGAGGTTTCCCCATACCCCGCCATGGCTTCAGACAAAGATCCTGAAACCATGCCTTGGTACTGCATCCTGGCGCAGAAATAGCAAACCCAGTTGCAAAGATCAGGACAGGGCAGGACCGCCGCAATTGGCCCATCCTGTCCCGCCTGCCCTCTCTTCACACGATACCAGTCAGGGAGAACCGCCGTCCTGATGCCCGCCTCTCTCCTGCGCCAGCTTCTCTGCGTCCTCCCGCATCATCTGGTGAAGGCATGCCAGGGCATCGGAGAGTCCGCCCAAATGGTCTATGAGGCCCAAACGCACCGCCTCCTCCCCGTAGATCACGCTGCCCACGTCCGCCGCCATCTCCCCGGTGTTCAGCATCAGGCCCTCAAAATCCTCCCGGCTGATCCGGCTGTTGCGGGTCACGAAGTCGCAGATCCGGTCCTGGATCCGCTCAAAGTAGTGAAAGGTCTGGCTCACCCCAATCACAAGGCCGTTCAGCCGCACGGGGTGGATGGTCATGGCACCGGAGGGGACGATAAAGGACGTCCGGGCGGCCACCGCAAGAGGCACGCCAATGGAATGTCCCCCGCCCAGCACCAGGGACACGGTGGGCTTTCGCATGCCGGAGATCATCTCCGCAATGGCAAGCCCCGCCTCGATGTCCCCGCCCATGGTGTTCAGCAGGATCAAGAGGCCGTCCACCTCATCGCTCTCCTCCACTGCGGTGAGCAGCGGCAGCACATGCTCATACTTCGTTGTCTTGGCCCCCTGCGGCGCCTCCTGATGTCCCTCGATCTGCCCCACGATGGTGAGGGTATGGATCACCCCGTCCCGAGTGTGCACCGTGGCAGACCCCATGTCCACCACCTGCTGCTGCCGGGCCGGGCCCTCCCCGCTCTGGTTTTCCCCGGGCTCTGTCGGCTCTATGGGCATCTCCGGCCCCTGCGGCTCCTCCCACATACAAAACAACCCCCTTTTGCCCATAGTGTGGACAAAAGGGGGTTGTTCTATCCCAAAATTAGCCCTCGTACACTGCCCGGCAGGCGGCGTAGGTCATGTAGGCGTCCAGCTTGGACACGGTCTCGAAGGGGGCGTGCATGGAGAGCAGCGGCACGCCGGCATCGATGGTGTCTATGTTGCGGTTGGCCATATAGCAGGCCACGGTTCCGCCGCCGCCCTGATCGGCCTTGCCCAGCTCGCCCATCTGCCAGAGGATGTTGCGGTCGTCCAGGAGCTTGCGGATGTAGGCCACCACCTCGGCGCTGGCATCGGAGGCGCCGCTCTTGCCCCGGGAGCCGGTGTACTTGCAGAGGCCCACACCGTGGTTCAGCCGGGAGATGTTGCGCTTGTCGTAGACCTCGGGGAAGGTGGGATCGAAGCCCACCGCCACATCGCAGGAGAGGCAGAAGGACTTCTCGTAGCACACCCGGAGGGGCACGTTCTGCCGGGCGCACAGGTCCTCCAGGAAGGAATCAAAGAAGTGAGACTGCATGCTGGAGACGCCCTCCGAGCCGATCTCCTCTTTGTCCACCAGGGCGCACACAGCGGTGCGGCACGGGGTGGAGCTGAGATCCAGGATGCCCCGGAGGCAGGCGTAGCCGCACACCCGGTCGTCCTGGCCATACCCGCCGATCATGGACCGGTCCAGGCCGATGTCCACGGCGTTAAAGGCCGGCACGGCCTCCAGCTCGGCGGAGATGAAGTCCGGCTCGGTGATGCCGTACTTCTCGTAGAGTAGATTCATCACCGCCAGCTTCACCCGGTTGTCTCCGGTGACCCTGGCCAGCGGGCGGCTGCCCACCAGGATATTCAAAGACTCCGCCGGAATGGCCTCGCCCAGCTTCTTCTGAGACTGCTCCACCGCCAGATGAGGCAGCAGGTCTGTGATGGTAAACTTGGGGTCGTCCTCATCGGCGCCGATGGACACCTGGACCACGGTGCCGTCCGTCTTGGCCACCACGCCCCGGAGCTCCAGGGGAATGGCCACCCACTGGTACTTGCGGATGCCGCCGTAGTAGTGGGGCTTCAGATAGGCCAGCTCGTTGTCTTCATACAGCGGATAGGGCTTCAGGTCCAGGCGGGGGCTGTCCAGGTGGGCTGCGGTGATGGATACGCCCTGATCCAGCGGGGCGGAACCCAGAACGGCCAGCACGATGGACTTGCCCCGGTTCACCCGATAGACCTTGGTGCCTGGCTCCAGGGACATGCCCCGGACAAAGGGTACAAACCCCGCCTCCTCTGCCAACTCCACGGCGGTGTTGACACAGCAGCGCTCTGTCTTTCCGCGGTTCAGGAACACCTTGTAATCCTCAGCGTACTGGGCGATGGGCTTCTCCAGGCTGCTGTCGATCACATCCCAACCGTTCTTGCTCTGACACAGCAG
Source organism: uncultured Oscillospiraceae bacterium (assembly GCA_947629915.1). Classification (GTDB taxonomy): domain Bacteria; phylum Bacillota; class Clostridia; order Oscillospirales; family Oscillospiraceae; genus Enterenecus. Next base: position 70,430 of record CANRFN010000010.1, on the reverse strand, counting down.
TGCCTCCCGCAGCAGCTGCCCCTGAGACTTCTCTTCCATTGATATCCTCCTTATGTAGTACCGCCGTCAGCAGTGCCTCGGCGGCTTTTGCAAACATCTCCCGGGTCCCGTCATTGCAGAGGGTGTAGGTGCACCGTTCGGCAAACCACTCCCCTGGCTTCTGGGCGGCCACTCTGTGGCGGGCATACGCCTCGGAGATCCCGTCCCGGGCCATGATCCTGCGCACCCGATCCTCCTCCGGGGCCAGCACGGCTATGGTGCAGTCGCAGCGGTCCCCGAGGCCGCTCTCCAGAAGGGCGATGGCGTCCAGGGCGCAGAGGGCATATCCCGCTTCCCTGGCCTGGGCAATCTGCCGGTCCGCCTCTTCGCAGACGAAGCGGTGGGTGATGCGATTCAAGTCCTCCAAGGCCACAGGATCGGCAAATACAATAGCACCGAGCTCTTTTCGATGCAATACGCCATTTTCACCAAAAATGCCGGATCCGAAGCGATTTCGCAGTTCTTTCAACATTTCTGTGCTGTTTTCTAACAATTCGTGGTATACCCGGTCGCAGTCAATGATTTTTCCAGACAGTTCTTTAATTTTCTGCAAAACCGTGGTCTTCCCCGCCCCGGTGGGACCGGTGATCCCCAGCACCAGCATATCCCGTCCCCCCGCTCAGGCCACCGGTTTTCCCAGCGCCCGCTCAATGTCCTCTTTGGAGAGGCCGCCCTGGCGGAGAATCCGGTACGGGGTGTGGGTGAGGTCCAGGATGGTGGACTCCACCCCAACGGTGCAGGCCCCGCCGTCTAAGACTGCGGGGATTCTGCCGGCCAGCTGGCCGATCACGTCCGCTACAGACTTGGGGCTTCTGGCACCGGAGATGTTGGCAGACGGGCAGGCCAGGGGCTTGCCCAATCTGCGGATCAGTTCCAAGGTGGCGGGGTGCTTGGGACAGCGTACCCCTTGGGTGGTGCCGCCCGCCGGGACGATCTCCGGCAGGGTGCCACTCCCCCGGAGGATCATGGTGAGCGGCCCCGGCCAGAAGGCCTCCGCCAGGCGATAGGCGTCCTCCGGGATGTCCGAACACACCGCCTCCACCATGGCCATGCCGTCCACCAGCACATTGAGGGGCTTGGTCTCCGGCCGTCCCTTGGCGTCATAGATGGCCTGCACCGCGTGGGCCTGGGTGGCATCGGCGGCGAGGCCGTACACGGTCTCGGTGGGCACCCCAACGGTCACCCCCGCCCGTAAGAGCTCCACCGCGGTGTCCAGCTCCCCCTCCGGCAGCCAGGCGGTGCCGGTGAGCAGATACACCAGTTCCCCGGGGTGCTGGACCAGGTAGTCCGCCCCCTCGGCGGTGAGCTCCTCTGCCGTCCGAAAGCCCCACAGCACGCCGCAGACGTCCAGGCCGCCGTTTTTCCCGGTGCGCACGTCCACGTTGCTGTCCCCAACGAATAATGTGTGCTCCGGCGCCGCCCCCAGGCGTTCCATCAGCCGATGCAACAGCGTGGGGTCCGGCTTCGGCGGGCAGTCCGGCAGGGCGCCCTGCACCGCCTCCAGCCGTCCGGGGAAATACCCCTCCATCAAGGGGCCCGCCATCTCATCGGCCTTGTTCGTGAGCACAGACATGTGGAAGCCCGCGGCCTGCAGGGCCTCCAGCATCTCCGGGATGCCGGCATAGGGGGCGGTCTTGTCCTCTTTGTGAACCTGGTAATAAGCCTTGAAGTCCCGGAGGGCATTGTTGTACTGTTCCGGGGTGATATTCTTGGGGGCAAAGCGCTCCACCAGTTTGGGGATGCCATTGCCCACGAAATAGCGGTACTCGTCCATGGCGTGCTCCGGCCAGCCGTTCTCCCGGCACACATGGTTGCCGGCGTCCCCAAGGTCCTCCAGGGTGTTCAGCAGGGTGCCGTCCAGGTCAAAGATGATGTGGGTATACTTGGGTTCCATGCTTATCCTCTCTCCGCCAGCATCTCCGCCTGGCGGGCCGCGGTAAGGGCGTCGATGATCTCGTCTAGGTCCCCGTCCATCACCGCGTCCAGCTTATAGATGGTGAGGTTCACCCGGTGGTCTGTGAGCCGGCCCTGGGGGAAGTTATAGGTGCGGATGCGCTCGTTGCGCATGCCGGTGCCGATCTGGCTGCGGCGGTTCTCCTCGTAGGCCGTCTCCACCCGCTCCCGCTCTCTCTCGTAGAGGATGGAGGCCAGAAGCCGCATGGCGGTCTCCCGGTTTTGGAACTGAGACCGCTCCTGCTGGCACTCCACCACGGTGCCGGTGGGCTTGTGGATGAGGCGCACGGCGGAGGAGGTCTTGTTGATGTGCTGGCCGCCGGCGCCGGAGGAGCGAAACACCTGCATCTCCACGTCTGCGGGGTCGATATTCACATCCACCTCTTCCATCTCCGGCAGCACGGCCACGGTGGCGGTGGAGGTATGCACCCGGCCGCCGGACTCCGTCTCCGGCACCCGCTGCACCCGGTGGACGCCGCTCTCAAACTTGAAGCGAGACCAGGCGCCGTCTCCCATAACCGTAAAGCTGATTTCCTTTACGCCGCCCAGCTCCGTTACGTTCTGGCTGTTGATCTCCACATGCCAGCCCCGGCGCTCCGCGTACATGGTGTACATCCGGTGCAGGGAGTGGGCAAAGAGGGCGGACTCCTCCCCGCCCACACCGGCGCGGATCTCTACAATCACGTTGCGGCCATCGTTGGGGTCTTTCGGCAGCAGGAGGACCTTGAGCTGCTGCTCCAGATCCTCAATGCGGGCCTTGTTCTCGGCGTACTCCTCCTGGGCCAGGTCCCGCATCTCCGGATCAGAGAGCAGTTCCTCGGCGTCTGAGAGGTCCTGCCGGGCCCGCTGCAGGGACCGAAACGCGGTTACCACGGGCTCAATGTCCCGCATCTCCCGGTTCAGCCGGGCCACCAGCTCCGGGTCCGAGTAGGTCTCCTGGGCGTGGAGTCTGGCCTCCATCTCATCGTATTTCAGCGCGATGCTGTTTAGCTGTTCGTCCATCAATTACACATCCCAGTCCAGGAAAAAAGATTTCACCAGTGCCAGCGGCTCGCGGACGTGCATGGCCAGCATGGTGGGAAAGTGGCTGGAGGGCGCGGCCAGGGTGGAGATATCCCCCTCCTCGCCGAACACTCTCTGCCACAGCATGGTGATCCGGGTGAGGTGAAAGCCGTTGGACACCAGGATCACGTCCTGATGGGGGTCCATGCCCTGCTGTTCCATCAGGTCTAAAGTGTAGTGGATGTTCTGATTCGTGTTGAGGGAGCGGTCCTCCTGGAGGATGCGCTCCTCATCCAGGCCGTGGGCGGTGAGGTACTCGACCATGCACTGGGCCTCGGAGATGTGCTCATCCGGGCCCTGGCCGCCGGAGACGATCACCTGCACCTCCGGATGGTCTTCCAGATAGTCCAGCGCCGTGTCCAATCGGTCCTGCAGCAGGATGCTGGGCCCCCAGGGCATCACCTGGCAGCCGAAGATCACCATCACCTGGGGATCGCCATTCAAGACGTCTCTGCTGCCCAGGAGGACGGCAGAAAAGGGAATCAGGAAGCATATGGCCCCCGCCAAGATCAGGGCCAGCAGCACTCTCAGCAGGCGGTTTCCCTTGGAGGGCCGCTTGCTGTGGTACACAGCAGAGCCGTTCATTGGGCCCCCTTCGCCTCCTCCAGTTCAGCGGCCAGGCGCTCCCACGCCGCGTAGAGGTGGTATAGCTCGTCCTCCGTCCGCTCCCGCTCGGCGTAGATGTCCTGGAGCTTCAGATAGTCTGAGGCGTTCTCCTCCGCCTCCTGGGTGAGCTCGTCCAGGCGGATCTCCGCCTTCTCCACCGCCCGCTCGGCCGCCCGGACCTGTTTCTCCAGCTCCTTGGTGCCGCCCCGGCGGGGCTTCTCCTCTTTTTTGGGCTGCTCCGGCTCGGGGACAGGTTTGGCGTTTTTCAGCTGCTCCTGCCGCTCCCGGTACGCCCGGTACTCGCTGTATGTGCCCTTGAAGTCTGTGATGTGGCCGTCCTCCAGCATCCACACCCGGGTGGCAAACTTCTCGATGAAGTAGCGGTCGTGGGAGACGAAGAGCAGGTTGCCCCCGTACTCGGACACCGCCTCCTCGATCCACTCTCTTGAATCCAAATCCAGGTGGTTGGTGGGCTCGTCCAACACCAGAAGGTTGATCCGGTGGTCCATCAGCATGCAGAGCCGCAGCCGGGACTGCTCGCCGCCGGACAGGGCAGACACCTGTTTGAACACGTCCTCCCCCCGAAAGCGGAACACCGCCAGCCGGTCTCTGGCCTCCTGGGTGGAGCAGTTCTGGGCCCACAGCATGGTGTCCACCAGGTTGCGGTCCGGGCGGTCAAAGCGGATGATCTGGGGGAGATAGCCGATGCGGATGGTGGGGCCCAGATAGATGGACCCGGTGTCCGGAGTCTCCTCCTCCATGAGGATCTTCAGGAAGGTGGACTTGCCGGTGCCGTTGTCCCCCAGAAGGGCGATCCGCTCGCCCCCCGCCACCTCCAGGTTCACCCCGGAGAACAGCGTCCGGTTGCCAAAGGACTTGGAGAGGTCTGTCACCACCATGGCCTCATCGCCGTAGAACTCCTTTTCGCCGAAGCGGGCGGTGAGCTTCTTCTCCTTGGTGGGCTTATCGGTGGTGCGGATCCGCTCGATGCGCTTCTCCATGGACTTGGCCCGCTTGTAGGTCTTGTCCATGCCCTTGAAGGCCCACATGCGGAGATTTTCAGCAGCCTCCTCCAGCTGCGCGATCTTGGCCTGCTCCTTCTCGTACTGCTTCAGCCGCTCCTGGTACCGCCGCTCCTTCTCCTCCGCGTAGAAGGTGTAGGAGCCGGAGTACAGCTCGGCCTTGCCGTCTACGATCTCCACCACCCGGCGGACCACTTTGTCCAGGAACCATCGGTCATGGGAGATGGCCACCACAGTGCCCTTAAAGTGCTCCAGGTAGCTCTCCAGCCACTCGGTGGCGTTGAGATCCAAATGGTTGGTGGGCTCATCCAGCAGCAGGATGTCCGTGTCCTCCAGGATCAGCCGGGCCAGGTTGATCCTGGTTTTCTCCCCGCCGGAGAGATCGGCAAACTGCTGGGCCCGCATGTCCTGGCTGATGGAGAGGCCGTTGCACACCTTGTTCAGGCGGGTGTCTGTGTCGTATCCGCCGCCGGCCTCAAAGGCGGCGGTGAGCTTGTCGTAGCGGGCCATGAGGGCGCTGTCCTGGGACTCCCCCATCTGCTGGGCCAGCTCTCCCAGTTCCCGCTCCATGTCGTGGAGCCGCTGAAAGGCGGTGTCCAGCACGTCCAGCACGGTGTACCCCTCGGGGTACACCGGGATCTGGGAGATGAGCCCCAGACGCCTGCCCGGGGCGATGGACACCGTCCCCTCGTCCTCCCGCACCTGTCCGGTGAGGATGCGGAACACCGTGGTCTTGCCGGCGCCGTTCTTGCCCAGCAGGCCCACCCGCTCTCCGGACTCCACCTGGAGGGAGAAGCCGTCCAGGATGCGTTTGCCCACCTCGAATTCCTTTACAAGGCCGGTAATCTGTATGTCGATCATGGGTTCTCCTTCGGCCGGGTCGTTCCGGCCTCACTCAGTTGGTCAGTTCGTTTCGTTGGAAATATTCGCCTGCAGCAGTTCCACCACGTTCTCAAAGGCCATGGAGCGGCTGGCCTTCACCAGGATCGTGACGCCCGCCCGGATCTCCCGCAGCAGGCTGTCTTTGGCCTCCATCAGGGTGGGATAGTACACCGCCTGCTCCATGCCGGCATCTCTCGCCCCCTCGGCGATGTACCGGGCCAGGTCCCCGATGGCGATGAGCCGGTCTGTGCCGGCCTCGGCGAAGTAGCCGCCCACCATGCGGTGGAAGCTGGCGCTGTTGGGGCCCAGCTCCTTCATGTCCCCCAGCACCGCCACCTTGCGCCGGCGGCTGGCGCTGCCCAGCACGGCGGCGGCCGCCCGCATGGACTGGGGGTTGGCGTTGTAGCAGTCGTTTAGGATCACGATGTCCCCCGGGCAGCGGATGATGTTCATCCGCATCTTGGTGGGCAGGAAGGCCCCGATGCCCCGGGTGATCTCGTCCGGGCCCATGCCCAGCCGCTCTGCCACGGCGGCGGCGATGAGGGTGGGATAGATCATGTGCTCGCCGAGGGCCGGGATGTCCGCCTCAAACTGGCAGCGAGGGGTGTGCACGAGACAGCAGATGTGGGTGCTGCCGTCTGTCTCGATGTCCCGGGCCACGTAGTCCAGGCCCTCTCCCTTGCCCACAAAGAGCGCGGTCTGGGGAATCTTGTCCCGGAGGGTGATCAGCATGGGGTCATCGCCGTTCAGCACCACTGCCCCGTTGGGCTTCAGGTGGGGCAGCACCTCGCATTTCGCGTGGAAGATGGCCTCCCGGCTGCCCAAATTCTCGATGTGGGCGTCTCCGATGTTGGTGATCACCGCGATGTCCGGCTCCACCAGCTGCGCCAGGGTGTCGATCTCCCCGGCGTGGTCCATGCCCATCTCCACCACGCAGACCTGGTGCTGGGCGTTGAGCTTCAAGAGGGTGAGGGGTACGCCGATGTTGTTGTTGAAGTTCCCCTCCGTCTTGTGCACCCGGTAGCGGGCGCTGAGCACGGCGGCGATCATGTCCTTGGCGGTGGTCTTGCCCACGGATCCGGTCACCGCTACAAAGGGGATGGGGAAGCGCTGGCGGTAGTACCTGGCCAGGTCCATCAGAGCCCGCTCGGTGTTGCGGACCTTCACATAGAACTTCCCCGGCAGATAGTTGTCCCGCTCCCGGGACACCAGGCAGCCGGCGGCGCCGGCCTCCAGGGCATTGGTGATAAAGGCGTGCCCGTCAAAGCGGTCCCCCTGCAGGGCGATGAAGAGACTGCCTGTGGGGACGTTGCGGCTGTCTGTGGTGACCGCGTCAAAGGCGATGCCGGTGTCCGTCACGGAGCCGATCAGGGTGCCGTGTACCGCCTCCAGCAGCTGGGCTACGGTGAGTTTTTCCATGTCCAGCTCCCCCTATTTCCCCCGGATGGCCAGGGATGCCATCAGGATCCGCTCGCAGAGCTCCTCGTAGCCGATGCCCACCACGGCGGCCTCCTGGGGCACCAGGCTGGTGGGCGTCATGCCGGGGAGGGTGTTGATCTCCAGGAAGTAGGGGACCTCCTCTTCGGTCACGATAAAGTCCGCCCGGGAGTACACGGCGAGGCCCAGAGCGCGAAACACCTTCAGGGTGATCTCCCGGAGCTCCCGCTCGCACTTCTCGGAGATGGGGGCCGGGCAGATATCCTCCGCCGCGCCGGGCTGATACTTGTTGGCGTAGTCGTAGAAGCCCACTTTGGGGATGATCTCAATGGAGGGCAGGGCTTGGTCCTCCAGCACGCCCACCTGGATCTCCCGGCCGGCGATGTACTGCTCCAGCACGGTGCGGCCGCCCAGCTGCGCCGCCTGGTCCAAGGCGGTCCGCAGCTCCTCCCGGGTGTGGGCGATGGAGACGCCGATGGAGGAGCCGCTGTCCACCGGCTTTACCACGCACGGCAGCTCGGTGCTCTCGGTGAGGGCCTGGAGGTTGTCCTCGGTCACCCGGTGGACCGTCCACTTGGGGGTGCGGACGCCCAGCGGGGCCACCACCCGCTTGGTGACGTCCTTGTCCATGGCGATGGCGCTGCCCAGATAGCCGGATCCGGTATAGGGGATGCCCAGCAGGTCCAGGGCCGCCTGCAGCCGCCCGTCCTCCCCGCAGGCGCCGTGGAGGGCCAGGAAGACGGCATCCACCTGTTTGCAGAGCTCCAGGACGTGAGGGCCGAACTGTCCGTCTCCCTTCCCCTGCCGGGACGCCTTCACCTGCTCCAGGTCCGGGGCCTCCCGGGAGATGGCGCTGAGCTCCAGCGGTGCCGCCACCAGCTCTTCCAGGGACTGCTCCGTCCCCATCCACAGGTCCACCAAGGCCGCCTCATGGCCTCTCGCCCGCAAAGCACGGCAGACTTTCGTCCCACTGGAGAGGGAGACGTTCCGCTCCGGACTGAGTCCGCCGGCAAGTACGATGATTTTCAAAGAAAAACACTCCTCAAAAAGCCCGATATAGGCTATTGTATGCCTGAAGAAGTATTCTATCACACCCAAAAAGGGGCCGCAATACCTGTTGTTCCCCGCCCGGCGGTTTTTTGCAGTTATGCCGGCTTATTCCCGGGAAGATTGGTCCATTTTGGGGATAATTGCCGCGGCGTGAAAATCCGAAGCCATCGCACCTCCCACAGCAATACCCGCGCACCGGAACCCATTGCAATATTTGCAACGAAAAAGCCCAAAAAAGAGCACATTGAGACGGTTGCAATTCCAGCCCGGCGGCATTATACTGCAGGAGATGATCGATTCCACCGATAATTCCATGAGGTGATTTACCATGTCTCAAACCGTATCCGGCCTGCTCCAGTCCCTGGAGTCCGGCCTCTATGATGCCTCCCTCGCCCGCCTCTACGGGGCAGATGCCCTGGAAAAGGCCACAGCCCGGGCCAAGCATGTGATCGAACGCTTTCTCCACCAGTACGGAGACCACCCCGGCGCCGGCCTCTTCAGCGGCCCCGGCCGCACGGAGATCGGCGGCAACCACACGGACCACCAGCACGGCCGTGTACTCTGCGGCAGCGTGAACCTGGACATTCTGGCCTGCGCCGCCCCCAACGAAAGCAATATCATCCGGGTGCTCTCCGAGGGCTATCCCGCGGTGGAGATCGCTCTGGACAGCCTGGAGGCCCGAAAGGAAGAGGAAAACACCTCCGCTGCCTTGGTCCGGGGGATCGCCGCAAAGCTGCAGGAGATGGGCCACTCCCTCTCCGGCTTTGACGCCTACTGCGTCTCCGATGTGCTCTCCGGCTCCGGTCTTTCCTCCTCCGCCGCCTACGAGATCCTGGTGGGCAACATCCTGAACCACTTCTCCTGTGCGGACCAGTTGGACGCCGTCACCATCGCCAAGGTGGGCCAGTTTGCGGAGAACGTGTACTTCGGCAAGCCCTGCGGCCTCATGGACCAGATGGGCTCCTCCATCGGCGGCGCGGTGGCCATCGACTTCCACGATCCCGCAGCCCCGGTGATTCTCCCAGTGGACTATGACTTCTCGTCCTCCGGCCACGCCCTCTGCATCGTGGACACCGGCTCCTGCCACGCGGACCTCACCTCGGACTACGCCGATATTCCCCGGGAAATGGGCGCCGTGGCCGCCTTCTTCGGAAAGCAGGTGCTCCGGGACGTGGACCCGGCACAGCTCTGGGACAACCTCCCGGCAGTCCGAGAAGCGGTGGGGGATCGGGCGGTGCTCCGGGCCATGCACTTCTTCCAGGACGACCCCCGGGCCTGGGAAGAGGCACAAGCCCTGCAGGCCGGCGATTTCAACGCCTTCCTCCAGTGCATCAACGCCTCCGGTCTCTCCTCTGAACTCTTACTGCAGAACATCTGGTCTCCCCACGCACCGGAGGGACAGGCGGTGTCTCTGTCTCTCACCATCGGCAAGAAGCTGCTGGACGGCACCGGCGCCATCCGGGTCCACGGCGGCGGCTTTGCCGGCACCATCCAGGCCTTTGTCCCCCTAGAGAAGCTGGAGGCTTTCCGGCAGGGTATGGAAGCCGTTCTGGGGGAAGGCAAATGCCATGTGCTCCAGATCCGCCCGGTGGGCGGCTGCCTGGTAGCGGAATAAGGGAGGAAAAGTGCAATGGAACGCAATGAAGCCATCTCCAAGCTCATCGCCTACGCGAAGCGCACCGGTCTCATTGAGGAGTGCGAAACCGTATGGGCCACCAACACCATTCTGGAAGTGCTGAAGCTGGACAGCTATGCAGATCCCGGCATCGCGTGGGGAGAGATTCAGCTCAGCGAGGTGCTGGACGCCCTCTCGGACGACGCCTATGCCCGGGGCGTGCTCCAGGAGAACTCTATCGTCTATCGGGACCTCTTCGACACCGCTCTCATGGGCCGGCTCACGCCCCGGCCCGCCCAGGTGCACTCCAAATTCCAGGCCCTCTGCCGGGAGGATCCCCGCAAGGCCACAGACTGGTACTACCAGTTCTCCCAGGACACCAACTACATCCGCCGGGACCGGATCGCCAAGGACGTGCAGTGGAAGGCCCCCACAGAGTACGGAGATCTGGACATCACCATCAACCTCAGCAAGCCGGAGAAGGACCCGAAAGCCATCGCCGCGGCCCGGAATCTCCCCGCCTCCAACTATCCCCGGTGTCTCCTGTGTCTCGAAAACGAGGGCTACGCCGGCCGGGTGAACCACCCGGCCCGGCAGAACCACCGGGTGGTGCCCATCTCCATCAACGGCAGCCCCTGGTTCCTCCAGTACTCCCCCTACGTCTACTACAACGAGCACTGCATCTGCTTCAACCGGGAGCACACCCCCATGAAGATAGACAGGGCCTGCTTTGGCAAGCTTTTAGACTTTACGCGGCAGTTCCCCCACTACTTCGTGGGCTCCAACGCAGATCTGCCCATCGTGGGCGGCTCCATCCTCGCCCATGACCACTTCCAGGGCGGCCGGTACACCTTCGCCATGGCAAAGGCCCCCATCGAGACCCCCATCACCTTCCCCGGCTACGAGGACGTGTCCGCCGGCATCGTGAAGTGGCCCATGTCCGTGATCCGCATCCAGAGCGCCAATCCGGAGCGGCTCATTGATCTCGCAGACAAGATCCTCTTGGCCTGGCGGGGGTACACGGACGAGAGTGCATTCATTTTCGCCGAGACCGATGGAGAGCCCCACAACACCATCACCCCCATCGCCCGGAGACGTGGCGAGCTCTATGAACTGGACCTGGTGCTGCGCAACAACATCACCACCCCGGAGCACCCCCTGGGCGTGTATCACCCCCACGCGGAACTCCACCACATCAAGAAGGAGAACATCGGCCTCATCGAGGTGATGGGCCTGGCGGTCCTCCCCGCCCGGCTAAAGCAGGAGCTGGCCGCCGTGGCGGAGGGTCTCGTGTCCGGTGCGGACCTCCGGGCGGATCCCCTCACGGAGAAGCACGCGGACTGGGTGGACAGCTTCAAGGGCAACTACAATATCACCCGGGAGAACGCCATGGACATCGTGGAGAAGGAGACCGGCCTGGTGTTCGCCAAGGTGCTGGAGCACGCCGGCGTCTACGCCCGCAATGAGAGCGGCAAGGCGGCCTTCCTCCGCTTTGTGGATACCGTCCGATGAAGGAATTCACGGTAGGGCAAAACGATGCCGGCCAGCGGGTGGACCGTTGGATGGCCAAAAACATGCCGGTGATGCCCTCTGCGCTGATCCAGAAGTCCCTCCGGAGAAAGCGGGTGAAGCGCAACGGCAAGGCCGCAAAGCCGGATGACCGCCTCATCAAGGGCGATGTACTCCAGCTCTACATCAATGACGAGTTCTTCGAGCAGCCCAATCGGGAGAACGCCTTTCTCTCCGTCTTCACCCCCCAGTTGGACATCCTCTACGAGGACGACAACCTGATCCTTCTGAATAAGCGCCCCGGCATGGTGGTCCACCCGGACGACCATGAGCGGATCAACACCCTGGTGACCCACCTGCAGGCCTACCTATACCAGAAGAAGGCGTGGTCTCCGTACTGGGAGAATGCCTTTGCCCCGGCCCTCTGCAACCGCATCGACCGCAACACCGGGGGCATCGTGATCGCCGCCAAGACCGCAGAGGCTCTCCGGGTGATGAACCAGAAGATCCGGGACCGGGAACTGCAGAAGCTGTATCTCTGCGTGGTCCACGGCACCATGAAACCGAGAGAGGGCGAGCTGAAGGGCTTCCTTCTGAAAGGCGAGGACAGGGCCCAGGTGAAGGTCTTTGACCACCCCGTCCCGGACGGCAGGACCGCCATCACGAAATACCGGACCCTGGCCGTGAAGGATGGTCTCTCTCTTCTGGAGTGCGACCTCATCACCGGCAGGACCCACCAGATCCGGGCGCAGTTTGCGGCCGCCGGCCACCCCCTTTTGGGGGACGGCAAGTACGGCCGGGAGCGGGACGACAAGCGCTACGACCGCCGCTATCAGGCCCTGTACTCCTATAAGCTCTCCTTCGACTTCACCACGGACGCCAGCTGTCTCAACGAGCTCAACGGCAAGAGCTGGACGGTGCCGGAGGTGGACTTCGTGCAGCAGTTCTTCCCGGACTATCAGCTGCCCAAATGCTGACAAAATGCATCCCGGCGGCGCCAGATTGACGCCGCCGGGGATGTTTTTTATGCAAAGCTATTTCCCTTTACAGTTCTTTATTGAATTCACCTTCCGGACAGTTTCTCCGCGATCATCGCCTTCTGCGCCTCATCTGGCGTCCAGTCCAGCTCCAGCCGCACCAGCTTGTTGCCCCAGCGGATCAGGTACTGGTTCCAGCTGGTGCCGTCCTGGTTGATTCGCTCCCAGACGGCGTCCGCGCCCCAAGGCGCGGGATCCGTATCCAGCACCATGAAGCCGAAGACGTCTGCGTTGTGCCGGAGATCCTCCAGCATGTCCTCCTGGCAGGCGTCTGTCAGCAGCGGGAAGTGCACGGACACCACCGTGTACTCCAGGGATGGCACCTCATTTCCGGCGGGGTCGTCCAGGCGCGGATACTGCATCATCTCCTCCCGGGACACCAGGAAGGTCCCCTGGCTGTCCCGCTCCGTGACGTAGCCGTCATAGTGCAGATCTCCCAGCAGGTCCTCCACCCGGAGGGGAATCGCATCCTGATACGCGTATCGGATCTGGGTGTGGAATTCATAGGACTCCAGGTTCTCCTCTCTCCCCCACCGGTATCCCGCTCTTCCCGGCGTGCCGATGTGGAGAATGGCGCCCACCGCCAGGCCCGTGAACACGATGGCACAGACAGCGGTTACCCCGATAGACACCGCCGCATTCATCCTGCGGGAAGCCCCGCCGCGTTTCAGAGCGTTCCGGACCTGGAGCACCAGAAACAGCGTTCCGAGGTAGATCACGGCGCCCAAGAGAAACGCGATGAAAGAGGAACCGTTGCCGCTGGTGAGGATGGTGGCCGCATACAGCACCAGGCACAGGGTAACCGCCGCAAGGGTCCACGCCTGCAGCGGGAACATATCTGTGGTGGGCAGGAATTCCCCCTGGGTAGCCGCCTGCAGGGCCTTCCCCCGCCAGCGGAGATAGGCCCCCAGGTCCGCGAGGCAGATCACGATGAGAACGCAGTAGATGGCCAGAGTGCCTAAAGTGGTGGGGTCTGAGAGGGACTCCGCCGGGTCCGTGATGCACTCCCAGCCCTTGATCCCCAGCCAGAACAGACCCAGCAGCAGGAAAATGAGGTCCTGGACAAAGACCGTCTTCTTTGCGGTCTTGTGGATGTTCTCCACTTCCATCAGGGGATCGGTCTCCAGAGGGATAGCGTCCTCCTGGTCCGTGTAGTATACCTGCATCTGGCCGCTGGAGGCGGCCAGAGTCCAGCCGGCAAAGGCGCTGTACTCCTGCAGCTCCTGCTCCTGCGGCGTGGGGCCGGGGTCGTAGACCGAGGCGTTGGCACAGTACGTGATACAGAAGCGCAGCTTGGCCGGCTCCATGCGGCGATAGTGCATCAGCGAGCCGATGCGGTCCAGCATCCAGCCCTGGGCCGCCATCTCCTCCAAGTGCTGTTCCAGTCCGGAGTGGTCCCAGAAGGAGCGGACCATCAGCTCTGCCTTTTTTGTCTTCATTCGCGTTTCTCCCCTTTCACATAGATGCGGTAGTCTTGGGCCTGGGCGGAGATGCGCTGGTACTCCTCCCCCAGCCGGTCCTCCCCGGCCTTCGTGAGGATGTAGCTGCGCCATCTCCCCTCCGCTCTCGTCTCACGGATCAGCCCCTCCTCCAGGAAGGACTCCAGCAGATTATAGAGGGTGGCCGAGCCCACGCTCACCCGTCCCTCGGTGATCTCCGGCACCAGCTTCAGGATCTCCATGCCCCGGCGCTCCTCGGTGAGGCACAGCAGGATGTAGAACATCTGCTCCGTAAGGGTCTTATATTTCAGCCTCGGCATCCGCAGCACTCCCTTCCAGCCGCCTGCTCGATTATCGAGTTGGCGGGGCCGAAATTTGAACTCGATTATCGAGCTCAGGCCCTATTCTAAACTCGATTATCGAGTCTGTCAAGGGGAAAATGCAGAGATTTCAAAAAAAGTTCGCCGCGGCCCAGGCAGGTCGCGGCGAAATGGATCTGTGGATAGATGGCTCAGGCCAGAGAGCCCATGGGATCCCAGGGCTCCAGCTGGATGGGCTCGGCGTGATATGCGGCCAACTGCTCTTCGGAGAGGTACTTCTTGTGCACCACGATCTGATAGACGTACTCGTTGAACCAGTCATCGGACATGATGTACCAGCCCTTCTCGCCGGAGTCCTCGCCCCAGCTGTTCTCCACGCGCCAGCGGGTGCTCTTGCCGTTCTCGTCCAGGTTCACGCCCTGGAACACCATGGCGTGGGTCATGAGGGAGTGGCCGTAGTCCAGCCGCTCCGCCTTGGTCATGCCAAAGGTGGTGCTGAGCAGTTCATCGGTCTTGAAGGCCTCCAGGTCCAGGAGACCGGAGCGGTCGCAGCACTTGCCCACATCGCAGCCGAACCACACCGGGTTGCCGTCCTGCATCTGGGCGATAGCGGCCTTTTTCAGCTCCTCGATGGGCAGGTTCAGGTAGCGGACGATCTTGCCCTCCTTGACGTTGCCCAGGAAGCGCACGGTGTAGCTGTGGCCATAGGGCTTATCCTCGGTGGGGGCGTTGATGAGGCCGATGTAGTCGTTGAGATCCCAGCCGATGTACTTGTCGTAGAAGGCCTTGGGGGTAAAGGTGCCCTCGTTGTGATACGCGCTGTCCTTGTCCCGATAGGCGAACTCGAACTCCTTCGGGGGAATGCCCATGCAGATGCAGAGGATCCGGTAGACCTCAGACATCATGCCCTGCTTCTTCTCCCGCAGCTCCTCGAGGGTGGCGCCGGCGGCGTGGGCCTTGCGGAGGATGCAGGCATACTCCCGCAGCTTGGTGGTGATGGTGCTCACCATGTCGCGGCTGGCGGAGGAGGACACAGACTCCGGATAGGCGGACTTGGGCACCACGCCGTACTTCTCCACCAGGTTCACGATCATATCCCACTGGCCGCCGTCCCCGATGGGAGACTGGAGCAGGAAGTTCACCAGACGGCCGTTGAGGGGCTCGTCCAGGGTCTCCAGGATGTTCTCCAGGAAGTAGTTGGACTTCTCCATCTTGTCCCAGAAGAACAGGTAGGACTGGGAGAGCTCAAAATTCTTCAGGTTCAACTGCTGGATCATCTGGAACCGCATGGTGTTCAGAGCCGCGAACATCCAGCATCTGCCGCTGCTCTTCTGGCTGGTGACCTTGCCCTGCTTCAGGGAGATGGAGAAGGTGTTATTGCGCCGGGCTGCCAGTTCCCAGTTCTTCGCGCTCGCGTTCAGTCCGTTGTTGACCACGGCGTTCATGGCCACCTCGTTGACAGCGTTGGCCGCGAAGTCCTGCTCGTACTTTGCCTGATCCGCAGGAGAGATCCGCATTCTGTCTTCCATAAAGAAACGACCCGCCTTTCGGTATTGATCTTTGAGGCCGCAGGAAGGTGGATCCCGTCCTGCAGTCTCGCTGTCGAGCGCGGGAATCCTATCATAAAACAGCGGGAATTGCAATTGTATTTCGGTGCATTTCGTCAGGTTTTACGCTTTTCCTAACAAAACTTCTCGCTTTCCAGACCGAAAACCACATGGCATCCCTGCGCCAGACATTGGCTCTCTGTTTTGCCCTGGATCGGCAGTTTCTCCTAAGAAAGCAGCACACAAAGAAAGTACAACTTCTCTCTATTTTTCCTATCCAGATGCAGTTTATGGCGCTATTTTAGGGACCATGCAGCACTTTTCCTGTCCGCTCTGCCCTACTGTTTTCCCGTCTCCTGCAGAATCAGGTGGGCGATCTCCTTGGAGTTTACGATGTAGCTGCTGTGGTTGGCATGGGGGATCTCCTTGAACACGCCGTTGGGGATGTTCCGTGCGATCTCCTGCATGTGGCTCCGCTGGATCATATCCCGGTCTCCCCCGAAGAGGGTTACCGGCACCGTGATCTTCTGCAGCATCTCCGGGGTGATATTCGGCTCGGTGAGCATCAGCTTGAACAGCGGGGACGGACTCTTCTCGTAGATCCACCGGAAGATCTTCATCCACCCGGGCTTCAAGCCGTCCGGCCGCACGTTTACCCCGCTCCCGATCACCCGGTCCAGCAGGTCCGGGTGGTCTATGGCGATGAGAAGGGCGATGATGCCGCCGTCGCTGAAGCCGTACAGCACCGGCTTCTCCAGATGCATGGTCTCAATAAATTCCACCACGTCCTGGGCCATGTCCGCATAATGGTATTCCGATACCCGGGGACTCTTTCCATGTCCCCTGCTGTCCAGGCAATAGACGGTGTAGTACCGCTGCAATACCGAGGCGGCCTTGCGGAAGATGGTGCAGTCCTCCCCGTTGCCGTGCAGCATGATAAGCGGCTGTCCAGCGCCGCAGCGCTCATAGTACAGATTCATACGCAACGCTCCCTTCGCCCAAATCCAGGCCCCCAGAGGATCCGGCAGGTACTGCCGGATCCTCTGGGATCTTCTGGCCCATTGTACCGCTTCTGCCAACCAGATTCAAGCAGCATTCAAGAAGGCATTAGCAACCAGCAAGTGCATAGTTTCACTTCAATCAGTTCAAGGAAATACACCCGGTCTGAAATATCAGACCGGGTGTATTGGCACTTGCTGGATTGATGTAGTGAAGATCTTGCCTGCACCTAGCCGATCTTCAATTTGAGCTCTTTGAAGCCCGCTTCCAGTGCAGCGACCCTGGCTTCGAGAGGATCGTAGCGCATGTCCACACTGTCATCGATAATCGGATGAAGGAGCTCGTCCTGGAGATCATCCTTAGTTGCCAGTGCATCGAGTCGCCCGCCAACATCATTTTCGATCTTCAGGTTGATCCTATGGGTCTCTTCCTTCAGAGCTTTGGTATCGCTCTCCAGATTCGCGATTCGGCTCTCCAGATTCGCGATTCGGCTCTCCAGATTCCCGATTCGGCTCTCCAGATTCCCGATTCGGCTCTCCATACGGTCGAACCGGCTCTCCAGATTCGTGATTCGGCTCTCCAGATTCGCGATTCGGCTCTCCAGATTCGCGATTCGGCTCTCCATACGGTCGAACCGGCTCTCCATACGGTCGAACCGGTCGCCAAAGTCTGCGCTCAGTTTCGTATACAGTTCGTCAATCGTCATATGCATCCTCCTCACATCACACTAACCACTTTATCACCATGCCACAAGACCTGGTGATCCTGTCCACTGAAACCAATGAACCTGCCTTACACCAGAGAGGATATCACTTTCTACGGCAGCTGTCAAGCACCATTCCCGGAATTTCGCCAAATTTTTTATGAGATTCACATACACCCAAAAATGTATATGTTCCATTAATGGGACAGTTCAATTTTCGGCGAGCTCAGCAAAACATAGTTTTTGGCCCTTGCACCCTTTTCAATATAGATTCTATATTGTCTTTTCTTTATTGTTTTTGATCTTTTTTGCTTTTACCATTTCAGCAACAGCGATGTCAGATAACCAATATTCCAATTCTGCATTATGCCATTTATTCTGCCTCTATTTTTGTTATTTTCTAACCGACAACTGCCGAGAATGCTGTTAGGTCGGTGAGATTCCCCTATCTGTTCACTCTCGTAGTACAATATCACACTTTCCCCAGACCTTTCTCCCACAATGTATTACACTCATCACCACGGCCAATATACCGCCAGAACAGATATGTCTCCCAGTTTCTGAATTCTCTTCTCTCGGGTACAGCTTATCGACCATGCCTTTATACTGCCGTCGGACCACGTCAGAACAGCCCAAGCATTCCTGTGGTCCAGTGGCTCTTCCTCTTCCAGCGGTTCTCCTCCGGCACCAGCTCGTGATGTTCCGGTTCCACGAAGGCCCAGTCCGATCCGTAGATCCCCGCAAAGGTCTTCTCCAGCATCGACGCACACGCCAGGTCCGTCTTCTTGGCCCGGTACAGCGCCTCTGCTGATCCGCCTTTTAGCGCCTGAAGCGCCTTCTCCATGTCCTGCAGGCGCTCCATGTCCTGCAGGCGCTCCATCTCCTGCCAGGCCCCGCTGTACAGCTGCTGAAACCAGTCTTCTGTCGCAGGCTGCATCTGTTTCTTCTCTTCCATCTCTGCCATCTCCCGCTCTCCCCGTCTCACTCCAGAGCATCCATATCATCCAGCTCCGGTTTCTTCCTCTCCAATGGTTTTGCCTTCCGTCCCGGGCCCGCAAAATCTCGGAAAGCTGCGGATCGTCCAGGCCGGAGGACCACGAGGATAGCAGATTCGGGAAGGGCCGTTAAGAGGGGGTAAATATGACGTTGTACATGCTTTGCGTTTGCAATTGTAAGACATTTTATAGCTGATGTAGTGAATATGAGTGATATTGTAAGACAAATGCACACAAAATTTCGCACACGCTTTCTTCGCCCTGCCAAATTTTCTATCTCCCAGGGTCTTCCAGTCTATTGGGTTTTCCATATGCTTCCATCAGTTTTTCCGCACAATCTGCATCTTGCAACATCCCCTAAAAAGTGGTAGACTGTACCATACCAACGCGAAAAGCGGGAAAAAGGAGAGTCAAGATTGATCGCAAAAGATATCTGTGAGCGGGTCCTGCAGGAGGCCGTCTCCACCGGCGCGGACTATGCCGAGCTCTTTGCGGAAAACACGGTGCAGCACTCCATCAACATGCTGGACAAGAAGGTGGACAGCATCAACGATGCCGTGATCGCCGGCGCCAGCATCCGCCTGTACAAGGGGCTCCGCAGCGTCATGGCGTCCACGGTGGACACCAGCGAGGCCGGCCTGCTCCGCTGCGCCCGCAAGGCCGCAGACGCCCTGGGCGAGGGCACCGCCGAGATCGCCATTTCCCTCCGGGAGCGGCTGTACGGGGACATCCACCCCGTGCGCATCGTCCCCTCCACCGCACCCAACAGCGAGAAATTGGTGTTCCTGAAGGACGCCTATTTCGCCGCTCAGGAGTACAGCGATGCCATCCGCCAGGTAAACGGCACCTTCCTGGACGTAGACCACCGGATCCTCATCGCCACCAGCGAGGGCCTCTATGCCCAGGACCGGCAGATCCGCACCCGGCTCACCATCCAGGCGGTGGCTGAGCACAACGGCGAGACCCAGACCGGCACCTGCGGCCCCGGCAGGCGGATGGGTCTGGAGGTCTTCACCGATGTGGTAGACCCCAAAGAGACCGGTATCGAGGCCGCACGCCAGGCCGTCACCATGAGCAAGGCCGGCTATTGCCCCGCCGGCGTCATGCCGGTGGCCATCGGCAACGCCTTCGGCGGCGTCATCTTCCACGAGGCCTGCGGCCACTCCCTGGAGGCCAGCTCTGTGGCATACGGCACCAGCGAGTTCACCGGCAAACTGGGCCAGCAGATCGCCAACCCCAAGGTGACCGCCATCGATGACGGCACCATCCCCGGCGCCTGGGGCTCCATCAACATCGATGACGAGGGCACCCCCGCCCGGAAGAACGTGCTCATCGAAAAGGGCGTGCTCAAGACCTACATGATCGATAAGTTCAACGCCCGCCGGATGGGCCTCCCCGCCACCGGCAACAGCCGCCGGCAGAGCTACGCCTACACCCCCACCTCTCGTATGACGAACACCTATATCGCCACCGGCACGGACACGGAGGAGGAGATCTTCGGCTCCATGGAGTTCGGCCTCTACGCCAAGGCCATGGGCGGCGGCTCCGTGAACCCCGCCACCGGCGAGTTCAACTTCGCGGTGAACGAGGGGTATCTGGTGCGCAACGGCAAGATCTGTGAGCCGGTCCGGGGCGCCAGCCTCGTGGGCAAGGGCTCCGACGTCATCCGCAACATCGACATGGTGAGCTCCAACCTGGAACTGGCCCAGGGCATGTGCGGCTCCTCCAGCGGCTCCATCCCCACCAGCGTGGGCGAGCCGCTGATCCGGGTCTCTTCCATCACCGTGGGCGGACGCTGAGAAGGAGGACAGCTACTATGGACTACAATTCCTTTAAAAACGCAGTGGCCGCGGCGGCCAAGGCCCAGGGCATTGCGGATTACGAGCTCTACTATGAGGCCTCCGAGGACTGCAGCATCAGCACCTTCCGCCACGAGATCAACCAGTTCTCCAGCTCTCTGGACGGCGGCGTGTGCTTCCGCTGCATCGTAGACGGCAAGATGGGCTACGCCTCCACCGAGGCGCTCGGCGAGGCGGAGGCGGTGTCTCTGGTCTCCCGGGCGGCAGACAACGCCCGCACCCTGGAGTCTGAGGACCAGGTGTTCCTGGGCCAGGGAGGACAGACCTACGCGTCCTGTCCCCACACCTGCCCGGAGATGGCCCCCACGGACCTCATCCGCAAGGTGGCGCTGGAGGGCGATGCGCTCCTCTACGCCGCAGACCCCATGGTGGCAGACGGCTCCGAGGCCCAGGTGGTCTCCCAGAAGATGTCCGTGGCCATCATGAACTCCAACGGCCTGGACCTCTCCTACGAGAGCGGCTCCCACATCTTCATCGCCTCCTCCGTGCTCTACGACGGCACCGAGCTCTCCACGGACTACAGCATCGCCTGCGGGGACCTGAACACCATGGACATCGCCGCCACCGTGGCCAAGTCCGTGGCCAAGGCAAAGGCCAAGATGGGGGCAGACGTGGCCCCCACCGGCGCCTATCCCGTGGTCTTCTCCCCGGAGGCCATGGGCAGCCTGCTCAGCACCTTCAGCGGGGTATTCAACGCCGAGCGGGTGCGCCGGGGGCTCTCCCGCATGGGCGGCAAAGAGGGCCAGGTTGTGGCCAGCCCCATGGTAACCCTCGTGGACGACCCCTTCTACAAGGACAGCATCATGCCCCTCCCCTTCGATGCCGAGGGCACCCCCACGTACAAGAAAAACGTCATCGAAAACGGCGTGCTCAAAACCCTCCTCTACGACCTGAAGACAGCCGCCGCCGTGGGCAAGAAGACCACCGGCAACGCCGCCAAGCACAACTACGCCGCCCCGGTGGGCATCATGCCCTTCACCATGTATCTCGCCCCAGGAGAGCTCACCGAGGAGGAACTTCTCCAAAAGGCGGGCAACGGGGTGTATATCACCTCGCTGGGCGGCCTCCACGCCGGCGCCAACCCCATCTCCGGAGACTTCTCCCTCCAGAGCAGCGGCTTCATGATCGAAAACGGCGTGAAGACCAAGGCCGTGAAGTCCTTCACCGTGGCCGGCAACTGGTACAACCTGCTCCAGCAGATCACCGCCCTCTCGGACGAGGTGAAGCTCCCCGGCTTCCCCGGCAAGACCGCCTTCGCCTCCCCCGCCGTACTGGTGGAGGGCCTCACGGTGGCCGGCAAGTAAGCCATCGCGCATCGCGCATCAACACAACACTCGCGCAGGCCCGCCGGGAGGCG
Source organism: uncultured Oscillospiraceae bacterium (assembly GCA_947629915.1). Lineage (GTDB taxonomy): Bacteria > Bacillota > Clostridia > Oscillospirales > Oscillospiraceae > Enterenecus. The sequence goes on along the minus strand of CANRFN010000010.1, from coordinate 48,999 downwards.
GGCCTTCCGTTTCCAGATCGGAGGGAACATGAAATGGACATTCCGCATCCCATCACCGTAAAGCTGAACCCGGACTGGTTCTGCCGCTGGGAGGACACCACCCTCTGCATGATGGTGGGCTCCGCCCTGGAGGAGGGCGCCCTGTTCGAGAAGGACCCCGCCACCGCCGCCATTCTGTACCGGAAGGCCATGAAGGCCGGAGACCAGGAGGCCGAGTACTTCCTGGGTAACCTCTATGAGAACGGCATCGGGGTGGAGAAGAACTGGGGGCCGCCAAGAGCGCGTACCTCCACGCGGCCATGATGGGCAATCCCGCGGCCATGCTGCACCTGGGGTTTCACTATCAGGAGGCGGACCAGCCGGAACAGGCCTTCCGCTGGTACAAGGCGGGCCACGAGGCCGGGTACTCTGAGGCCTCCCACCACTACGCCCTGTGCCTGCACGCGGGATACGGCACGGAGCAGGACCAGGAGGCCTTTCCCATCTTTCGCTCCCTGGCGGACCGCGGAGACGGCGTGGCGGCGTTCTTCACCGGGCACTACTGCAAGAACGGCATCGGGACACCCCAGGACTACCACGGCGCCCGCCGGTACTTTCGGCGGGGGGCAGACGAGGACAACGGACCCTGCTGGAATGGCTTGGGCGCCCTCTATGTCCAGGGCCTCGGGGTGGAGCGGGACGTCCGCAAAGCCCTGGACTGTTTCCTCCGGGCGGGCAAACTGGGGTGTTCCACGGGCTACACCAACGCCGGCTGGCTCTATGAGAGCGATGCCTTCGGCACAGGCGCGGACATGAAGGAAGCCCTCCGCCTGTACAAGATGGCCGCAGACCAGGGAGACCAGGCGGTGGTAAGGCAATTGCATTGGATCGAGGACCACAGCAATGGCAAATACTGGCCGGAGAACATTCAGCACGGGATCCATATCATCGAGGGAGAACTCCCGGACACCCTGGAGCTGCCGGAGGACCCATGAGAGCCATCCTCACCAGCAGCCTGGGCGGATACCGGAAGGAAAAGGGGCTCCGCATCCCGGCGCCGATTCAGAACACCAACGGCCTTCTGGACCAGCTGAAGGCCGTCTGGCCGGCGCATGCCGAGGTTCTGATCCTCCCCGCCGATCCCGCAGACCACCCCAAGGCAGACAACTTCCAGGCCCTCTATGCCGCGTCCTTTCCCATGAGCGGCCTTCCCGTATCCTCTGTCCGCATCGTAGACAAGAGGAACCTGGCAGACGTTGAGAGCCTCCCTCACGCAGACATCCTGCTCCTCACCGGCGGCCATGTGCCCACCCAGAACCGGTTCTTTCGGCAGCTGCAGCTGAGAGAGCGCCTGCAGGACTTTCGGGGCACCCTCATCGCCATGAGCGCCGGGTCCATGAACTGCGCGGAGTCCGTGTACGCCGGCCCGGAGCTCCCCGGAGAGGCCATCGATCCCCAATTCCAGCGGTGGCTCCCCGGCCTCGGGCTCACCGAGATCAACATCTTCCCCCACATGCAGGTGGTGCGGGACGAGATCCTGGACGGCCCTCGGATGACCGAGGACATCACCCTGCCGGACAGCATGGGCCACACCCTCCTCGCCCTGAACGATGGCAGCTACCTCGTTCTGGAGGACGGAAAGACCACCCTGTACGGGGAGGCGTACCAGATCCGGGACGGGGCGATCACCGAACTCTGCCAGGACGGTGCGTCTGTCCTCCTGCTCTGAAGAGAATCACCAGATACGCGAACATCCCCACCCGGGCCCGGGTGGGGATGTTCCTTTTTGTTCTATTGCTCAGGCGATGGCGGTCACTTCGTAGCCGGCCTCGGTGATAGCGTGGCGGATGGCGTCATCGGCCACGGTGTCCGCTACGGTGCCGGTCTTGCTCTCCAGATCAACGGTGGCGTTGGGGTCCAGCGCCTGCAGGGCCTTCTCCACTCTGGCGCGGCAGTGCATGCACATCATGCCCTCGATGGTTACCTTTTTCATAGCTGTTTGTGCTCCTTTCGTCTCAGGGACGGATTCATATACAGCGGCGGGTTGTTCGCCGGTGCTGTCTGGGATGGCCTGGGGTGCGATGCTGGGCTTAAAGAACCGCAGCCGCAGGGCGTTGGATACCACCGTAACCGAGCTCAGGCTCATGGCCGCGGCGGCCCACATGGGATCCAGCTGGAAGCCGAAGAGGCCGGCTGCCATGGGGATGCAGATCACGTTGTAGAAGAAGGCCCAGAAGAGGTTCTGCTTCACGTTGCGGATGGTGGCCCGGGAGAGCTCCACCGCCGTGACGGCATCCACCAGATCGGACTTCATCAGCACGATGTCGGCGGACTCGATGGCCACGTCCGCGCCGGCGCCGATGGCCACGCCCACATCTGCCCGGGCCAGGGCAGGGGCGTCGTTGACGCCATCGCCCACCATGGCCACCTTTTCGCCCTTCTCCTGGAGGGCGGCGATCTGCCGCTCCTTATCCGTGGGCAGCACCTCGGCGATCACATCGGTGAGGCCCAGCTCTTTGCCGATGGCGTTGGCGGTGCGGCGGTTGTCTCCGGTGAGCAGGACCACCTTCAGGCCCATCTTCCGGAATCCCTCGATGGCGGCCTTGCTGGTGGGCTTTACGGTGTCCGCCAGGGCCACGATGCCGATGAGGTGTCCGTTCTCCGCGAAGAACAGCGGGGTCTTGCCCTGTTCCGCCAGGGTCTCGGCGATCATCCGGTTCTTGCCCATGGACAACGCCCCGTCCTGCAGCATGGCCACATTGCCTGCCATGTAGGAGGCGCCCTGGATCTTGCCCTGGACGCCCTTGCCGTGGATGGCCTGGAAGTCCTCTACCGCGCAGAGTGGGATATTCCGGCGGTTGGCCTCCTCCACAATGGCGGCGCCCAGGGGGTGCTCAGAGGGCTTCTCCAGAGAGGCGGCCACGCACAGCAGTTCTTCCACCGTGGTGTCCCCCAGGGGGTAGAGATCGGTAACCCTAGGCTTGCCCTGGGTCACGGTGCCGGTCTTGTCCAGGACGATGGTGGACACCGAGCGGAGCCGCTCCAGGCCCTCGGCAGACTTCACCAGGATGCCGTGCTCCGCCCCCTTGCCGGTGCCCACCATGATGGACACGGGGGTGGCGAGGCCCATGGCGCAGGGACAGGAGATCACGAGAACGGCCACGCCGGAGGTGAGGGCCCGCTCGGCGCTGCCGGTGGCGATGAGCCATGCGGCGGCGGTGACCAAGGCGATGCCGATCACGGCGGGGACAAACACGCCGGCCACCTTGTCTGCCAGTTTGGCGATGGGGGCCTTGGAGGAGGCGGCCTCGTCCACCAGGCGGATCATCTGGGCCAGGGTGGTGTCCTCGCCCACCCGGGTGGCCTCCAGCACCAGCACGCCGGACTTGTTGATGGAGGCGGAGATCACGGTATCTCCCACGCCCTTGTCCACCGGGATGGACTCGCCGGTGAGGGCGGACTCATCCACCGAGGAGGCGCCCTCTGCCACCACGCCGTCCACCGGCACGGAGCCGCCGGGGCGGACCAGCACCCGGTCCCCCACCTGCACCTCTTCCACGGGGATCTCCAGCTCCACCCCGCCCCGGAGCACGGTGGCGGTCTTGGGAGTGAGATCGATGAGCCGGGAGATGGCCTCGCCGGTCTTGCCCTTGGAGCGGGTCTCCAGGTACTTGCCCAGGGTGATGAGGGTGAGAATCATGCCGGCGGACTCGAAGTACAGGCTCATGTGCCAGCGCTCCACCACCGCCATGTCCCCGTGGCCGAAGCCGTATGCCAGCTGGAACATGGCCCAGATGCTGTAGAGGAAGGCGGCCGCCGAGCCCAGGGCGATCAGGGAGTCCATGTTGGGGCTCAGGTGGGCCAGGGTCTTAAAGCCCACTTTGTAGTACTTGTCGTTGATATACATGATGGGCAGGGTGAGCAGCAGCAGCACCAGGGAGAAGGTGAGCATGTTCTCGTGGCCCAGCAGGAAGCCCGGCAGGGGCCAGCCCATCATGTGGCCCATGGAGATATAGAAGAGGGGGATCAAAAAGCAGAAGGAGGAGATGAGCCGGAACTTCATGTGCTTCAGCTCGTCCTGCATGGCCTCCCCTGCCGGCCGCACCGGGGCGGCCTTCTGTCCGGGGGCCGCCGGCAGCTGGGCGCCGTACCCCGCCTTCTCCACCGCGGCGATGATGGTCTCCGGGGTGAGGTCTCCCTCGTAATCCACCGTCATGGAGGCGCCGAGGAGGTTCACGTTCACCTCGGTCACCCCGGGCAGCTTCCGCACCGCCTTGTCCACATGGGCAGAGCAGGCGGAACAGGTCATACCGGTAACGGTAAACTTTTGTCTCATACAAAACACCGACCTTTCTAAACCAGCGGATGGGGCACTCCCCTATAGGATTTTGCCCAGCGCCGCCACCAATTCATCGATTTTCTGAGACCGCTCCGCATCGCTGGAGGCGTGCTCCACGCAGTGCTTCAGGTGGGCGGTGAGGATCTCCCGGTTGGCCCGGCGCAGCAGCGCATCCGTGGCGGTGACCTGCTGGGAGATGTCCATGCAGTACCGGTCCTCTTCCACCATGCGGATGATGCCATCGATCTGGCCTCTCGCGGTCTTCAGAAGCCGCAGCACGGTCTTCTGATCTGCCACCATATGGCTCGCTCCTTTCAGATACCCCCCTGGGGGGGAGTGTTCCCATGGCGGTAGGATACACCCTGAGGGGAGGCCTGTCAAGGGGAAATTTTGCCGAAATGCGAAATAAATCGCCCCGGGCGCGGCATGCGCAGCCCGGGGCGATCTGTGTTCTAGCCGATTGGGATGGGCTCAGGCCGCCGGCGCGGCGGGCACCGGGGTCTTCAGGGCATCGGAGAGGTTGCAGTAGGTGGCGGCCATCTGGGCACGGTTCATGGCGATGCTGCCGGCGAAGTCACCGGATTCCGTGCCGGTGAGGACGTCCAGGGCGAAGCACACCGAGACGGCCCTCTGGAACCGCTCCGGCACGTCCTTCCAGTCCCGGATTCTCTGCTGGGCGGCCAGCAGCTGCTCGTTGGTGGGCATGGTGACGTTGTGGTCCACCAGGATGTTGTACAGGATCACCGCCATGTTGTACCGGTTGATCACGCTGGTGGGCTCCAGGGCGTCCATGCCGGCAAAGAGGCTGTGCCGCTCCATCACGGCGATCTTGTTGGCATACCAGGGCGTCACGCTGCCCGCGGTGTCCTCATCCCCGTAGAAGGCGTTCACCAGCATGCCGGAGAAGTCTGCCACCTGGATGGTGTTGCCCGGGAGGTAATCCATGCCGGTTCCGGTGGTGCTGGGGACGCCGTTCACAGCGCCCTCCTCATGGGCCTGCTGCACATGGGCGAAGTACCACTCGCCCTCCGGCACATCGTTGAAGTACGGTGCGGCGTGGCGCCACGGGGAGGCGGTGAGGGTGCCGTTCTGGTCCAGGGTGTAGAAGATGGGATCGCCCTTCTCGTTGCTGCCGGACCCGGTGACGTACCACACGGCCTTGCCGTTCACCACGATAGGCTGGCAGTCCGAGAGATAGCCGGCGGCGGTCTGGACGGTGCCCTTCACGGCGCCGTGGCCGTCCAGGAAGACGTAGCCGATGGTGCCGGAGCCGCTGCCCACGCCGTACCTACGGGTGCCGTCCCCGGCATCGCTCTTGATCTCCCAGAGGACCAGGGAGAGGTCATCGGAGAACTTCACGAGCTGCGGGGTGGAGGCGGACTGGAGGCTGGAGGTGGTGTAGTTGGTGAGGTATACGGTCTTGGCGGCGGCATCGGCCTTGGCGGCGTCCTCGCTGTTCAGGGAGAGCACCATGATGTTGCGGGCCTCACGGGTGGCGTCCGCCGCGGCCTGGCTGTTCACGCTCACCACGGCAAAGTAGCTGTTGGAGAGAGCCAGCCCGCCCAGGGAGGCGCCGGTGTACTGGTCCCCCGCCTGGCCCACCAGGGGCAGCATGGTTACCGTGTTCACGCAGGTGGCCAGATCCTCGGGATAGAGCTTGTTAGAACCGGCCTGCTGGGCGAAGCGGCTCAGCAGGATGCCGCGGTAGGAGCCGGCGGCCTGGTCTGCGGTGACGAGATAGCCTGCGCCGTCAATGCCGAGGTACTGGGCCATGGACTCCTCGAAGGAGCCGGCCTGGGCATTGGTAAAGCCGGTGAACTTGTCCACAGTAGTCATGGTGGACTGCTGGATCACAAAGGTGATGTTGGAGGTGTAGCGGGTGCCGTATGCGCCGGTGTAGGCGGTGCGGCTGCCCCGGACATAGAGATAGCCGTTGTACTCCGCCATGCGCACGCCGCCTGGGACGGCGGTGGACTCGCCCATCAGGCTCACAGCGCCCAGTCTGGTCCAGTCCTTGGCGTACTTCACCACCCGGTAGACCTCGGTGGTGTCGGTCTCAGTCTGGTTCTCCTGGCCATAGACCACGAAGTTGAAGCTCTGGCCGGCGTAGAACCCGCAGAAGGTGGAGAGCTCCATCTCCACCTTGGAGGTGTTCAGCAGCTGGTAGTCCGGGGTGTACACCTCCACCTGGACGGTGCCGCCGGCAAACTCCACCCGGCAGAGGTTGCCGTCCACCCGCTGGTAGAGATAGGAGTTGGGCACCTGTCCCTGGAACTCATAGTCCTGGGCGGAGACGTTGCGGCTGAAGAGCGGTTTTGCGCTGCTGTCCCGGTGGGCGGTGTCCTCGGTGGGCAGGTCCAGGGACGGGATGGGCTCGGTGCCCTTCTGGTTGCAGCGGGTGCAGGTGAACTGGAGCAGGCCCTCTTTGCCGGCGGTGGCCGGAGTGAGGATCACGGAGGTGCCGGTGTGACCCAGGGCGGGGGCCAGCTCATAGAGCTCGGTCTCGCCGCAGTGGGTGCAAGTGGCGTAGTTGTAGTCCGAGAGGGTGCAGGTGGGGTCCGCCTTGTGCTGGATCAGGTTGTGCTTGCCGCCGCTCACCGGACAGGTGTAGGTGTCGATCTTGGGCACCAGTACGCCCTTGTCGTTGGTCTCCGCGAAGTAGGTGCCCCGCACCACCCGGCTGTAGCTGTGGCCCAGGGTGTCCTTGTCCCCGTATCCCTCAGGGACGTAGACCAGGCAGCCCCGCTCCGCCGGGGTCTTGGTGGCGGAGATGGTCTCGGTGGACTTGGTGCCGCAGCGGGTGCAGGTGAGGGTGATCACGCCGGGCACCGTCTCAGTGGGGGCGGTGGTGAGCACCGCCTCGTTGCTGTGGCCCAGGGCCTCGTGAAGGGCGTAGAGCTCCCGCTCCCCGCAGAGGGTGCAGTACTGATAGTCGTAATCGGAGAGGGTGCAGCTGGGGGCCGCGGTGTGGGTGGCCAGGACGTGGGTCTTGCCATCGTTGGCGGAGCAGATGTAGGTGCCGATCAGCTTTTCGAAGGTGTCCTCCCCGGACTGCTTGGCGAAGTAGGTGCCACCGGAGACCCGGCCGGTGCTCCGCCCGTAGTCGTCAAAGGGGCCCTCCCCCACCGGCACGTCTACGAGGCAGCCGTTTACCACGGGAGGGATCTCCTCGGTGTAGCTCTTGCCGCAGACGCTGCAGGTGTAGGTCCGCACGCCGGCGGTGGATTCCGTGGGCTCCTTGGTCACGGAGACGGTGTACTTGTGGCCGGTGGCCTCCACCTTGGCCAGCAGCTCGGTCTCGCCGCAGCTGACGCAGGTGTAGTAGTTGTAGTCCGCCAGCTCGCAGTCCGGCTCCGCCTCGTGGTACTCCAGCCGGTGGGTCTTGCCGGTGGACGGGCAGATGTAGTTGCGGATCTTGATCTCGTAGTGGGTGTCGCTGGTCTGCTGGGCGTAGTAGGTGCCGCCCACGATCCGGCCGTAGCTCCGCTTGTATGCGTCAAAGGGGCCGTATCCCTCGGGGGCGTAGACCTTGCAGCCCCGGGACTCGGCGGTGCCCAGGGCAGGCAGGGTCTTCACGGTGCTCTCCCCGCAGCGGTCGCAGGTGAGGGCCACGTTGCCGGTGCTGGTCTCGGTGGGCTTTACCTTGATCTCCCCCACATAGTTGTGGCCCAGGGCCTCATGGAGGCCCAGAAGCTCGGTCTCATGGCAGCGGGTGCAGGTCTTGTAGTCGTAGTCGCTGAAGACACAGGTGGGGGTGGCCACATGGTTCACGATCTCGTGCTCGCCGCCGTTGTTGGCCGAGCAGGGGTAGGTCTCGATCAGGGAGTCGTACTGGCCCTTGCGGTACTCCTTGGCGAAGTAGGTGCCGCCATCGATGCGGGTGTAGGCCCGGCCAAAATCGTCAAAGGGGCCCTCGCTCTCCGGCACGTTCACCAGGCATCCGCCCTTGGCGGGCTGGATGCTCTCGGTGTAGGAGTAGCCGCAGACCTCGCAGGTGTAGGTCAGAACGCCGGGGGTGGACTCGGTGGGCTGGACAGTCACCTTGGAGGTGTACGTGTGGCCGGTGGCCTCCTCCAGGCCCTGGAGCTCCATCTCGCCGCAGTCCTCGCAGTAGTAATAGGAGTAGTCGCTCTGGGTGCAGGTGGCCTCGGCCTCATGCCAGATCACGGAGTGCTTGGCGTTGGTCTCCGGGCAGATGTAGTCCCAGATCCGCTCTTTCCACTGGTCCTCACCGGTCTGCTCGGCGGAGTAGGCGCCGCCGATGATCCGGCCGTAGCTGTTGCCGAACTTGTCATAGGGGCCGATGCCGTCCATGACATAGATCTTGCAGCCCCGGTCTTCCGCCGTCTTGGTGGCGGGCAGGGTTCTGGTCTGCTCGTCATAGCAACGGGAGCAGGTGTACTCGATGAGTCCCTCTGCCGTGGCGGTGGGGGCCACCTTGATCTCCCCCACATAGGCGTGGCCCAGGGCCTCGGTGGCGCCCAGCAGTTCCTTCTCCTCGCAGTTCTCGCAGTAGTAGTAGTCATAGTCGCCCATGGTGCAGTCCGGGGCGGCCTTGTGGAGGTGGACCACATGGGGCTTCTTCGTGACGGGGCAGTTGTACTCCGCCATCACACTCTTGTAGGTGCCCTCGCCGGTCTGCTGGGCAAAGTAGGTGCCGCCCTCCACCCGGCCGGTGCCCCGGCCGTAGCTGTCAAAGGGGGCGATGCCGTTGCTGGCGGGCACGTTCACGAGATAGCCACCGCTGAGGCGGGGGATCTCCTCGGTGTAGGTCGCCCGGCAGGAGGTGCAGTAATAGGTGCGCACCCCAGGGGCGTCCTTGGTGGGCTGCACGGTCACCCGGGAGATGTAGTTGTGGCCCAGGGCGGGCTTGAACTCCTGCAGCTCCATCTCGCCGCAGATGGTGCAGCGGTAATAGGAGTAGTCGCTGAGGGTGCAGGTGGGGCTGGCCGCATGCCAGACCACACTGTGGTAGGTGCCAGTATCCGGGCAGATGTAGCTGCGGATGCTCTCCTCCCATGTGGTGTCCGAGGTCTGTTTGGCAAAGTAGGTGCCCTCCACAATGCGCCCGTAGCTGTGGTCATAGGCATCCACGGGGCCTGCGCCCTCCATGGTGTAGACCAGGCAGCCCCGGTCCTCATCGGTGCCCATGGCGGGCAAGACGCGGGTGAACTTGTCCCCGCAGACGGAGCAGGCGAAGGTGACCTCGCCCGCCTGGGTCCGGGTGGGCTGAAGGGTCACGGTGCCCACATATTCATGCTGCCGGCCGGCGGCAATACAGCCGCCGCTGGTACTGGTACTGGTGCTGTACACTTCGCCGCCTGCGGCATCCGTGTGGGTCAGGTCGTGGGCATGGGCCTCGTGGGGCAAGGCGCCGATGCCCAGGCCGCACACAAGGGCCAGGGAAAGCAACAGGGAGAGAATTCGTTTCAACATGGGGAGCCTCCTTATATCTCGCGTTATTTGCCAGAAAGATATCATGGTTTAGCGCAAACAATCATAAACCCATTTGACGAAAAAAGCAACCGCAATTTGCCCATTGAATGGGAAAATCTGCACTTGTAACTTTTCTGTAACAATATGTCTGCCCACGGCACAGAGAGCGCCTTCCGTCTCCAGCGCGGCCTGCTCCCCCTGCCCCACAGGCGGGATGGGCCCAGCAAATGTCGCCTCCGGCCTTCCAGCTTCCCAGTCGGAGCGTGCGTTCGGAAATTTGTCATACAAAAAGTTCTTTTTTCTCTGTTTTTGCGCGTTTTGCTTTGCCATCTCATACATTTCTCCTTCAAGTCGCTCATATTGTAATACGATTTTCCCTCCGCTCTGATAGTAAGAAGAGAAGTACGTGAAATTTTCTTCTCCGATTTTCGAATATTTCTCTTGCAATTTCAAACAAGATCGGGTATGCTCTTGCCTGGAGCCGGCTCAGGCGGCACACGCACAGACGGAGGAGATCATCATGGCAGACTTTGCGGCACTGAAACGAAGCGGACACTTCTGGGACAACACCGAGGGCCTCCCCACCCTTCTGGCGGAGCGGTCCGGGCTCTTGCTCAACGACACCGCCGGCAAGGGGGCCTCCACCCTGCTCTCCCTGCTGCGGTACTACACGGACCGCTCCCTGGCGAACCCGGACCTCTTCGCCGATCTGGCCATGGCAAAGGATGAGCATTTTCAGAAGTTCTTCGGGAAATACCGCACCTTCCTGTGGGACTTCTCGGACTTCCGCTGCACCACTGTGGAGGAGACGGTGGACTACCTCTACCGCAAGGCAGAGGATCTCTACCGCCGCAACACCGATCTGTACCATCCCAGGCGCGACCTGGAGCTGGCGCAAACGGCCCTCGATATTCACAACCGCGTCCTGGCCCATTCTTCCCTCGGCGATGCCTTCTTTGAACTCTTCTATCGCGCCAAGCAAGCAGATTCTCCCTCTCTGCTGCTGGTGGACAACGCCATCCTGCTGGAAGAGGTTGTGGAGAAGTCAACCGGGGAGGCAGCGCAGGGCCTGCGGACATTGTTGGAGGATCTGCTGCCAAACGGGCTGCACGCCTACTTCGATGTCCTCATCGTGGCAAACTCCCTCCCTGCGAGAGACCCGCTCGGCAGACCTCGCCGCAGCGCCCATGGCTTCGACCTCGAGCCGCAAGCGCTGGCCGATGCGCCCTCCCCCTACACCATACGGGTGCAGGCCGTACCCCCTGAACACCAGTTTGCCGTAGCGGAGACGCCGCCCGCACCGGCGGTGCCGCCACTTCCCTGGAAGAGCTGGGACGCCTTCTTCGAAAGGCTCCAACAGCTTGTGGAGAAGGAAGACGCCCGCATCGCCCGGAAGAAAGCGCAGGCTGCGGAGCGGGAGGGCAAACGCTACCTGCTGCCGCCCCCGAAGCAGTTTCCCAAGGTCTCCCCCAACCTCGGCGCCCGCGGCTTCTCCGTCCCCACAGACACCCCGCAGTATCGGGCCAAGAATGAGATTCTGAAGGATCTGTACCGGCGGCACTGCGAGAGCAGCGGGGCGCTGTATGCGGCCATGCAGAACTTGGACAAGAACCGCCCCACCGATCTCTTCTCCAAGTGCGCCGAACCCCTGCAAGACGCTCTCATAGACCCCGCTAAAGCGCTGTGGTGGGACGTGTCGCCCAACCACTCGTACTACTGGCTTCAGTACGCGCTGTCTCCGTTCAACAAGGAGAGCAAGGACAGGCACAATGAGGGCGCGTACATCAAGGCCTACCTCTCCTATCCCGGCGAGGCGATCCGCCAGCCGTTTCTGGACCTGGTGTTCTTCCTGCTCCGGCGCGCCAAAGAGGATTTCGTGATCAAGGTCTCCCGTTTCGTGCGGGACGACACGGTGTGCTGCTGGCTTCGCCCCGGTGACATCCCGGTTCTCAAGGAATACGCCTTGCAGCACGCGGATGAGATCACCCAGCCGCTGCCTTTTGTGCCGTACTGGAACGGCATCGGCCTGACCCGGGAGCTGAACCCCAGCAGCTACCACTCCGTCCTCGCCTACCTCATCTTACAGTATTTCGCCACGCGATCCAATGAGAGAGACGTCTCCCTGGCAGAGATGCTGGACCGCTATGCCCAGGACTGGAACCGCTACGATGGGCGATCCCACTACGAGAAGGACGATGCACTCACCTTCCTGCTGGTCCTGGACAGCTTCTCTGTGCTGTTGGGAGACCTGCAGGCGGAGCAATCCGTCCTGCTCATGAATCACAAGACCGCCTTTTGGGCGTTGAAGCGGGCCTATTGCTGGAATGACCTCTCCAATTTCTGACCACACTTCCCCACACGAAAGGAGACAATCGCTTATGGCAGACTTTCTGGTCTTGAAGCAGAGCGGCCACTTCTGGGACAACACCGAGAACCTCCCCACCCTGTTGGATTACGATCAGGGCCTCCTGCTGAACAACACCGCCGGCAGGGGAGGTTCCACCCTGCTCTCCCTGCTCCGGTACTACATGGACCAATCCCTGGCAGATCCGGCGTACTTTTCGGACCTTGTCATGGGAAAGGATCCCCATTTTGCGGACTTTCTCGGCAAGTACCGGACCTTTCACCTGGACTTCTCGGACTACCGCGGCGCCACCCTGGAGGAGACGGTGGACTACCTGTACCGCAAGGCGGAGGACCTCTACCGCCACAATGTGGACCTCTTCTACCCGGACTTTCCTCTCTATCTCGCCGAGAAAGCCGTTGGGATCCACTACCGCACGCTGGACCCGCTTTCCCTCGCTGCAGCCTTCTCATTGCTCTGCAGCTGCGCCAAGCGAACCGATCAGAAAACCCTTCTTCTCATAGACAACGCCGTCCTGCTGGAGCTGCCCATCGAGGATGTGGGTTGGGACACCGCAAAACCCCATTGGAAGCTGCTATGGGAGCTGTTCCCCGAGCGGCTGCACGATGACTGCGACATTCTGGTGATGGTGAATTCCCTGGAAGAGCGCCATCACGGCTCTCTCCGATACACATGCTGGGACTTCAATCTGGATGCCCGCAAGTTCGATGACCACTACAACCTCCCCCAGGCGCCCCATGCGGTACCGCAAAAGTATCGCTGCGCCATCCCGGAGACGCCGCCCGCACCGGATCCCCAGCCGCCGGAGTCCTTCGAGGATTGGGACACCTTCTATGAGAAGCTGAAGCGCATGGTGGACGAGGAGAACGTCCGCCGCGCCTGGGAGGCCGCCATCGCCGAGGAGAAGGAGCGCCGGCGCTACCTGCTGCCGCCCCCTGCGGACTTCCCCAAGGTCTCCCCCCACCTCGGCGCCCGCAGTTTCTCGATCCCCACCAACACCCCGCAGTACCGGGAGCGGAACAACCTGCTGAAAAAGCTGTATCGGCGGCATTTCCAGAGTGAGAACGCGCTCTATCAGGCCATGCAGAATCTGGATGCAAAGCGCCGCACCGATCTCCCGCCGCACACCTGGGATGAACGGGAGCACGACCCGCTGCAGGAGGCGCTCATCGCCCCCGCCGAGGCCATGGGTTGGAGCGTATGGCCCAATCATGATCACCAGTGGCTGCAGTACACCTTCTCACCGCCGAACGAGGAGGAGGGCAGGCATTACGAGGGCGCATACCTCAAGGCCTACTTCTCCTTCGCCGGCGGGGCAGTGCGCCAGCCGCTGCTGGAGCTCACCCTGTACCTCGTTCAAAACGCCCAAAAGGACTTCGCTCTGAAGGCATCCCGCTTTGTCCGGGACGGCCCGATCTGCTGCTGGGTGCGGCCCTCGGACATCCCCGTTCTAAAGGCGTACGCCCAGCAGCACGCAGAGGCGCTCACCCAGCCGCTGCCCTTTGTGCCCTATTGGAACGGCATTGGCCTGTCCCGGGAGCTGATCCACCGCAGTTACAACGGTACCATCGCCAACCTCTTCTTTCAGTACTTCTCCACCGTATCCGATGGGAGGCGTGTCTCCCTGGCGGAGATGCTGGACCGCTACGCCCAAAACTGGTGCGTGTACAACCGGAAGAACGATTGGACCAAAGACGATGCCCTCACCTTCCTGCTGGTGCTGGACAGCTTCTCCATCCTCCTGGCAGACCTGAAACCGGAGGACTCCGTCCTCTTCACCCCGGACAAAGACACATACGGTGTCCTGGAGCGGGCAAGGTGCTGGAATGACCTGGAAACCCACCGACCCTAAAGACGCGCTCGGAAAAGAGACACCATCCCATGGCAGACTTTCGCACACTGAAACAGAGCGGCCACTTCTGGGACAACACGAAGGGCATCCCAGGCCTGCTCCAGATCCGGAGGGGGTACAGCATGCACAGCACCGCAGGGCGCGGGGCCTCCACGCTGCTCTCCCTGCTCCGGTACTACGCAGACCGCAACCTGGCGGATCCGGCCCTCTTCGCCGGCCTCTCCATGGCAGAGGCCCCGCATTTCCAGGAGCACCTGGGGAAGTACCGGGTCTTCCTGTTGGATCTCTCGGACTACCAGTTCACCTCTGTGGAGGACACCGTGGAATACCTCTACGGCAAGGCGGAGGCGCTGTACCGGGCCCACGCAGACCTCTACTATCCAGACCTCGACATCGGCCTCGCCCGCACCGCCATCGCCGTCCACAGCCGCACCCTGGACCCGCCTGCCCTCTGTGCGTCCTTCACCAAGCTCTTTCAAGACGGCAGATATCACGGGCACAAGACGATGCTCCTCATCGACAACCCGGTTCTGCTGGAGGCGGCAGCGGAACAGGCGGACGGGCACACAAGCAGCACGCTGCGGGAACTGCTGAAAAAGCTGCTGCCCTCCAACCTGGGCTCCGTCTGCGACAAGCTGGTGATCGCAAATGCCCTCCCGTATCAGGACCCCTGGGACGACTACGACTACCGGTACACCTGCGTCAACTTCGACCTCTTCCCCGATGAGATGAAAGATGCCCCATCCCACAGGACCTTTCAGGGCGTACCCCGGGAGCACCAGTATGCCGTGGCAGATCCGCCGCCTCAGCCAGTCCTGCCGCCCGCTCCCTACGAGACCTGGGACGCCTTCTTTGACGCCCTGTCCCATCTCGCAGATGAGGAGGAGGCCCGCCGCGCCCGGCGTGCCGCCCAACACGCAGAGCAGGAGCGCCGGCGCTACCTGCTGCCGCCGCCCAAGGACTTCCCCAGGATCTCCCCCCACCTGGGGGCCCGGCGCTTCACCGCACCCACAGACACCCCGCAGTATGAGGCCCGCAACCAGCACCTCAGAGACCTGTACCGCCTCCACTGCAAGGACAGCTACGATCTCTACGAGGCCATGCAGAAGGTGGATGAGCGGCACCACACCGATGTGCCCCACGCCAACCACGCAGAAGATCCCCTGCGGGACGCGTTTCGCCCCTTTGCGGAGGTGCGGGGTTGGGATATCCACACCTACCACTCCGATTACTGGCTCCAGTACAACTTCTATCCCCCGGGAGAGGACAGGAACAACGCCGGCGAGTACGTCAAGACATACCTCTCCTTCCCCGGCAGGGCGGTGCGGCAGCCGTTTCAGCAGCTCACAACCCACCTGATCCAGGGCGCCCAAAAGGATTTCGTGATCAAGGTGTCCCGCTTCCTCCGGGACGACAACGTCTGCTGCTGGGTCTGCCCCCGGGATCTGCCCCTTCTGAGGGACTACGCCCAGCAGCACGCAGAGGCGCTCAACCAGCCGCTGCCCTTTGTGCCCGATTGGAACGGCATCGGCCTGTCCCGGGAGCTGCCGGACAGCTACAACCGCACCCTCTCAGAGATCCTCTTCGACTACTTCTCCACCGTGTCCGATGAGAACCACGTCTCCCTTCTGGACATGCTGGACGGCTACGCCCGGGCGTGGAACACCTATGACTCCTCCAACGATTTCAAGCACGATGGCCTCACCTTCCTCCTGGTCCTGGACAGCTTCTCTGTGATCCTGGGGAACCTGCGGCCGGAGGACTCCTTTCTCCTTCTCTACGACAAGTCCGCCTGGGAAAGGCTCCGCTATGCCCACTGCTGGGACGACCTCTCCGAACGCAGATAGTTTGGACCGCCCTCCCCCCTCGCCCCGGCGAGGGGGGAGTTTCCGCGTGGGGGCACATTTTGTATACTAGCATGTTAGTATGCCTGGCCACAGGCCATCCGGCCCGCGCAAAAAAAGAATGCCCCAACGGGCAGATTCATTCTTGCGTTCTGGAATCTTTTCCACTACAATGTCCCCTGTGGGCAGCGCGGCGAGGGCCTGCCGCACCTTTGCTTTGCCCTGGCACCGCCAAAGTTCGGCCGCGCTCTGTGCCGCAAGAGGAAGATAGGCCTGTATATTCCAAGTGCCGCAACAACTGCAAAGGGATTTGCCTTCACAGTTTTCACTCTTTTTCATCTATCTCGAAAGGACCGTCCGCCATGCCCGTTGCCATCGAGCCGATCGACCGTGCCGTCTGCGCCGCCATCTGCCGCAGCCACGGGATTCTGGCCAAGGACATCGCACGCCAGCTCAACCTGGACCGCACCCAGGTGAACCAGCGGCTGTACCGCTCTCCCCTGCTCCACGAGCTCTGTTGGCAGGACCGGCAATACCGCTGGCACGGCATCGTCCAGCAGGCGCGGCCCCACAGCGGCCTGCAGGAGTTCTCCGGCTTCTACAGCCTGGTCCGGGACTTTCTCCCCCTCTCCGAGGAGCAGTGGCTGAAACAGCTGGAGGAGGGCTGCACCAACATCGGGCGCAACCTCAACGACACCCGGGGGCTGCTCCACTCCTTCCGGGACTGCCGCACCCAGATGCGCCAGCTCTTCTCCGATCTCCAGGCCATGGCCGGCCCCGGCTGCCTGGACTGGGAGATCGTCTTCGAGCTCCGGCTGAAGCGGGCCCGCTATGTGCGCATCTACGCGGACGTGCTGGTGATCACGGAGAACCGGGTGTTCAGCCTGGAGTTCAAGATGAAGGATCAGGTAGACCCGGAGGAGGTCCGGCAGGCCGCCAAGTACGCGCCCTTTCTGGAGGTGCTCTTCGGCCTGGACTACGAGGTGATCCCCATCCTGGTGCTCACCGCCGCCAGGGATCTCTTTCGGTTCGTCCCCATTGGCGCGGAGGACGCGGTGCTGCCGGTGTGCTCCGGGGACATGCTCTTCAACGCCTTTGACGAGTACCTGGGTTTTTTGAACCGATAAAGCCCTGCTCACAGACATGGGCCATCTGGAGGTTTTGGTATGCAAAAAGCAAAACGAAATATGCTTCACCCGGAGGACGGCAAGCACTACTTTGAACTCTTTCTTCCCCTGCTCTCCTTCGCCGATCAGGACACCCCCATCCTTCTCGGCAATCTGATGGATATGAAGAGGAGGGCCAACATCGTATGGCGGGATCCCTCTCTCATAGACGGCTTTATCCAGGATATGGACAGCAAGGAGCTGGAGCGCCCCCTCACGGAGGAGGACAGGCAGATCCTGCGCAGCTGGAAGCGCTTCCGGACAGGCGCCTTCTACGTGGTGTCTCACGAGGCAAGCGGCACCTTTCTCGTGAGCAAGTCCAAGGAGGTCTATCGGATCAAGGGACTCCAGTCCCCCATGGAGGAGCTGTTTCCCAACCCGCCTGTCCTGGTGGAGACCACCCTGCTCCCCTGGAAGGACCTGCTGATCGCAGACGGCATCTACACATTGGATACCATCCAAAATCCGGAGAAGGTGCGGGACACCCTCCAGGCTCTCTGCAGACAGGCCGTTATGAACGACACCGTGATCTCTTCCATCTGATCGCCCCGCCGCCGGCCTCTCTGGCACACGGCAGCCCCTATCCCGCATCTCATATCACAGCCCCAGTGATTGCCAGGAGGTTTTCAATATGGCACCTGCAAAACGAAATATGCTTCCCCCAGACGATGGCGATTATTTCTTCCACCTCTTCCTTCCGCTTCTCGGCTACGCAGATCTGAAAAATCCCATCATCATCGGAGATTCCCCGGACATGATGCGGCGAGCCGAGATCTATTGGAAAGATCCCTCCCGGATCGATACCTACATTGATGACATAGACCACAAGCGCACCTCTATAAGAATCTCGCTCACAGAGGAGGACCGGGAGATCCTGCGCAGCTGGAAGCGCTTCCAGTACGATGTCTTTTATCTGGCCTCCCACCGGTCTAATGGCTCTCTGCTCGTGGACCGGGAGAATCACGTCTATCGGGTGCTGGGTCTGCAGTCCTCCCTGGAGGAGCTGCTCCCCAAGACACCCGTTGAGATCCTGACCGCCATTCTGCCCTGGAAGGACGTGCTGATCACAGACGGTCTCTTTCTCCCCATCTTCATTGAAAATCCGGACGAGATCAAGAAGAAGCTGCAGAGGATCTGCCATAGGGCGTTGGAGCAGGGCACCGTCATCACCCGGTTTTAGCGCGGGACCCCGAACAGACAGGGAGGTTTCACCATGGCAAAGAATAATACACTCACGAATAAAGAGGGAGAGCATTTCTACGAGCTCTTCCTGCCGCTGCTGACCTACATGAACATGAAAAAGCCCCTCCGGATGAACAATGCGAAGGACCTCCTGCGCCGAGCGGACAAGCTCTGGGGAGATCCCTCCCAAATCGATGACTTTATCGATGCGTTGGACAGCAAGAGGATCCCCATCCAGCTCACCCTCACCAAAGAGGACCGGGCGACCCTGCAGGGCTGGAAGCGCCTGCGCAGGGGCATGTTCCTCCTGGCCCGCCACGACCCGGACGGCTCCCTCTTTGTGGACACCACTCTGAGTCCCGAGGGCACGTTCCAGTACTACCGGGTGAAGGGCACGCTGTCCCCCTTTGAAAACCAGATCCCCAACGTCCCCCTCTTCGTGGACGCCACCATCCTGCCCTGGAAGAAGGTCCTGATAACAGACGGCCTGATCCAGGTCCACCGCCCGTCTAGAGCGGACATGGACGGTCTGGAGAAAACCCGTGCGTTCGCCCTCGCCAACGGCACCCTCATCACCACGTTTTAGGGTGGCAGGCAGCCCACCCGCCATCAGAGGACAAGGCGGTCTCCCCATTGGGCAGGACCTTTCACGCCGAACGCATTCTTAGCCCTCGGCCGCGGTGAGACCCGGAAGGCCGCCTCAGAACAGTCTGGCCTCTATACCAGCTCCATCAACTACTGGAAGCCGCGGTACCGGGAGTTCGGGATCCAAGGGCTATACCAGTTCAACGCAGAGGAGGCGTTCGGCGCCCCGCTGCGGGACAAGCTCCTGAATACCCTGCAGAAGACGCCGCCAGGGGGCGTTAGGCCTGGGATGTGGCGCTGTTGGAAAAGGAGCTGGCGTTCCCCGCCAGGAAGATTCGCCGCTCCCTGGAGAGGGAGGGCATCCAGCTGCGGGATCCCGAGATGGAGCGCATCGCCGCGGAGAAAGCGGCCCGGCGGCGCGACCGAAGGCAGTGCAGGCTCCAGCTCACCCTGCAGCTTCTGGACGATAAGGAGCCGCTCTTCCGCCTGAGCACCGTGACAAAGGCCGTTGTCCCGGCCCCCTATCCCAGATCCGTGTACAACAAAGACATCGATCTGCTGGTGGAAGACCGGGACCGGATGCTGCTCCTGGTCCAAAGGCTGGAACAGGCCCTCTATCAAGAGATGTACCTGCGGACCATCTCCATGGACTTCACCGTCCCGTAGGACACCGCAGAAGAGAAACCCAAACTGGAAGAAGGGAAACGCCCACGGACATTGCGACATTTAAGACCAGATACCACCTGCAGCTGAACGACCAGCAGGCCGCCGCCGTCCAGCAGACCTCCGGCGAGACCTTGCTGGTGGCGGTGCCGGGCAGCGGAAAGACGGCCACCATCCTGGCGCGGATCGGCTATCTCACCATGGCCTGCGGCATCCCCGGGGAGTGCATCCTGGCCATCACATACACCAAGGCCGCAGCCAATGAGATGGAGGCCCGCTACCGGAGCATCTTCTCCACGCCAACCGGCGCCCCGCGGTTCTCCACCATCCACTCCCTCTGCGTGGCCATCCTCCGGGATGCCAGCATGAAAAAGAAAGCGCAGCTTCCCGCCCTGGAGGCAGACCCCGGCAAGATCATCCGCCGGGTTCTGCACGGGAAGTATTCCGTCTGGCCCAGCGACCACCTGGTGCGCCAGCTCTCCACCCTGCTCACCCTGGTGAAGAACCGGATGTTCACAGCGGAGGAGCGGGAGGCCCTGGATGTACCGGAGCTGAAAGTGGAGCTCCCCAAGCTGTCCTTCGAGGCCTTCTTCCAGGACTACGAATCATACAAGCAGCAAAACCACATCATGGATTTTGACGACCAGCTGCTCTTCGCCTACGAGACCCTGCAGACCGATGCCGATACCGCGGGATACTTCCGCAGCCGGTACCGCCACATCTTCATGGACGAGGCCCAGGACACCTCCCTGCTGCAGTTCCGCATTCTGGAGCTGCTGGCACAGGACGCAGACAGCCTCTTTGTGGCCGGCGACGACGACCAGTCCATCTACTCCTTCCGGGGGGCGGACCCGGACTACATGCTCCACTTCGCCGATCCGTACCCGGACGCCAAGGTCTTCTACCTGAACACCAACTACCGCAGCCTCCCCGCCATCGTGGAGGGCGCCAACCGGTTCATCCAGATCAACCGGGAGCGGTATCGGAAAGAGGCCTCGCCCTCCCGGGAGGGCGCCGGCACGGTGGAGATCCAGCGGAAGCAGACCATGAAGGCGTTCTATGCGGATGCGGTGGCCGCCGCACAGGCCGCCGCGGAGACGCCCGGCACCACCCTCGCCATCATGGCCCGCAACAACTTCACCCTGCTGCCCCTGGCCATGGAGCTGGACTGGCTGAACATCCCCTTCCGCCGGCGGGACAACTACCGGGCCTTCTTCTCCCACCCCACGGTGGCCGGGGTGCTGGGCGCCATGCGGCTGGCCCTCTGTCCCTGGGATCTGGATGCCCTTCTGGACACCAAGCAGCTCTTCGGCCTCTACTTCACCAACGCCTTTATCGCCCGCCTCTCGGAGACCGTGGACGTGCTCACAGACGCCGGCCAGGACCTCAATGTCCTGGAGGTGGCCATGGACCTGTCCCGGGACAAGCCCTATGTGCGCCGGGCCCTGGAGCAGCTATGTGCGCTGATGAACTGCACCTCGTCCAGCGACCCGGTGGCGGTGGTGGAGCTCATCCGGCATCTGGTGCCCTCCCGGGTGCTGCAGCGGGAGAAGGCCGCCGGCGCGGTGATCTCCTCCAACGTCTACTTCGAGGTGCTCACCCACATCGCCTCCATGTACAGCAGCCTGCAGAGCTTCTCAGACACGCTGGAGACCTACGCCCGCAGCAAGACCACCGCCACCGCGGAGGCCAACGTCACCCTCACCACCATCCACTCCGCCAAGGGCCTGGAGTTCAACGCCGTCATCGTGCTGGACGCCCTCTCCGGCATCCTTCCCGTAGACGACATAGACTCCCTGCTGGACCCGGAGGAGGAGGCGCGGATCTTCTACGTAGCCGCCACCCGGGCCAAGGAGCGCCTCACCTTCTACGTGCCCCACGCCTTCTTCAAGATTCCGGTCAAGCCCTCCGTCTACATAGAGCGGCTTCTCGGCACACCCCTGCCAGAGCTGGAACAGGAGCGCACGCAAGTGGCAGATCGTGCAGCTGCACAACAAAGTCCCGGTTCTATTCATGTTTTTGCGAAGGCTTCCACAACTTCCACAAAACCTTCCACAACTTCCACAGAGTTTTCCACATGCGCTTCCACAGAAGGTTCCACAGAGACTTCCACAGCTTCCACAAAGTTTTCCACATTGGGTATGGAAGTTGCGTTGCCGGGCACTCCCGCAGCCGAGGACGGGGCAGATCCATCGCCTGGGCAGACTCCGGGTGAGGACAGCACCGCCCTCCCGCCGGCGGACCCCATTGTGCTCCAGATCGGGGACACCGTGCGCCACAAGAACTACGGCACCGGAGAGATCCTGTTCTTCGAGCCGAAACGGGTCATGGTGGACTTCGTGGGCATCGGCATCCGGCGGGTCCAGCAGACAACGCTCTCCAAGGTGTAGCTCCCCCCCTGAAGCGCACCATTTCCGCCAAATTCCTCACAAGGGCGTGTACCTCTGTCGGTACACGCCCTTGATTTTTCCGAGCATCCCATTTTATACCATATTTTGCAGCTTTCCTATTTTCCTTGTCTCTTTTGTCCATCATTGTTGGAAATGGGTCGCGATTTTGCGGCATTTCAGTGCGAAATTCTTGAAAAAAACTTGAAAACGCCTCTCGCATTTCTCCCCTTTTATGATATAGTATGCGTGGCATTTTCCCGCAACGATTCCCATCGCAATCGCCACTTCCAGGAGGAGGCGTGTCTATGAAGAACAAGTCCACACGGGGCCTCATCATCAGCCTGATCATCGTGTCCGCCCTCTGTGTGCTGGTGTTTTCCTTCCTCGCCATGCGGATGAACACCCAGGGCGCCGATGCCATCGGCGACATCGGGTCTATTTACATGGCCGGCATGAGCGAACAGGCTGCGGCCCACTTCGGCACCGCCATCGAGCTGCGCCTCTCCCAGGTGGGCGGCCTGGTGGACTCGGTCCCGCCCGGCAGCCAGGCGAGCCGGCTGCAGATGCTGGTGGCCCTGCGGTACTACGCCCGGGCCCGCGGCTTCGACCACCTGGCTCTGGTGGACCAGGAGGGCAACTTTGAGATGCTATATGGCAGCCTCATCGACGTCCAGGACCGGGAGGCCTTTCTCCGCTCGCTGCTGGACGGCGAGGAGAAGATGGCCTACGGCAAGGATGAGACCGGCGAAAACCTGGTCCTCATGGGGGTGCCGGCGGCGTACAGCATGGAGAGCGGCGGCACCAGCATGGCGCTGGTGACCGCCCTGCCGGCGGAGTACATCAGCGACACCCTGTCTCTCAACGCAGACAACGCCTTGATCTACTACTGCATCATCGACCGGGACGGCGGGTTCATCGTCAAGGACAGCGAGATCACCGAGTCCAACTACTTCGACCGCGTCCACAGCCATTACGACAGCGTGGAGGGCCTCACCGGCGATGAGTACATCGCCAAGCTCCAGCAGACCATGGCCCGCAGCGAGAGCTTCACCAGCGAGTTCACCCTGGACGGGGAGCGCCGGCACCTCTACTGCAACCAGCTCCCCTACTCAGACTGGTACCTGATGCTCTTCATGCCGTACGGCCAGTTGGACCTCACCGTGCAGCAGCTGAGCCACTCCTGGGGCATGTCCGCACTGGTGAGCTGCCTCGTGGTGCTGGTGGCCCTTCTGGCGGTGTTCTCCTGGTACATCGGGAACACCCGGCGGCAGATGCGGGAGCTGGACGAGGCCCGGCAGGCGGCGGAACACGCGAGACAGGCCGCCGAGCACGCCAACCGGGCCAAGAGCGAGTTTCTCTCCAACATGTCCCACGACATCCGCACCCCTATGAACGGCATCGTGGGCATGACGGCCATCGCCACGGCCAACATCCACAACCCCCAACAGGTGCAGAACTGCCTGAAGAAGATCTCCCTCTCCAGCCGCCACCTGCTGGGCCTCATCAACGACATCCTGGACATGGCCAAGATCGAGAGCGGCAAGCTCACCCTGCGGATGGAGCAGATGTCCCTGCAGGACACCATGCAGGGCATCGTGAACATCGTCCAGCCCCAGGTGAACGCCAAGGGGCAGCGGTTCGATGTGTACGTGAAGGACATCATCTGCGAGAACGTCTTTTGCGACAGCATCCGCCTGAACCAGGTGCTGCTGAACCTGCTGGGCAACGCCATCAAGTTCACCCCGGAGGGCGGGTCTATCAGCGCCAGCCTGTCTGAGGAGCCCTGTCCCACAGACCAGGAGGCCATCCGGGTCCACCTGCAGATCAAGGACACCGGCATCGGCATGTCCCCGGAGTTTCAGGCCAAGATCTTCGAGTCCTTCTCCCGGGAGGACAACGCCCGGGTACAGAAGACAGAGGGCGCCGGCCTGGGCATGGCCATCACCAAGTACATCGTGGACGCCATGCAAGGCACCATCACCGTGCAGAGCGAGCCCGGCAAGGGCACCGAATTCCATGTGGTTCTGGACCTGAAGAAGTCCCCCACGCCGGAGGTGGACATGAAGCTCCCGGGCTGGCACATCCTGCTGGTGGACGACGATCCCCTTCTCTGTGAGAGCGCCATCTCCGCCCTGGAGGCCATCGGCTGCTCCGGCAAGTCCGTGTCCAGCGGCAAGGTGGCCCTGGAGGAGCTGGCCGAACACCCCGCCGGCACCTATCCCATCGTCCTGGTGGACTGGAAGATGGCGGACATGGACGGCATCGAGACCGCACGGCGGATCCGCCAGCAGACGGGGGACCAGACGGTGATCCTGATGATCACCTCTGCAGACTGGAGCGATCTGGAGCCCCTGATCCAGGGGGTGGGCATCAACGGCATCATCGCCAAGCCCCTCTTCCGCTCCACCCTGTTCTATGCCCTGCAGAAGTACACCGGAGACGCGGAGCACGAGGCGGCCATGGCAGACGGCGGCCATCTGGATCTCACCGGAAAGCGGGTGATCCTGGCGGAGGACAACGACCTCAACTGGGAGATCGCCAAAGAGCTGTTCTCCGATCTGGGCCTGGAGCTGGACTGGGCGGAAAACGGCAAGGCCTGTCTGGACCTGTTCCTGAACAGCCCCGTGGGCTGGTATGACGCCATCCTCATGGACATCCGCATGCCTGTGATGAACGGCTATGAGGCCACCGAGGCCATCCGCAAGCTGGACCGGCCGGACGCCAAGCGGATCCCCATCATCGCCATGAGTGCAGACGCCTTCTCAGACGATGTCCAGCGCTGCCTGCGCTGCGGCATGAACGCCCACACCGCCAAGCCCATCGACCTGGACGAGGCCGCCAGCCTGCTGGTACACGAAATCACTGCCTACCGTCTGAAAGGCGAGCAGTACCCGGAGGGACCCACTGTATGAAACGCCTGTTATCTCTCTTCCTCGCACTGTGCGCCCTCGCCTTTCTTGTCTCCGGCTGCGGCGGCGGCACGGCAAAGACCACCACGATGCCGGAGGCCACCCCCGGCCAGAACCCCGCCCAGCAGGAGGAGATCGACCTGGACCTGTGGGTCTATCCCGTGGGAGGGCTCGGCAGCAACAGCGGGCTGCCCACCATTCTCAGCGCCTTCCACCGGGCCCACCCGGAGATCCGGGTCATCATCCACAGCGCCTCCTACGAGACGGGAGACGCGGAGATCGAGGAGGCCATCGCCAACGAGGAGACCCCGGACATGGTGTTCGAGGGGCCGGAGCGGCTCACCGCCAACTGGGGCGCCCGGGGCCTGATGGCGGATCTCAGCGACCTCTGGGACACCGAGGCCGCAAGCCAGATCTACGACAACGTGGCGGTGGCCTGCCGCACCAACGATGGCAAGCACTACATCTACCCCATCTGCATGACCACCCACTGCATGGCCATCAACCGGGACGTCTTTGAGGCCGCAGACGCCTGGCAGTACGTGGACGAGGAGACCCACACCTGGTCCACAGACGGCTTCATCAGCGCGGTGAAAAAGCTGTACCTGTCTGGCATCAACACGGTGGGCGAGGTCTACTGCGGCGGACAGGGCGGAGACCAGGGCACCCGGGCCCTCATCAACAACCTGTACAGCGGCTCCTTTACCACAACGGACCACCTCCGGTACAACTTCAACAGCCAGGAGAACGCCAAGGCCCTGCAGCTGCTCTACGACCTGGACGGCATCGTCTTCACCCCGGACCGGGTGGGCAGCGACTCCATCACCAGCTTTGCCAGCGGCGCCATTCCCATGACCTTCTGCTGGAACGTGGCCAACGAGGTCTCCCAGGTGATCAACAACCCCAACCTGAACTTCGACATCTTCCCCATGGCCTTCCCCACGGACAACGGCCATGCGGACCTCCAGGGGGGCGTCTGGGGCTTCGGCGTCTTTGACAACGGGGACCCGCAGAAGATCGAGGCCGCCAAGACCCTGATCCGCTTTCTCACCGAGGACAACAACCAGTACACCCAGTTGGTGCTGGCCTCCACCTTCTGGCCCGTCCGGGACGTGGCCAACATCTACGAGAACGATGAGCTCATGACCGAGTACTTCACCCTCCGCCAGTACCTCGGGGACTACTACCAGGTGACCCCGGGCTGGGCCGATGCCCGCACCGCCTGGTGGCAGATGCTCCAGAAGGTGGGCGATGGGGAGGACATCCCCACCGCCCTGCAGGATGCGGAGGACGCGGCCAACGGGGCCGCAACGAGCTGACCATCCCAACCGCCAACAGGACCTGTCCGGCGCCGTGCCGGCGGGCCCTGTTTTGTGCAGCACCGGGAAACTGCGCCCCAGACCCGCCTTCGAAAAAATGCAGGATGGTCCGTCTCATCTTGCAAAACGCCAATTTAGGCCATCTTTCATATGGATAGGTAATTTCCTTTACAGCGCTTTGTGTATATGCATTTTATGGCATTTCAGCCCCGCTTTCTCGCATTTGCAGCCCGCACCAGGCGCTCCTGCACAGCCCTGCAAGGCCCCCTAAGCGGCGCACCCGCCGGGCGTGTGCCCGGCGGGTGCATCACCGCCCTATCGCAATGCGGCTCTCTCCCCCGCCCTACCAGAACCAGCGGGAGGCCTTCCGGCTCTCCAGCACGTCCAGCATGCCGGAGAGCATCTGGGCCCCCTCCGCCCGGGTGAGGGGCTCGCTCAGGGTGAGGTCTGGCTGCAGCACCTCCACTGTCTCCATGTTCAGCACCGCCTGGGCCGCCCAGGCGGGCACAGAAGCGCCATATGCGGAGGCGAAGACCGGGGAGGGCACATCCCCCACGTCCAGCATGGCGTCCAGCAGGACGGCCGCCTCCATGGTGGTGATGGGCCGGCTGGCATCGAACACCGCCTCACCGGCCTCGTTCACCCCGCCCTGGATGGCCCCGTCCACCAGGGCGGCGGACACATAGCCCTTGGCCCAGGCGGAGATCTCGGGGTCGTCCGAGAAGCCGGTGACGTTGATGTCGCTGATAGGGTCCAGTCCGGCGGCGGTCATGGCGAGGGCCAGAAACTCCTCCCGGCTGAAGGTGGAATCGGGATCAAAGCAGTAGAGGGAGCCCACCTGCCGGCCCACGTAGATGTCCTCTTCCGCCAGACGCAGCGCCGCATATTGGGCGGCGTTGCCGGAGAGATCGGAGTAGGTCACCTTGGTGGACTGCTTCTGGATGGTGATCTTCACGGTGGCGGGCTCCGAGGTGTTGCCCTGGGCGTCTACCGCAACATAGGTGAAGCTGTCCTTGCCCTTCTTGCCCTCATAGGGGGTGTAGCAGAAGGCGCTGGGATCGGCCTCGTCCACGGTCACCTGACCCCGGGCCGGGGTGTCTATGACCTGAAACACCACCGCATCCCCCTCGGGGTCTGTGGCGGCGAATCTGCCGTTGATCGCCACCCCTTTGTACGTGGTGAGGGTGAGGTTCTCTGCGATGGGCGCCACATCCTCCACCTCGGCCGCCGTCATGGTGAGGGCGGCCGCCGGCAGCATCAGGGCGCACACCAGCAGCAGTGTGGCAATGGTGATACGGGATTTCACGGGGAAAGCCTCCTTCGTTCAATATGCACCCTGATTTTGCCCGGACCAGGCAGAAAATATGCGCCGGTCTCTCCGCAAGAGAGACCGGCGCATGCTGGCTTGATTTGCACGTTTGCACTCCCCTGCCCCGCTAGATCTGGCGCCGGTCCTTCAGCCAACTGGGCATGGGCCGCATCTTGACGCCGGACACGATGCCCATGGCGATGTACAGGGTGAGGATGGAGGAGCCGCCGTAGCTGAAAAACGGGAGGGTGAGGCCCACCACCGGGAGCACGTAGAGGCACATGCCCACGTTGATCACGGTCTGCACCATCAGCATCCCGGCGATGCCCATGGTGATATAGGCGGAGAGGTAGCTCTTGGCCTGCCGGGACACCCAGGCGCAGCGGAGGATGATGGCAAAGAGGATGAGCAGCACCGCACAGCAGCCCAGAAGGCCGAACTCCTCGCCGCAGACGGCAAAGATCTCGTCCGTGTGCCGGGCGGGCAGGTAGCCATCGCTGGCCTGGGAGATGGGCCCCTGGAGAAAGCCTTTGCCGGTGAGGCCGCCGCTGGTGATGGCCTTCAGGGACTGTCCCTGCTGCCACCCCTTGCCCAGGGGGTCCAGGTCGTGGTCGAAGATGACCCGGAAGCGGAGGATCCGGTAGTCCTCCCAGTACTCCGTGGTGGGCAGGATCTGGGTCCACACATAGTACGCCCCGCCGCCCACGGCGCCGAAGCCGAACACGAACCACCACCGGCTCACCCCGCCCATCCACATCATGATGAGAAACAGGGCCATATAGACCAGCAGCATGCCGAAGTCCTTGGAGAGGTAGATCAGCGGGCCGGCATAGAGGACGGTGAGGATGGCGTACTTGATGAGGGCGGTGAACCGGCCGATGCCCTTTGGCCGCTCCCGGTTCATGAGCCAGGCCATCACCACGATATAGGAGAGCTTGGCGATCTCTCCCGGCTGGAACCCGAAAAAGGTGAAGTGTGGGAAGTAGACCCAGCTGCGGTTGCCGGTGTCGTCCGCCACGCCGAAGGGCTTCAGCAGCAGGATCACGCCGATGCCCAGCAGGAAGAACATCCACCACCACTTTTCCATCAAAAACTCAATGTCGATAAAGGAGATCCAGATGAAGAGCACAATGCCCGCCATCACGAAGACGGCCTGCTTGAGAAAGGACTTGTGGAGTTCGGGCTTGTACCGGGTGGCGGAATAGATCAGCATCAGCCCCATGAGAGATGCGATGATACAGAGCAGGAGCAGGAACACATCGCCCTTGTTGTAGAACTCCCGGAGCCAGTCTATGGGCTGCACCACCAGGTCCACCAGGGTGTCCTTCAGCTCCTGGAGAAAACGGAAACGGCGCCTGCGGGGCAAGGCGGCACCTCCTTTCGGAAAAAACACAATTCAGTATAGCACATCTCACCGGGATATGCTATACTGTTCGAGAATGTTCACACCTTTTTAAACCTTTGCCCGCAGAGCAATGAGGAGATGGCACACAATGGAATGGATCACCCACAGCCCAGAGGAGACGAGAGCCCTGGGCGCAAAGCTGGCCGAGACCCTGAGAGGCGGCGAAGTGGTGGCCTTTACAGGGGACCTGGGCGCCGGCAAAACCGCCTTTGTCTCCGGCATGGCAGAGGGGCTGCACATCCCGGAACGGGTCACCAGCCCCACGTTCACGATTGTAAACGAGCTGGAGGGCGGCAGGCTCCCCCTCTTTCACTTTGACATGTACCGGCTGGAGAGCGCAGACGAGCTGTTCCACATCGGCTGGGAGGACTACCTGGTCCGGGGCGGGGTCTGCGCCGTGGAGTGGAGCGAGAACGTGGCAGAGGCCATTGAGCCCGATGCCATCCGGGTGTCCATCACCCGGGGCGAGGGCGATAACGACCGTATCATCCGCATGGAGGGGATAAACCTGTGAAAATCCTGGCCCTGGAGACATCGGCGGTGTGCGCATCCGCCGCCCTCACCGAAGACAGAGAGCTCATCGCCCAGTCCTTTCTGCGCACCGGCCTCACCCACTCCGTCACGCTGATGCCCATGATCGCAGACCTGCTGAAAAACGCGGGCTCCGGCATGGAGGAGGTGGACACCGTGGCCGTGGCGGCGGGGCCCGGCTCCTTTACCGGCGTGCGCATCGGCGTGGCAGCGGCGAAAGGTCTGGCCTGGCCCCGGGAGCTGCCCTGCGCCCCCTGCTCCACCCTGGAGTCCATGGCGTGGCCCTGCGCCCACATGCACATGGAGATCTGCGCCGTGATGGACGCCCGGCGCAACCAGGTGTACGCCGCCCGCTTTCTGGGGCAGGGAGACACCCTCACCCGGCTCAGCGAGGACCGGGCCACCGGCGTGGAGCTTCTGGCAGAAGAGGCAAAAAAGTCCGGAAAAACACAAATTCTTGTTGGAGACGGGGCAGAACTATGTTATAATGCCTTTATCCAACTGGGGATCCCGGCGGTGATTCCCCCCTCCCACCTCCGCTGGCAGTCCGCCTACGGCGTGGCACTGGCAGCCTGCCGGTTGGCCGAAGCGGGGGAGCTGGTTTCCGC
Organism: uncultured Oscillospiraceae bacterium; assembly: GCA_947629915.1. Classification (GTDB taxonomy): domain Bacteria; phylum Bacillota; class Clostridia; order Oscillospirales; family Oscillospiraceae; genus Enterenecus. The sequence continues at coordinate 19,117 of CANRFN010000010.1, read as the reverse complement.
CGCTGCCATGGCCCCCTCGTACCACAGGCTGAGCCAGGCCGAGCGCGAGCGCCTGGAGCGCCTGTCCCGCTCTTGAGACCAAACCACCAATCCTAGAAAGGGGTACACACATGGAAGGTAAATTACACGTACTGGACCACCCGCTGCTGCAGCACAAGCTCACCATCCTGCGGGACAAGAACACCGGCGTCAAGGAGTTCCGGGAGATCGTCTCCGAGGTGGCCATGCTGGAGTGCTATGAGGCCACCCGGGACCTGCCTCTGGAGGACGTAGAGGTGGAGACCCCCCTCACCACCGCCACCTTCAAGACCCTGGCGGGCAAAAAGCTGGCCATCGTCCCCATCCTCCGGGCCGGCCTCGGCATGGTGGACGGCATTCTGCAGCTGATCCCCTCCGCCAAGGTGGGCCACATCGGCCTGTACCGGGACCCGGAGACCCATGCCCCGGTGGAGTACTACTGCAAGATGCCCCCGGACATCTCCGAGCGGGAGGTCATCGTGCTGGATCCCATGCTGGCCACCGGCGGCTCCGCCTCGGCCGCCATCACCTTCATCAAGGGCTACGGCTGCAAGCACATCAAGCTCATGAACATCCTGGCGGCGCCCCAGGGCATCGCGTGCATCCAGAGGGACCACCCGGATGTGGACATCTATGTGGCCGCCGTGGATGAGAAGCTCAACGACCACGCCTACATCGTCCCCGGCCTCGGCGATGCCGGAGACCGGATTTTCGGCACGAAGTAATCCCGCCGCAGAAAGGAATCCCCTATCGTGAAATGCCCATACTGTGCCAACTTAGAGAGCAAAGTGGTGGACTCCAGGCCTGCGGAAGAGGGCAGCAGCATCCGCCGCCGCAGGGAGTGCCTGGCCTGCCACAAGCGCTTTACCACCTATGAGACCATTGAGAGCCTCCCCCTGATGGTGGTGAAGCGGGACAACAGCCGGCAGGCCTTTGACCGCAACAAACTGCTGGGCAGCATGCTGAAGGCTTGCGAAAAGCGCTCTGTGTCCATCGACACCCTGGAGCACATCGTGGATGAGATCGAACAGTCTCTGCAGAACACCATGGAGCGGGAGGTGCGCAGCACAGAGATCGGCGAGTTGGTCATGGACAAGCTGAAGGATGTGGACGAGGTGAGCTATGTCCGCTTCGCCTCTGTGTACCGCAAGTTCAAGGACATCAACAGCTTTGTAAACGAGCTGAACAAGCTGCTGGCGGAGAAGTGAGCCGGCGGCGTTAAAGCGTCCCGATTCCGCAAGATCATCAGAAACGGCCAGCCGCGGTGCCGCGGCTGGCCGTTTTGCTGTCTTCTCAATGGGGGACCTGTCCATGAAAGCCGTTAAGGGATTTCCCTGTACAGCGCTTGCAGTATCTCAGCTTTTTCCTGCCCTACAGGTCTTCATCGTCCCCCGTGAAGTCCATGGACTGGGCGATGGCGTCTTCCTCGCCGGGGTACTCCTCCGGCACTGGCTCGTGGTCGAAGCCGGGACCCGGCGCCTCGGCAAAGCCGCGCTTGTACTTCATCTCCGCCCACTGGGCCTTGGTCACCTTCAGCTGGCGGGGCTTGGAGCCCTCATACGGGCCCACGATGCCGATCTCCTCCATCTGGTCCACCAGTCTGGCGGCCCGTCCGTAGCCCAGCTTCAGCCGGCGCTGCAGCATGGAGACAGAGGCCTGTCCCACCTCCAGCACCACGTCCACCGCGTTGGGCAGCAGCTCATCGTAGTCGTTGCTGACGTCTGCGGCCTCAGAGGGTCCCTTTGCCGCCTTGTCCTTCTCCTCGGCGTTTTTGTCGATCTCGTGCATGACGCTCTCATCGTAGCTGGCGGTGGAGCCCTCCTTGATGAAGTCCACCACGGCCTGCACCTCCTCCTCGGAGATGAAGCAGCCCTGGACCCGGAGCCGGTCCTGGCCCAGGGGCGCATACAGCATGTCGCCCTTGCCCACCAGCTTTTCCGCGCCGGCGGCGTCCAGGATGATCCGGGAGTTGATGGCCTCTTTTACCGCGAAGGCGATGCGGCTGGGGATGTTGGCCTTCATGAGGCCCGTGATCACATCGGAGGACGGCCTCTGGGTTGCCACCACCAGGTGCATGCCGGCGGCGCGCCCCATCTGGGCCACCCGGCAGATGGACTCCTCCACCTCTTTGGCGGCCACCACCATCAGGTCTGCCAGCTCATCGATCACCACCACGATGTGGGCCATGGGCTCTTTGCCCTCTTTGCGGGCGTGGTTGTTGTACGAGGAGATGTTCTTGGCGCCGATCTCGGAGAAGGTGGTGTAGCGCTTCATCATCTCATTCACCGCCCACTGCAGGGCGCCGGCTGCCTTCTTGGGATCTGTAACCACGGGGATCAAGAGGTGCGGGATGCCGTTATAAGGGGCCAGTTCCACCATCTTGGGGTCCACCATGATGAGACGGACCTCCTCCGGCGTGGACTTATAGAGCAGCGAGATGATGAGGGAGTTGGTGCACACGGACTTGCCGGAGCCGGTGGTGCCGGCGATGAGCAGGTGGGGCATGCGGTCTATGTCGCCCACGATGCAGTTGCCGGAGATGTCCTTGCCCACGGCAAAGGAGACCTTGGACTTGCTGTTTTGGAAGGCGTCCGATTCCAGCACCTCCCGGATGGCCACCGGGGTTACCTTGGCGTTGGGCACCTCGATGCCCACGGTGGAGATCTTGTTGGGGATGGGGGCCACCCGGACGGACTGGGCGCCCAGGCTCAGGGCGATGTCGTTGGACAGGTTCACGATCTTGTTCAGCTTCACGCCCTGTTCCAGCTCCAGCTCATACCGGGTCACGGCGGGGCCGCTGATCACATCGGTGATGTGGGCGTCCACATTAAAGGAGGCCAGGGCGCCCTGGAGGCGCTGTTTCGTGGCCATGAGCTCGGGCGAGGGGCCACTGTGGGCCACGCCCTCGTTGAGTAGTTCCAGGGGCGGGTACCGGTACTCCGGCACATCCTGTCCCATGCCGGCCTCGATCTCCTTGGCGATGTCCGCCTGGGCGGCTGCGGCGTCCGCCTTGGACACCTGGTCTCCCCTGCTCTCCCGGGTGACAGCGGGCTGGCGGATCACCGGCACCCCAAAGGCGGGCAGCGGCTCGTCCTCCTCTTCCTGGAACTCCGGCGCCACAATGCGGCCGCCGGCATCGGGGTCCACGTTCTTCTGTCCGAAGAGGGCGAAGCTGGAGGGCTTGGGCTCCGGCCGGGCGGCGATGATGTCCGGCCCCTCGTCCTCAGGCTCCGGCGGCTCCTCCTGTTTGGGCTTCTCCTGTTTGAGCTCCTCCGGCACGGGCATCGGCGCCTGCTTTCCCTTCCGCTTCTTGGGTGGCTCCGGGATGGGCTCGATCTCCGGGGCGTCCTCATACTGGGGCTCCTCCGGCTCCTGCTGCCGGCTCTTGCCGGTGGCCATCTCGTCCGGGCCCATCACGTTGGGATTCTTGTTGAAGAAGCTCTTCTTCCGCACCGTTGTAACCGGCTCGGTGGGTTTGATGGGCTTGATCACCGGGCCATCGTCCACAGGGATGTCGATCTTTCCCTTGCCTTTGCCGCTCCGGGAGGCCTTCTCCACGGCCTCGTCATCGTAGACAACGGGGCGGCGCCTCTCCCGCTGGGGCCGCTCGGGGTAGTCTGCGGGGTCGTAGGGGACCATGTTCTCCCGGGTCTCGGTGAAGAAGTTGAGGATATCTGCCGGGGTGATGTGCAGGGCGATGAGCGCCGCCGCCGCGATGAGTACCGCCAGCAGCAGCCCGCCGCCCACCAGGGAGAAGGCGTAGTTCACCGCCATGGCCAGAAGACCGCCCAACACGCCGCCGGAGTGCTGGGCAATGCCGTCTGTCCAGAGGATTCCCAGCACCTCCATCCACGTCCCCTCGGGATTTCCAGCCAGCAGCAGGTGGAAGAAGGCGCCCACCAGCACCGGTAAGAGCAGAATGCCGGTGAGGCGCAGCTCTACCGGTTTGCCCCGGTGGTTGAAGAGCAGGAAGGACGCGGCCAGCAGCATCAGCGGGGCGATCCAGAAGCCGTACCCGCAGAGGCCCTTGATAAAGTTGCAGAAGAACGCGATGAAGGCCCCTTCGTCTGAGACGAAATACCCGATGGCTGCAAACAGCGCCAGCACCAGGCAGACCAGAGCCCCCACCTCCCGGCGGATCGGCTTTTTCGCCGGCGCCTTGCGGCTGGAACTGCTGCGGCCCTTCCCGCTGCTCTTCGCGCCGGAGGCGCTGGACTTCCGCTGGGTGGAGCCGGATTTTCCAGACGAAGCGGTGGTTTTTTTCTTGGTTGTACTCGCTGCCATGAACGGAATTTCCTCCTGAATTCATCTGCGAAATTGCCCGCCGGCAGCCTGTGCCAGTGGGATTACACTTGCAGTATCGCCTGGGCGATGAGGGCGGCGAGGCCCAGTGCCCAGCAGTAGAAGGCGAAACCGCCAAACTTGCCCTTGTCTGCCAGGAGCTTCACCAGCTGCACGGCGAAGTATCCCACGACCCCGGCCAGCACCATGCCCGTGAGGTACATGGGGATCACCTGGGTGTCGATGCCGCCGGCGCCGATGACCTTGATCACCTTCAAAAGGGTGGCGCCAAGGACAGCGGGCAGGGAGAGCAGGAAGGAATACCGGACGGCGAACTGGCGGTTCAGGCCGAGAGCCATACCGGCGGAGATGGTGGTGCCGGAGCGGGACAGGCCGGGAATGGTGGCCAGGCCCTGGGCCAGGCCCACCAGCACGGCGTCCTGCACGGTGGCAGTGCGGGCGGTCTTCTTGCCGTCCTTCTTCCGGTCTGCCGCAAAGAGGATGATGCCGGTGACGATGAGGGCGCAGGAGACAAAGGCCGGGCTGGCGGCCAGACCCTCTACAAAGTCCTGGAAGGGCAGCACCAGAAACAGCGGCAGCGTGCCGATGATCACCAGGAACACCAGCCGTCTCGCCTCCGGCGGCCGCTCCTCGGTGCGGTTGGCCGGGCCGGAGAACATGACGGCCAGGCCGCGGAAGAACTCTTTGATCATGGCGATGATGTCCTCCCGGTATGCGATACACACCGCGATCAAAGTTGCAAAGTGGAGCAGGACGTTGAACAGATCGTCCGGCTCTTCCATGTTGAAGAAGTGTTCCAAGAGCGCCAGGTGTCCGGAACTGGAGATGGGCAGAAATTCTGCCACTCCCTGCACCAAGCCCAATACAATCGCCATCCAAAACTTCATGCGATCACCCCGCAGATATGATTGCCGTTGCGGCACCTTACACCGGAATATACTACCATGATACAGCGGAAATTACCAGAGTTTTTTTCTCCTCTGAGACTGCCCTCTGCTTTCCGAAACGGCCCATCCATTTCTTGCACCTACAACGTATTGCCCCTGATTTTATCACACATCGACCGAAAATGCCATTGCCAAACTGTCTAAAATGCCGCATGCAGCGTATCTTTTCTTCTTCAACACCGCGCTTCAGGGCGGAAAGACGCCCTGCCGGCCAGCGGCAGGGCGTCCAATAGGGCGTTGGCAAAGCGCTCAGGCATCGTCTTCGATGAGGCCGTAGCCGCCATCGTTGCGCTTGTACACTACGGCGAACACGCCGCTGTCTTCGTTCTTGAATGCGAAGAAGGTGTGTCCGATGAGGTCCATCTCCAGGATCGCCTCGTCCACGGTCATGGGCTTGATGGGGAACTTCTTGGTGCGGACCACATGGAACTCCTCTTCCTCCTCGTCCGGTGCGAAAGAGGTGGCCTCTTCCGGCTCGGCGGGGGTGAATGCTGCGGTGCGCAGCCGCTTCTCCAGGCGGGTCTTGTGCTTGCGCAGCTGCCGCTCCATGGATGTGACGGCGGCATCCACAGATGCGTACATGTCGGAAGTGCTCTCGGACACCCGAAGCGTGGTGCTGCCGGAGCGGATGGTGAGCTCCACCTTGTTGCGGTCCTTCTCTACGCTGAACACCAGGTTGGCCTCCGCCTCGGTCCGGAAATACCGGTCCAGCTTGCCCACCTTCTTCTCAGCGTAGTTGTGGAGTCTCTTGGACAGATCGACTTTCTTCTCTGTAAAGGTAAACTTCATGGTTCTAACTCCTTCCGCCAGTGATACAGGGTCTACGGCCCCCCTGCCCCCGCATTATAGCATACTTCTCTCCGCCGCGCCATACCTTTTTGTGAATTTCTCCAAAAAAGTGTAACTCCGCCGGCCAAGATCAGGAAAAAGGGCAAAGCAGGGGTCTCCGGGCGGAGCACCGGTGGAAATTCCGGACAAAACGCATGGTAAAGAGGCAGATTTTGCCTTGCAGCGGCAGCGGAGATCGGGTAGAATGGACACACGAAACGGATGGGACCACCCACGCCTACAGACAGAAGGAGGACCTTATGGACGTCATCAAACGGATTGCAAAACTGATCGATCAGCGAAAGTGCCCCACCAACTATACCTACTCGGTGCGCAGTGCACTGAACCTGTGGGCACGCCGGGAGCACGACCCCCAGGGCTGCTACACCTATCGCATTGAGGCCCTGCGCAACGATGAGGCGCTGGCAGAATCGCTTCTGGAGGAGCGCGGGAATGTCTTCGCCTGCTTCGGGATGGCCATCACCGCCCTGGAGCTTCAGAACTACCAGCGGGCGGAGTCCCTGTTTCAGCAGCTGCCGAAGCGCTATCAGCTGCCCGGCTTTCAGCAGGTCTGCCGGTTCCACCGCCGTTTTCCCGTGGGGAACACCACCTATGCCGCGCTGGCGCCCCAACTGTGGGAGGACTTCCGCAAGAAGGGGAACACCATCGCCCATGCGCTGGAGACCGGGGCCAACCCATGGGCGATAGAGCTGATCTGCAACATCTTTCACGCCCAGACCGTCCCCTTTCCCTTTGCCATCGCCCTCCGGGAAGACTCCTATCAGCTGCAGTTCCGCCTGCGGGATGCCATGGAAAACATCTTCCCCATGCTGTATCTGGAGGAGCATTTCCCGGCGGACCGCATCAAGCGGTGGCAGGCGCGGGCAGGCACGGAGCCCGCCCTGAGCGAGAGCGTGGTTCTCTCCGGGTCCCTCTGTGGGCTCAACGCGTTCCGGTACCACCTGGACGACGGGGGAAACAACGGGAAAAAGCGCATCCAGATATACAACACCGCGCTGGCAAAGCTCGCCGCCAAAGACAGCTTGGAGGCACAGAAAGTGGCAGAGGACGCCCTGTCCTATGCCGCCGGAGAGCTGGCAGCAAGGTCTCTCTTCGATCCCATCGTGGTGGCAAAGCGCTCCCTCGGCCGCGGCGCCGCAACCTTGGATCGGTTTCCGCTCGAAATGCTTCTCGAGGTACGGATGTCTGCCCGGGAGTACCTGGACATCCATACGCAGGAGACATCCCATCTCAAGCCGTCTGCCGGTCTCCGCAGCGACATTCTCACCAGCACCTCCTGTTTCCCGGAGCTCCTCCAGGAGTACCGGGAGCGCCAGTCCCACATCTTCCACAACCTCCTCGGCCAGGGGGTTGCGGCTGGGTTCGTCTTCTTCCCCTCAGAGCTCTGCCTTCGCAGGAAGACGTTCCACACGGAGATCGCGCAGCAGATCGAAAACGCGGCGGGAGATGACATCACAGTAACAGGCAGCGCCTTCGGCAACAAGTTCTGCTACATCGACTTCGTGGCCTACGATTTTCTCAAAGTCCTTGGCGTCCTGAAGCAGGTCTTTGCCGGCATCCAAGGCGGCGAGGCGGCCCGGTTTGCCTCCTTCTACCCCGGCGCCAAGCCCACCTCCCTGGACGCAGACAGGGAGATCGCCGCATATCGGGCCGCCATGGCCCAGATCCAGAGTCAGGCATAGCCTACCTCGAAGATCCCCATTCTTGCACCCGGAGGAGATCCCACTTGGACATCATCACCCGAATCCGCAGCATGGCACAGCGGGGCCAGTGCAAGCCAGAGCACAAACCGCATATCCTCAGCACGCTGGACCTGTGGGAGCAGCGCGAGGAGAAGCTGAAAGACTGCTTTGCATACCGCACCCAAGTATATGGTAACGCAGACATCCTCATGGGCGATTTCTCCGGCACAGGACTTCTCCCGGACCAATTCGGCGCTGCCCTCTCCGCACTGGAATGGCAGCATTACGATCTGGCAGAGAATCTGTTTCGGGAGCTGCCCGCCTCAGACCGGCTGCCCGGCTACCTGGAGATTTGCCAGTTTCACCGCCGCTTCCCCGTGACAAAGGTCTGCTTTGCCGCGCTGGCACCCCAGATGTGGCGTGCCTTCCTCCAGATCGAGGGCGACATCGCCCGCTGTCTGCAGACCGGCGAATTCCTCAAAACCTTTGAACTGGTGCGCTCTGTCTTTCACGCCCAGACCAGTCCTTTTCTCGCCGGCTTTTCCACGTCAGACAGCGGCATCGAGATGCGGTTCAGCATAGGCGAGTCCCCGGGGGACATCTTCCCCATGCTCTACCTGGAGGAGCATGTCCTGCCCGCCCTCACCCAAAAGGGATGGCAGTTCCGGGCAGGTTTCGAGACAGAGCCGGAGGAGCCCATCCGCTACAATGGAAAGGCCTACCCGCTCTCCTATTTCCGATACACCCTGGGGAAGCCGGGAGACTGCAATCGCCGTCCCATCCACGTCTACCGGAAGGACCTGGCAGCCCTGGCCAGGCGAGACCCTGTAGAGGCGAAGCGGCTGGCGAAACGGGCGGTCTCCTATGCCATCGGGGAGGTCCCCGCCCAACGCTATCTGGACCCCGTCCTCGTGGCCCCCAAGCCGCTGGCGTATTCCTCCCAAAGCCTGGACTGCCTGGCCTTTGACCTGATTGTCCATGAGGGAGCAGACCTGGACACTTCAGCCCGCCGCTATCTGGAGACATACGCTGTGCAGGCGGAACACCTGAAGCCATCCGCCGGCCTCCGCAGCGACATTCTCTACAGCTCCACCTGTTTTCCGGAGATCCTGCAGGCATACCAGGAGCGCAGTTCCTATCTGTTCAACCATCTCCTCACCCAGGGCGTGGCAACGGGCTTCCTGTTCTATCCGAAAGAGCTCTGTACCACCCCGCCCAAGAGACACATTTCCAACATGACGCGGCGGATCCGGGATGCCGCCGGAGATGACATCGCCATCACCGGCATCGCCATCGGCAGCGAGTACTGCTACATCGACTTCGTTGCCTTCGACTTCCTCAAAGTCCTGGCCGCCCTGAAGCAGGTCTTTGCCGGCATCCAAGGCGGCGAGGCGGCCCAGTTTGCCTCCTTCTACCCCGGGGCCGCCCCCACCTCCCTGGACGCAGACAAGGAGATCGCCGCATACCGGGCCGCCATGGTCCAGATGCAGCGGCGGGGATAGCACTGCACACAGGCCCAACCGCCTACGGCACAAACAAAGGAGCATCGAAATGGACCTCTTAGCACAGATGCGTCAGCAGACCCGATATGTGCGCCTCGAAAAGCGCCTAGAGCAGGCCGTTCTCGGCGCCATGGACCTCTGGGACCACCGCGAGCAGGCCGAAGAGGACTGGCAGGAATACCGGGCCAAAGCCTGGCAGAATGCAAACACCATCATGGAGTGCATGGAAGGGCGCACGCACTGGCTGGCCCCCATTCTCTTCGGGATGGCACTCTCCAACCTGGAGATCCAGCGCTATGGCCATGCAGAGCGCCTGTTTCAGCAGATGCCGGAAGAGATTCAACTGCCCGGCTACCAGGAGATCTGCCGGTTTCACCGCACCTTCCCTGTGGGCAATCCCAGCTATGCCGCGCTGGTCCCCGATCTGTGGGAGGCGTTCCAAAAGAGGGAGGCTGCCATCACCCGGGCCTTACACACCAGGAACTACTCCAAGGCCTTTCCGCTCATCTCCAGCGTGTTCAACGCCCAGGGCTATCTCCCCTTTGGCTTCAGCGAAGAGAACGGCGTTTTTCATCTGCAATTCATCCTGGCTGAGGACCCGGAAAACATCTTCCCCCTGCTGTACCTGGAGGAGCATGTTCCCCCAGCCCTCCAGAAGAAGTGGCAGTTCCGGGCAGGCCTGGAGCTGTCTCTCAACCAGCAGGTGCCGATCTCCGGCTTCTCCTATGATCTCAGCCAATTCCAGTTCACCCTGGACAAAGCGGAAGACGACCAGCCCACGCCCATCCATGTGTACAACAGCGCCCTGGCAAACTTGGCCGCCCAAGACGCGGCAGAGGCGCAAAAGTTGGCAGAGCAGGCGGTTGCCGATGCTGTGGGAGAGATCCCCGCCAGATATGTCTTTCACCCCATCCTTGCGGAAGAGAGAGAACCGCGGCGCGATGCACTCCCCTTGAACCGGCTGTGCAGGACACGCAGGACCGCCAGGAAAATGGAATTGCGGATGTCCGCCCGCAGCTACCTGGACCGCTCTCTTGCATCGGTACGCCATCTCAAGCCGTCCGCCGGCCTTCGCAGCGATATTGTCTCTGGTTTCTCCTGTTTTCCGGAACTTCTCCAGGAGTATCAGGAGGGCAAGGACCACATCTTCTACGGTCTCCTCGGGCAGGGGGTTGCCGCCGGCTTCGTGTTCTATCCCACAAAGCCCGACCTGACAGATTGCCATCCCATTTTGGACCTTCCGCAGAAGATCAAGGCGGCTGCAGGCAATGAGGTCTTCGTCACCGGCTTTGCCATCGGCATGCAGTACTGCTACCTGGACTTCATCGCCTTCGACTTTCTCCGCGTGCTGGCTGCCCTGAAAAAGGTCTTTGCCGGCATCCAAGGCGGCGAGGCGGCCCGGTTTGCCTCTTTCTATCCCGGGGCTGCCCCCACCTCCCTGGACGCAGACAGGGAGATCGCCGCATACCGGGCCGCCATGGCCCAGATCCAGCGGCAGAGATAGCCCCGCCGCCAGAATGAATTTGCGGGTGGGAGATGGCGCACGCCATCTCCCACCCGCTCTTCCGTTTTCTCGGTCTCAGATCAGATCTTGCCGGTGAGCACCAGCATCAGCACGATGAAGGTGGCCAGTAGGAAGGCCCCCAGCAGCATCATGCCGCCGTGGAAGCCGCCCTTCTTGGGAGAATCTGAGGTGGGCACCAGTTTGGCCGCCCGCAGCGCGGTCACCACAGGCTTATAGAGTAGCAGGGTAGCCGCCATGTTCAGGCCGCCCTTGGTGAGGTTGAAGGGCAGAAACACGGGGATCAGCATGCCCGCCACCTGCTCCCGGGTAACGCCCTGCATGTAGAGCGGGGTGATGAGATAGTTCCAGAGCAGCATCACTGCGGTGAGCACCACCGTGCCGGAGGCCAGGCCGACCACGGCGCCCCGCATGGTGCGGTCCTTCTTATAGATAAAGGTGGCGGTGCAGCAGAAGGCGCAGGTGGAGATGGCGTTCATCACCGCGCCGATGAAGGCGGTGTCGCTGGCGGTGAACATCTCGATGAGGCACACCACGATGGACACCACGGCCGCTGCCATGGGGCCAAAGAGGAAGCCGCCGATGCACACGATGGTGTCCTTGAGATCGAACTGGAGAAAGCCGATCATGGAGGGCAGCATCTTGGACAGCAGCATCACCACGTAGGCCACCGCTGTGAACATGGCCAGGACCACCACTTCCCGGGTGCTCATACGGCCCTGGGCGGTTGCCTGTCTTTCGGACATAAAAAAGACTCCTTTCTGATTCACACCTGAAGCCGTCTTGCAAGGTGCTCTCAGCAAAGGAGACAAACACATCTTCTTCCATCCGGACTGTAACCGTTGGTCCCGGAGTTGCACCGAGTCAGCCACATGTGTGGGTCGCGGACTATACCGCCAGTGGGGACTTTCACCCCGCCCTGAAGACAGGTATTCAGTTGTTGGCCCCGATTATAGCACGCTCTACGGCAATTGCAATACCCAGAGCGCAAAAAGATCAGCCATTCAGGGAGATCTTTTCCAATATTCTTGGACTATCCAATTTCCCTTCCCCAGAGCGCGAGACGCGGCGGGCAGCCACAGGGCTGCCCGCCGCATCTCATGCTGTGCGCTCAATCACGCGGGACGAATCCGGCGTATCTCAAGCCTCTTCTTTTCTCTTTCCGGGGAGGAACTGTGCTGTCATGCCAAGGAAGGCAGCTGCCATCATCAGCATCCACAGTTCCCGATTGAACTGATCGTTGGTCTGGGGCGGGTTGTCTGAAGGATTGTCCTCCGGCGGTGCCAGCGGCACTTCCGGATCGGGCAGCTCCTCCCACGGCTCATCCCAGTTGGGTTCGCCAGGTCCTCTGAAGTTGGTGTATCTGGCCTCATTATGGCCCGTTGCCGGGACTGCTCCGGTCTCCCCTTCGCCACGGGTCTGGTACCCGTCCTGGTTGGCCTCCACCTCGGTGACCGTGTACGTGGTTCCCACAGGCAAGCCCAGAATCCAGGCGTGCTCGCCGTCTTTCAGGGCTACTTGGCCCACGCCGTTCTCGAAGGTGACATCGCCAAACGTGCCGCTGATGGTGGGATCGCTGAGGGTGATGATGAAGTGGAACACCTGGTTGGGATCGCCATCATCGCCGCGCACTCTCTTGCGGACCGCAAAGTTGCCTTTCTCCACCTCGCCCTTGCTGTTGACGAACGTGGCCACGGCCTCGCCGTCTGCAGGGATGGTGCCAGTGGTACCGGCCGTTCTGGTGGTGTACCCATCGGTGTTGGCCTCTGCCTCGGTTACGGTGTAGCTAATTCCAGCGGGCAGGCCCGTAGCTGTGAGGCTCTGGCCGCCCTTCAAGGTGAAGGTGGCAACGCCGTTGGTGAATGTCATACCACCATAGGTGCCGTTGATGCTGGTATCGCTGAGGGTTACAGTGAAGGTCCAGTCCTTGTTCGGGTCTGCTTCCTTGCCCTCGATGTTCTTGACCACCGTGAGCGCTCCCTCTTCGATGCTGTTGGTGAATACTGCTTCTGCAGAACCCTCCGAGGGGATCTCTCCGGTCTCACCCGTAGATGTGGTCTTGTACCCATCAGTATTGGCTTCCGCCTCCGTGACGGTATACGTGATGCCAGCAGGCAGACCAGTTGCGGTGAGGGTTTGACCGCCCTTCAGGGTGAATGTAGCCACGCCGTTGACGAATGTCATGCCACCGTAGGTGCCGTTGATGGTGGAATCGCTGAGGGTAACGGTGAAGGTCCAGTCCTTGTTCGGGTCTGCACCCTCACCCTCGAGGATCTTGCTGACGACAAGGTCTCCCACGCCGATGGTGTTGGTGAAGACAGCATCTGCACTACCCTCCAACGGGATCTCTCCGGTCTCGCCAATAGACGTGGTCTTGTACCCATCAGCATTGGCTTCCGCCTCCGTGACGGTATACGTGATGCCAGCAGGCAGACCAGTTGCGGTGATGGTTTGACCGCCCTTCAGGGTGAAGGTGGCCACGCCGTTGACGAATGTCATGGCTCCGTAGGTGCCGTTGATGGTGGAATCACTCAGCGTGACGGTGAAGGTCCAGTCCTTGTTCGGGTCTGCACCCTCGCCCTCGAGAATCTTGCCCACTGTGAGGTCTCCCACGCCAATGGTGTTAGTAAAGACTGCTGCTGCCCCTTCTTCAGAGATCGTGCCAGTCTCACCAGTGGATGTGGTAACGTAGCCATCTGTATTGGCCTCCGCCTCCGTGACGGTGTACGTGATGCCAGCGGGCAGGCCTGTTGCGGTGAGGGTTTGGCCGCCCTTCAGTGTGAAGGTAGCCACACCGTTGGTAAAGGTCATGCCGCCGTAGGTGCCGTTGATGGTGTTGTCGCTGAGGGTTACAGTGAAGGTCCAGTCCTTGTTCGGGTCTGCACTCTCGCCTTCCAAGATCTTGGAGACGGTAAGGGCGCCGGTCTCCTTGCTGTTGACAAACTCCGCTCTCGCCTCAGCTTCTGCGGTGATGGTACCGGTCTCTCCGGTGGCCGTGGTGGTGTAGCCGTCTGTGTTGGCCTCCGCCTCAGAGACACTGTATGTGATATCTGCAGGAAGGCCAGTAGCTGTAACGCTCTCACCGTGCTTCAACGTGAACGACGCCACACCGTTGGTGAATGTCATGCCGCCATAGGTGCCATTGATAGTGGTATCGCTCAGGGTGACCGTAAAGTGCCATTCCTTTGTGGTATCCGCGTTCTCGCCCTCAACGGTCTTGGCAACCGTGAGGCCTCCAGGCTCGGGCAGGTCGTTTTCGAACACAGCATCGGCAGTACCGCTCTCTGGGATGGTTCCCACCGTGCCGTATTCTGTGGTCTCGTACCCGTCTGTATTGGCCTCTGCCTCAGAGACGGTGTACCAGGCATCCGCCGGCAGGCCGGTTGCTGTGACGGTCTCGCCATGTCTCAGGGTGAAGGATGCCACGCCGTTGTGGAACGTCATGCCACCATAGACGCCGTCCACAGTGGGATCGTCCAGGGTGACCGTGATGTGCCACAGCTTCTCCGTATCTCCCGCACCGGTTACGACCTTTGTGACCGTGAGGTTGCCCGTGTCTGGCTCATCCTTGCGGTTTTCGTAGTGAGCAGTAGCTGTGCTGCCGCCGGGGATAGCGCCTGTGATACCGCTGCCAGACGTGGTGTACCCGTCCTCACCGGCCTCGTCTTCTGTGACGGTATAGCCGATGCCGGCCGGCAGGTCTGTGGCGGTAAGGCTCTCACCGTGCTTCAGGGTAAAGGATGCCACGCCGTTTCTGAAGTACATGTCTCCGTACCAGCCGTTGACAGTGCCATCGTCCAAGGTGACCGTAAAGTGCCAATCCTTTTCGGTGTCTCCTGCCTCGCCTGTGACGGTCTTAGTGACTGTGAGGTTGCCGAATTGCTCACTCGGCGGCGGGGGCGGCGGTGTCGTTGGCTTGTCGTTGACGAACGCAGCTCTTGCTGTACCGCCATCAGGGATTGTACCAGTTGCACCAGTAGACTCGGTGGTGTAGCCATCAGCATTCGCCTCAGTCTCTGTGACGGTGTATCTGACACCTGCGGGCAAGTCCGTGGCGGTAAGGCTCCCTCCGTGCTTCAGGGTGAAGGTAGCCACACCGTCCCTGAAGTACATATCACCATACCAGCCGTTGATGCTGGTGTTGCTCAGCGTGACAGTGAAGTGCCACTCCTTGGAGGTATCACCCGCAGCACCTGTGACGGTCTTGGTGACTGTGAGGTTGCCGAATTGCTCACTCGGCGGCGGGGGCGGCGGTGTCGTTGGCTTGTCGTTGACGAACGCAGCTGTAGCCGTGCTGCCTGCTGGGATAGTGCCGCTGTCTCCAGTAGCACTGGTGGTGTAGCCCTCCGCATCGGCCTCGGTCTCAGTGACCGTGTACGTGATGCCAGCGGGCAGGCCTGTAGCTGTCTTGCTCTCACTGTGCTTCAGGGTGAACTCGGCCACGCCATTGGTGAATGTCATGCCACCATAGGTGCCATTGATGGTCTTATCGCTGAGTTCGACAGTGAAGTGCCAGTCCTTGGTCTTGTCTCCAGCATCGCCTGTAACCGTCTTTGTGACTGTGAGGCTGCCAGTCTCAGGTTTCGGCTCTTCATATACGTTTGTAAAAGTAGCCTCAGTCTCGCTTGTTGCACCTTCCTTGGCATAGTGTCCCGTTGCTTCCAGCTTGCCATCGAGTCCCTTAAACACATACACGGTAAGGGTCCAGACACTGTCATCGTAGGTGTAACCTGGCTCTGGATTCAGCACGGATTCTCTGATTGTGAAGGTGTAAATACCCGCTTCAGTAAAGACAATCTCATCGAAACTGGCCTCTCCGTAACCATGGACAGTCATAGCTGTAGTCTCGGGCAGGATAACGCCCTCGGAATTGCCCGATCTCAGTTCCAAGGTAAACTCGAAATTCGGAAGCGGTAACGGATCACCATTCAGTATCTTCTTCACCTTGGGTTCAATTGTGGGCCGGGTGGGGTTCTCAATGATGTTTGTCTTGTACTCAGAATGATTTCCAACCCTTACGTTGCCTTGGTTGAGAATCTTGTAGTCATCCTCGTAACTGGGGCCGTTGTTGTAATCGTACCCCCTGTCGGCGTTCTCGTTTACGATCACTGAGAACTCTACCGTCCCACAGAACCCAGCAGGAACGTTCGTGATCTCCCATGTGATCTGATGAGCGAACACATCATAGACGATAGTAACCGATGATGTAGTGACCTCGCCGTTCACACCAATCAGCTGAACATCGTCCTTGACTCTGTAAACGCTGGTATCGCCACTGAGATCATATGTGTCAAGGCTGACATTGCGGAAGCTGGCACTTACAAAGTCCACTCCAGGATCCAGCGCATCAAGCACTGTAACATCAGCGGTTTCGGTCTCATAGTTGTTCCAGGTGATGGAATAATCTACCTGGTCCCCGATGTCTACTCGCTCGCCGCTGCCAGGATAGCTCTCGGTTTTCTCCAGCACTGGATTCTTTACTTCCGGCGTCACCTTGTGGTCGTTGCCGATGCTGACCTCAGCGCGGTTGATGATCTCGCAATCAAGCCCAGACGCAGGTGAACCGCCGCCTTCCTTAGAATCATAGGACCACTTTGTGATCGCATTCTCATTCACCCGTACGGTCAGCTGCACAGTGCCTGTCTCGCCAGGAGCAACCTTATCGATTGTCCATGTGACCTTGTGCTCGACAGCATCATAGGTAATGGTGACTGTCTGGGTTTCCTCACCGCTCGCGGCCTTCGGGATTGTATGGGTGACGGTCGTCTTCCCTGCTCTCAGCTCAACATTTTTGAACATCGCAGAGACAAAGTCCACGCCATCGTCCAGCCAATCTTCCACTGTGACGATCTGGTCTGTTTCAGTGGCATTGCGCCAGCTGATTTCATAGGTGACTTCATCACCAACTGTGACAACTTCCCCTGCGCCAGGCTCAGTTTCCGTCTTCTCCGGCACGGGGTTTTCCACCACGTTAGTGTAGTGCACATCATTGCCCACATAGATACCAGCCTTGTTCACGACCTCATAGTCTTTGCCGGTATGATGGTTAAGCGTGCCTTCCTCACCGTACTGCCAGTTTTCCAGTGCTTTCTCGTTCACCGAGACCGTAAGGGTTACCGTACCTCTTGCGCCTGGAGCCACGTCCTTCAAGACCCATACCACACTGTGAGCAGGTACTGTAATGCCCGATTCCAGTGTCGTTTCAGCGGCATAATGCATTCCGCCCTTGCTAGCTGAGATAAATGTTACGCCGGGATCCAGCGTATCCACGATGGTGATAGTGGTCTGATCGGCTGTATTGTTGTGATACAGGATCTCATAGGTGATCTCGTCACCCACCTGAACCTGTTTGCCATCTCCTGGATTGATCTCGGTCTTCTCCTGCAGCGGGTTCTCCACCTCGTTGGTGTAGTGGGACACATTGTCAATCGTGATCTGAGCCTTATCCACGATCTTGTAATCGGTTCCTTCTCCGGGCGTGCCCTTGAGGCCGCCGTCCGATGGATCCAGATCATCATCGTAGGTCCAGGTCCTTCTGGCATTGTCGTTTACCTTTACAACCAGTTCTACCGTACCCTTGTCGCCAGCAGCTTTCTTGCCCAGATTCCAGGTAACGGTATGGGTAGCAGCATCGTAAGTTCCGCCGTTATCCGCGCTGACAAAGTCAACGCCGAAATCCAGAACATCCGTGATGACCACTTCAGCTTCCGTCTCCTTGGTGTTGGCCCAGCGGATCTGGTAGGTGACGTTGTCTCCAACCTCAACGTAGTTGCCTGCGCCGGGTTCGGTTTCTGTCTTCTCATCGACTGGGTTGTCCACTTCGTTGGTATAGTGGGACTCGTTGTCGATCTGAATCTTGGCCCTGTTGTGAACCTCCATGTCGAGGCTTCCGTCCTGCGTGAAGCCGTCCGCATCCTTATTGTACTCGTAACTGTCATAGGCCTGCTGGTTGACTTTCACCGTCAGGGTCACAGAGCCGTTGGCCCCGGCCGTCTTTTTGCCGAGGGTCCAGGTCACCGTATGGCTGACTGCATCGTACTGACCTTCATCGCTTGCGGATACGAAGTCCACGCCGGGATCCAGTTCATCGTAAACGGTAACCTCAGCTTCGGCGTCTTTCAGGTTGCTCCAGTAGATGTTGTAGGTGATCTCATCGCCTACCTGGACACCGACATCAGCGCCAGGATCCGTCTCGGTCTTCTCATCGACCGGGTTGTCCACTTCGTTGGTGTAGTGGGAATCGTTGTCGATCTGAATCTTCGCCCTGTTGTGAACCTCCAGGTCAATGCTTCCGTCATTATCAAAGCCATCCTCATCAGGCTTGTATTCATACATGTCGTAGGCCTTCTGGTTGACTTTCACCTTCAAGGTCACATAGCCGTTGGCCCCGGCCGTCTTTTTGCCGAGGGTCCAGGTCACCGTATGGCTGACTGCATCGTACTGACCTTCATCGCTTGCGGATACGAAGTCCACGCCAGGATCCAGTTCATCGTAAACGGTAACGTCAGCTTCGGTGTCTTTCAGGTTGCTCCAGTAGATGTTGTAGGTGATCTCCTCGCCTACCCGGACACCGACATCAGCGCCGGGTTCGGTTTCCGTCTTCTCTTCGACCGGGTTGTCCACTTCATTGGTGTAATGGGACTCGTTGTCGATCTTAATCTTCGCCCTGTTGTGAACCTCCAGGTCGATGCTTCCGTCATGATCAAAGCCGTCCTCATCGGGCTTGTATTCATACATGTCGTAGGCCTTCTGGTTGACTTTTACCGTCAAGATCACAGAGCCGTTGGCTCCGACTGCCTGTTTGCCGAGGGTCCAAGTGACGGTTCTGGTAGCATCATCGTAGGTGCCGCCGTTGCTGGCGGATACAAAATCCACGCCGGGATCCAGCTCATCGTATACGGTAACCTCTGCTTCGGCATCTTTCAGGTTGCTCCAGTAGATGTTGTAGGTGATCTCCTCGCCTACCCGGACACCGACATCAGCGCCGGGTTCGGTTTCCGTCTTCTCTTCGACCGGGTTGTCCACTTCATTGGTGTAATGGGACTCGTTGTCGATCTTAATCTTCGCCCTGTTGTGAACCTCCAGGTCGATGCTTCCGTCATGATCAAAGCCGTCCTCATCGGGCTTGTATTCATACATGTCGTAGGCCTTCTGGTTGACTTTTACCGTCAAGATCACAGAGCCGTTGGCTCCGACTGCCTGTTTGCCGAGGGTCCAAGTGACGGTTCTGGTAGCATCATCGTAGGTGCCGCCGTTGCTGGCGGATACAAAATCCACGCCGGGATCCAGCTCATC
>CANRFN010000009.1 GCA_947629915.1 uncultured Oscillospiraceae bacterium | reverse complement strand
TAATCATTTTAAGGTTAACTAACATGTTAAAAAACTTACTAACGCGACTAAAGAAGCGCATGCACTTCTAGGAAAATATTTAAGTGTGACCGTTGTATAGTATATGAAGCTGTTTGCGCTGAATTGAAAAGGCAAATTAAAACTGTTAATAATCTGGAGCGGGAGCTTCATAATGATAGGTATTGGCTGACAGACGATGAAGTGCAAAACAATATTGAACGATTTAGAAATCGGCTGAAAGTTGGACACAACGACAAATTTGAGTTCGATGAAACGATAGATGGGCTGCTCTCTCAACTAGAAGGTGACAGGAAAGATCAATATGAAGCATAAAAAAGAGTTCGCGACTACTATCTGACTAGGCGGGATGACTTTAGCACTGGATATTTCGGAAGGATGTAGTTGTGCTGCTGTGTAATACACTACATAGCTTAGCGGGGAATCACACAAGGGGCACAGTCCTGATGTGTATGAGGTACTGTGCTCCTTGTTAATGTTATTTAGATTTAATTATACAAAGCAGTGTACAACGGTACATTTTAGAAGTGATCAAAGAGAATTCTGCTAACGAGGAAGAGAAGAGAATTGATAAGAAGGAGTAGCTTGGTTTTTAGTGAATAGCTAGACTAATACACGGCGAATGAGCTAGCGCAATGATGGGGTTTATTTGGGAGGAAAGCCATGCTTCGTTGTGATGGGATGGAAGAAATCCCCTATGAATATGAGCTGTGGAGCATAGAAGCGGGTTAGTAGGCTGGTTGCATCACGGAATATAGAAGAGCGGTGATGGAGTGGCTTGGCTGTTTTGAAAGAATTGTACACGGGGTGGGGACAGTGGCAAGTCTATCTCCGAGAAAACACGAGACACAGTCCATGTATCGCGCACAGTCAGTACCTGTGGGCCAAGAGTGGGTGGGCTAAAGATCAAAGATATCAATGGGGATTGGACCAAGCTGTAAGGGAAACAAAGTAGTTGAAATGGAACAAACCGGAAAAGATATTGTAGAATGCACGTCCGTTCCAGGAGCAGATGCAGCAGACATGGGGGATTGTGCAATGTGCCGGCCGCATCGGCAAAAACCAACGTAATTTTCATTACGTTGGAAAGTGGGCTGGCTGCTGAAGGAGAAACTGGAGAGCACTATAATGCCGAACTGGCACAATGAACAGATAGAAACGCAAAATTGAATGTGTTATAGTGTATAATGCTAAAACGGTGATAATCCTTTCCATGGTTGCCTCTGCCGAATAATGACCAAAAAAGTAGAAAACGACGATAAAAAAAGAAGAAAATCCAGGAAAAACTATGAAAAAGTTCTGATATTGTGACTATGGAATTGCAAAATCTGTTGGCTTGATACTAACCAAAAATCAACGCTGTGAAGCCCGTTTACCACCCAGAAAAAGCGGGCGAAACCGCAAATTGGCTATTGCAATCCGGAGAAACATGCGGTAAAATCCATTCCGTTGCTGCAACGGGCCGGTTGTAGGGGCTGTTTTACTGTGCCTGGACCCATCTAGATCGCCGGAAAGGTGGGATTGCAGCTTGTTTAATCATGTCCATGGAACCAACGTAATGGCCATTACGTTGGATTCATGCGAGGCGAAGCATGAGGATATCCAGAGATTCCTAGAGCATTTCAAGGAGACTGGCAAGAGTAAAGAGAAAATCCGAAGTACGATAGGGCTGTGGAGATGTTCTATCAGTTCTTGCCGGAAGATAAGGGGATCCATCGGGACACGGTATCGATCTGGAAAGATGAACTGGTTCGTACTGGATACGCAGTGGCTACACTGAACGCCATCTTGTCCGCGTGCAATCTCTTCTTGAGCATCGGTTGCCGTGCGTTCAAAACCGATGAACGCTTTCGTTCGGAGAAGAACAAGATGCTTGATCCCCGGCCGGAGCTCACAAGAACTGAGTATCTGAGAATGCTCAACAAGGCAAGAGAGAAAAAGGGACAAGCGGCCTTTCCTTCTTACACAGGTGCTCGCCTGTACGGGAGTTCGGATATATGAGATCCCTAGAAACATGCGGTAAAATCCATTCTGTTGCTGCAACGGGCCGGTTGTAGGGCTATTTTACTGCGCCTGGACCCGTCTAGATCGCCGGAAAGGAGGGATTGCAGCGTGTTTAATCATGCCCAAGAAACCAACGTAATGGCCATTACGTTGGTTTCGCGTGAGGTGAAGTACGAGGATATCCAGCGATTCTTGGAGTATCTCAAGGAGACTGGCAAGAGTAAAGAGACAATCACAAAGTACGGTCGAGCCGTGGAGATGTTCTATCAGTTCCTACCGGAAGATAAGCGGATCCATCGGGACACGGTATCGATCTGGAAAGATGAACTGGTTCGTACAGGATATGCTGTGGCTACACTGAACGCCATCTTGTCCGCGTGCAATCTCTTCCTTAGTTTCATCGGTTGCCGTGAGTTCAAAACCGATGAGCGCTTTCATTCGGAGAAGAACAAGATGCTTGATCCCCAGCCGGAACTTACGCGAACTGAGTATCTGAGAATGCTCAGCAAGGCGAGAGAGAAAAAGGATAAGCGGCCTTTCCTTCTTACACAGGTGCTCGCCTGTACGGGAGTTCGGATCTATGAGATCCCCAACATAACGGTGGAGAACGTGCAGAAGAGGCACTTCTACGTAGTGGATCATCAAGGGACGTCCCGGATGATCTACATCCCGGAGACTTTGCGGGAGGGCTTGCTGGCATATGCAGAGAAGCAGGAGATCTATTCCGGAGAGATCTTTCTCAACGAGAAGGGGAAGCCGCTCAATCGGAGTCAGATCACATCGATGATCACAAGGCTCAGTGAGCTGGCGGGGATCCCGCCTGAGAAGGGCAATCCCACATGTCTGCGGAAACTGTATGCCCGCACATGGGATGGGATCAGGCAGAACATGCAGGTCTTTATGGAGCAGACCTTGGACCGCCAGATCGAGCAGGAACAGCGGATGTTGGACATGGAAGACTTAGAACAGAGGCTGTGATTGTTTCTTCCTCTCTGATGAAAGCGAGTGGTCGTGGGTACCGCGGTTTGGTTTCAGGCATATTGAAGCACCATTTGAGCAAGCCTAACAGTTCTGGGCTCGGAATCAAGATCTGAGTGCGCTTTGGAAGGTATACAGAGAAGACAGACCGGCTCTGTCTGGTGGTATTCCCACAGGATAACTGGTGTTTTGAAATGGAGCAGATAGAAGCTAGTCAAACGATCAAATGACAATGCTCAACGAAGGAGACAGAGACATGAAGGGAATCATCCTTGCAGGAGGCAGCGGGACAAGACTTTATCCGCTGACAATGGTAACAAGCAAACAGCTCTTGCCAATTTACGATAAGCCGATGATCTACTACCCTCTGTCTACGCTGATGCTTGCGGGAATTCGAGAGATACTGGTCATTTCTACGCCGCATGATCTTCCGAACTTTGAGCGCCTTCTCGGAGATGGCAGTCAGTTTGGAATCAAGCTTTCGTACAAGGAGCAACCCTCACCGGACGGCTTGGCCCAGGCGTTCATTCTGGGAGAAGCGTTTGTAGGTGGGGATCGCTGTGCCATGATTCTCGGGGACAACATCTTCTACGGTGCAGGACTCACGAAACACCTGAGGAGGGCCTTGGAACAGGAAGAGGGCGCAACGGTGTTTGGGTACTATGTGGAGGACCCAGAGCGTTTTGGTGTAGTGGAGTTTGATGAGAGCGGCCGTGCAATTTCTATAGAAGAAAAACCTAAGGAGCCGAAGTCGAACTACGCAGTTACAGGGCTCTATTTCTATGACAGAAAGGTCTGTGAACGAGCGAAGAATCTACAACCATCAGCCAGAGGTGAGCTGGAGATCACAGATCTCAACCGGATATATCTTGATGAGGGTTCGCTCAATGTCATAACGCTGGGCAGAGGCTATGCGTGGCTGGATACCGGTACTGTAGATTCACTGGCTGAAGCTTCTGAGTTTGTTCGGGTCATTGAGTCTCGAGAGGGTGTGCAGATCTCAGCACCTGAGGAGATCGCTTTCAAGAACGGCTGGATTGATAAGGACAGGCTGATGGAGTCGGCAAAGACATATGGCAAATCACCCTATGGCCAGCACCTTCTCAATGTGGCCAATGGGAAGTACATGTATTGAGGTGTGCTTATGACTTTTACAAAGACAGACCTTGAGGGAGTTTACATTGTTGAACCGAGGGTTTTCGGGGATAACCGCGGCTTCTTCATGGAGAGTTGGTCTGAGCGGGAATTTGATGAAGAAGGTCTGCACTACGACTTCGTGCAGGACAACCATTCCTCTTCCACGGTGAAAGGAACACTGCGCGGTATCCACTTCCAGCGGGGAGAAAAGGCGCAGACCAAGTTGGTGCGGTGTGTCAGAGGCGCAGTGCTCGATGTGGCAGTAGACCTTAGACCGAGCAGTCCGACATACAAGAAATGGGTAGCTGTGGAGCTGAGCGCTGAGAATAAGAAGCAGCTACTTATCCCACGCGGGTTTGGACATGGGTTTTTGACTCTGACCGATGACGTTGAGTTCCTGTACAAGGCAGATAACCCATATGCACCTGAAGCAGATGGTGGAATACGTTGGAATGATCCTGAGATTGGCGTGAATTGGGGGATTGAAAACCCGATCCTCTCAGTCAAGGATAGCAAATCGCCTTTCCTGAAGGATGCGGTAACTGGCTTTGAGGAGTGGTAAGCCAATGAAGATGATGGTTACTGGAGGGGCTGGTTTCATCGGCAGCAACTTCATCTTCTATGAGCAGGAGAAGCATCCGGAATACCAGATCATCTGCTTGGACAAGCTCACTTACGCTGGCAACCTCGCTACGCTGGATCCAGTGATGCATGAGGAGAACTTCAAGTTTATCAAGGCAGACATTGCAGACCGTGAGGCAGTGTATGAGATCTTTGAAACCGAGCATCCGGACATAGTAGTGAATTTCGCCGCAGAGAGCCATGTAGACCGCTCTATTGAGGATCCGGGTATCTTCCTTACTACCAATGTAATGGGAACGCAGGTACTGCTGGATGCATGTAGGAGATACGGTGTCCTCAGGTATCACCAGGTATCTACAGACGAGGTGTATGGAGATCTGCCGTTGGATCGACCAGACCTCTTCTTTACAGAGCAGACACCGTTGCATACATCCAGCCCCTATTCGGCATCGAAAGCTAGTGCAGATCTTCTCTGCAATGCCTATCACAGGACATATGGACTTCCGATCACGATCTCACGATGCTCCAACAACTATGGCCCTTATCAGTTTCCTGAGAAACTGATTCCCTTGATGATTGCCAACGCGTTAGCAGACAAGCCGCTTCCTGTATATGGCGAGGGGCTGAACGTTCGGGACTGGCTCTACGTGGAGGATCACTGTGCTGCTATAGACCTCATTATTCACAACGGGCAAACAGGCCAGGTCTACAACATCGGCGGCCACAATGAGATGCGCAATATCGACATCGTGAAGATCATCCTTGAGCAATTGGGTAAGCCGGAGAGCCTGATTACCCATGTCAAAGACCGCAAGGGACACGATATGCGATATGCCATTGACCCGAGCTTTATCCATGAAGAACTGGGATGGCTCCCGCAAACTAAGTTCCGAGATGGGATCAAGAAGACGATTCAATGGTATCTGGAGAACCGCAGTTGGTGGGGAAACATTGTGAATGGAGAATATCAAACCTACTACGAGAGAATGTATGGGAACCGATAAGCCACTGATTTCTATTCTCATGGCAGTGTATGAGCCGAGAATGGATTGGCTGAAAGAGCAGTTGGATTCACTTGAGGCACAGACATATCCTAATCTTCGTTTATACATTCGGGATGACTGCTCTCCAACAGTTCCCTTCAAGCAAATAGAGAGCCTAGTTGCAGAGCACATTAAGTCTATTCCGTATGAAATCAACCGTAGCAAAACAAATCAAGGGTCAAACTTAGTGTTTGAGCAGCTCACACGGGAAGCACAGGGTAAGTATTTTGCCTACTGTGATCAAGATGATGTCTGGATGCCGGAGAAGCTCGAGAAGCTACAATCTGAGATTGAAAAACCCAACGTGCTGCTAGTTTGTTCAGATATGTACATCATTGATAGTGATGGGAAACAAGTTGCGGATAGTATAACGAAGATTCGCCGGCATCACAAGTTCCGCTCTGGTGTGGGACTAACAGATACGCTGTGGTACTCCAACTTTGCTTCTGGATGTGCATTGCTGGTGCGGTCTGACGTGGCAAAGGCAGCTATACCGTTTAATCCTTATATGTATTACGACCATTACATTACGCTTTTTAGCGCGAACATGGGGGCTGTGATATCTATCTTAAAGCCACTCCTGAAGCATCGAGAGCACGGGGAGAATCAAAGTAGCTCTTTACAAGGCGTAATTGATAAAGATAGCTATCTAAGAATACGGGTTAATCGGCCGGCAGAAGCTGTGCAATGGTTAGTGGAACACTTCCCCTGTGAGGGTGAACTAAAGGCTACGCTAGACAATGGCTTAACATGGCTTCGGGCAAGACAGGCGTATCTCGCAGGGCAAAGCGGGCAGATAAGAACAATATGGGAATATAGAGGATTCTCTCCTATGGCCTCATTGTTCGAGATCGCTATGCCGTATTTGCCCTTACCTGTTTTTAAGGTCTTTATCTGGGCGAGCAAGAAGAATTATGTCTGAGAGGTTTTTGATGTGAAAGTTCTGGTTACTGGTGTTAAGGGACAACTTGGATACGATGTGTGCAGAGAGCTTACGAGACGTGGCACAGAGCATAAGGGTGTAGATATCGCAGATTTTGATATAACTGATGCAGAGGCCGTTGATGCCTACATATCAAGCTATCGGCCTGATGCGGTCATTCATTGTTCCGCTTGGACTGCAGTAGACAAAGCTGAGGATGAGCCAGATAAAGTCCGGGCAGTTAACACAGATGGAACAAGAAACATCGCTCAGGCATGTAAAAACGTAGGCGCGAAGATGCTGTACATCTCGACAGACTACGTTTTTCCTGGTACAGGCGAGAGTTTCTACAGGCCAGAAGATCCGACAGGACCCCTTGGTGTGTATGGAGAGACAAAACTTGGTGGGGAAAGAGCGGTAAAAGAACTTTTAGGCCGATATTTCATTGTTCGTATCTCTTGGGTTTTTGGGGTCAATGGAAATAACTTTGTGAAGACGATGCTTAGACTTGCCGAGACGCATCAAGAGGTCAGTGTGGTATGCGACCAGTTCGGAAGTCCTACTTATACGGCAGATTTAGCTTCTTTGCTGTGCGATATGATTGCGACAGAGAAGTATGGCATATACCACGCAACGAATGAAGGTATATGCTCGTGGGCGGAGTTTGCGCAAGAGATCTTTAGGATTGCCAGAAAGGATGTAAAAGTGAATCCTATTCCAACGAATCAGTATCCCACGAAAGCGGTGAGACCGCTGAACTCTAGAATGAGCAAGGATAAGCTAGTAGCGAAAGGGTTTTTCAGACTACCTGATTGGCACGATGCTTTGGAAAGATATCTGAAGGAGATCATGGAGTAAGTATGAACCAAAAGACGCTGATGAAAGTGTGTTCGGTTGCTCTGGTGGTATATGTGTTACTAGCAGTAGCTTTCTACTTTATCTGCGGTGACCAACTAAAGTTCAGAGACAATACGACAGATATGCTTTCAGCCAATGGGGTAATAGGGGAAATTACTTCGGATGTTGTATTAAGCCAGAAGATTGATCTAAGCGGAGATAGGCTCATAGGACTTACGCTGTATGGGGCTACATATGAAAGACAAAACACTGGAATACTACGCGTTGAGTTATATTCTGATGATAAACTCATTGCTCTTTCCGATGTTGACGTTAGTGGGCTTGCAGATAATGCTTTATTCTATGTGCCATTCAATATGGAGGACATATCTGGTGTGAAGACAGCAGAACTGCGTATTTCGGCTCCTGAGGGAGTAAGCGGAAATGCAGTGACGCTGTATGTGGGAAACACTTACCAGGCGGCACACAACCAGATAGATGCAGGGCTTGGTGTAGATGATCTTCTATTAATCAATGGAGTGGCATCAGATATAGCCTTATGCATGAGTATTAACACAAGAGATATCCTGTCGTTAGGTACATATTACTGGCAGATAGCTTTTGGCTTTGCATTGATATTAGCAGTTTATTTTGCCTGGATACTGAGGAGATACAAACAAGGCAAAGGATCCATGTTCTTGAATGTGATCGATGCTTTCTATAGATACAAGTATCTCATCAAGCAGCTAGTAGCGAGGGATTTTAAAGCCAAGTATAAGCGGTCGGTACTGGGAATCCTTTGGAGTTTCTTGAATCCACTTCTAACGATGACAGTTCAGTATATTGTGTTCTCAACGCTTTTTAAATCAGATATTCCGAATTTTGCACTATACCTACTAAGCGGAATTGTGTGCTTCAACTTTTTCAATGAAGCAACGACAATGGCCTTATCATCGATTGTTGGAAACGCGAGCCTAATTACAAAAGTTTATGTACCGAAATATATATATCCATTGACTCGGGTAGTCTCATCAACAGTGAACCTCCTACTTGCACTTATTCCACTATTTGTTGTGATGATTTTGACGGGATCGCCGTTCACATTCAGTCTATTACTTGTACCGTTGTGTGTGATCTGCTTGTTTGCGGTTGCACTTGGTATTGGGCTTTTTCTCTCCTCAGCAATGGTGTTCTTCAGAGATACACAATTTCTGTGGGGTGTTGTGAGCATGCTGTGGATGTATGCAACGCCTATTTTCTATCCAGAGTCAATTATTCCTGAGAAATTCATGACTTTGTACAAATGCAACCCTCTATATCACATTATTCGATTTCTTAGAATTGTTCTCATGGATGGTTTATCGCCGGAGCCTAAGGCGTATTTACTTATGATAATTATATCGTTTGTGCCGCTTATCATAGGATCAGTTGTGTTTAAGAAGACACAGGATAGGTTTGTCCTAAATATTTGAGATTTGAGGTGTTTCCCTCTATGGTAATACAAGCAAACAATATTTCTATGTGCTACCGAATGACTTATGACCGGGTTCAAAGCATTAAAGAATACCTTGTACAGCTTGTGAAGGGAAATATAAAGTACGAAGAATTCTGGGCTTTAAGAGATGTAAGTTTCGAGGTGAGGAGTGGTGAGGTGCTGGGCATCATAGGTCACAATGGTGCAGGTAAATCCACATTATTAAAAGTCATCTCGGGAATATTGAAGCCTACGGCTGGCAGTATAAGTGTAAGTGGAACGGTTGTTCCCATGCTGGAATTAGGAAGTGGATTTGATTTTGACCTGACGGGCCGTGAGAATATTTTTCTCAATGGAGCCATATTGGGCTACTCGGAAGAGTTTCTAAATGATAAATATGATGAAATTGTCGAGTTTTCTGAATTGGGCAATTTTATCGATGTTCCTTTAAGAAACTATTCCTCTGGCATGGTGATGCGCTTGGCTTTTTCTGTTGCTACAGTTGTAAATCCAGATATTTTGATAGTCGATGAGATCTTAGCAGTAGGTGACGCAGAGTTTCAGGAAAAAAGCAAGAAACGAATGCTCGAACTAATGGGTGGTGGTACAACAGTGCTGTTTGTGAGCCATAGTATTGAGCAGATTCGTGAGATGTGTGATCAGGTTCTTTGGCTGGACCATGGACAGGCGAAGATGCTAGGAGAGACGAGAATCGTTTGCGATGCATATGAAGGAGTGTGATGGCATGGGCAGTGTGTATAACAAGGAATATTACTCGAATTATGATGTTGGTATAGAGAAAGTCAATTATGCCGATTCAAGATATACCAAGAAGTTTTTAGAGAGTGTCGCTGAGAAAATAGCAGAAGATATACACCCAAAAACTGTCTTGGATGCTGGCTGTGCTATGGGCCATCTTGTAGCTGCCCTCCGGGATAGAGGGGTGGAGGCATATGGTCTTGATATTTCTGAGTATGCTATTTCTATGGTGCGCGAAGATATTAGACCATATTGTTTTGTAGGTTCACTTGCTGAGAGATTGCCAGAGGGACTGCCAAAACGCTTTGACGTTGTGGTCAACATTGAAGTGCTGGAGCATCTCTACGCAGAGGAAGGGAGAAAGGCAGTAGAGAACCTGTGTGCCATTACAGATCGGATTATTTTCAGCTCAACACCTAGTGACTTCAAAGAGAGAACCCATTTTAATGTACAGCAAAGAGAATACTGGGCGAGACTATTCGCTGCCAATGGCTTCTATGATGATTTGAACTATCGGCCTTTGTTCATAACTCCATATGCATCTTGCTTTATACGCGGAACAGATTGGCTACGGCAGGTGGAAGACTACGAACGAAACATTCGTATGTCGGAATCTGAGACAACCGAAGCAATTGGGGATAAGGAGCGTCACATCCAAAATCAAAACCAGATCATAGCAGACAAAGAGCGGCAGATCCAAGAGCAAAACGGAATGATTTCGGATATAGAATGCCAAATACAGGACAAGAATAAGACCATTGAGGATAAAGAGCGTCACATCCGAAATCAAAACCAGATCATAGCAGACAAAGAGCGGCAGATCCAAGAGCAAAACGGAATGATTTCGGATATAGAATGCCAAATACAGGACAAGAATAAGACCATTGAGGATAAAGAGCGTCACATCCGAAATCAAAACCAGATCATAGCAGACAAAGAGCGGCAGATCCAAGAGCAAAACGGTACAATTTCGGGTAAAGAACGCCACATACAGAACCAGAATCAGATAATTGCAGCAAAGGATGACCAGCTTAAGGATCAGAGCCTGCTCTTCGCGGATAAAGAACGTTACATTCAGAATCAGAACCAGATCATTGAGGAAAAGGAACGGCTCATTCTAACTCAGAATAAGATTATAAAAGACCAGGAATGTCAGATCCAAGAACGGGACGTTTTGATAACCGAGGCTCAGCATTTGCAAGCGCAAGCGCAACAAGCTGTAGATGAGGCCCAAGCTCTTTTGATTCTGAAGGAAACTGAGTGTAAGCAGGAGATAGATAGGCTTCATGTACGTTTCAAAGAGCAAGCAGAAATTCTAGAGGAGAGAGATGGAGAATTAGCAAGATATAAAGAGCACTATTTTTCGGCAATTGCTCAACGTGAGGAATTGAAACTGCAAGTCAGTGAGTACCAAGCTGCATTAGATTCTATCTCAAATGCAACGCTTTGGAAGATGACTAAGCCGGTGCGCGTAGTTTTGGATGCAATTAAAGCACATCGACTTACTCGTCTGATCAGTAACGGTTTTCGTTGCCTACGAGAACATGGGGTACGATATACATGGGCACGTTTTATTGAAAAATGCAGACATAGGATGAGTAAGACAAAGCTGATTAAATATATCTCTATGAAGAAAGAATTGAAATCGCAACGTGCTAGTGCTTTGCAACAGATTAAAATAAGCATTGTCGTGCCTCTATATAATACACCCGAGACATTTTTGGAGGAAATGATTCGCTCTGTACAGGAACAGACATACTCTAACTGGGAACTTTGTATGGCTGATGGAAGTGACAAAGAACACGACTATGTAAAAAACATCTGCAAGAAATATGCACATAGTGATAAGCGAATTCGCTATCAGAAATTAGCAGAGAATAAAGGAATTTCTGAAAACACAAATGCTTGTATATCCATGGCTACTGGAGATTATATTGGACTCTTAGATCACGATGATCTTCTTCACCCAGCTGCACTTTACTATGTACAGGAAGCTATTTGTGAAAAAGGAGCAGATTTTGTCTACACAGATGAGAACACTTTCCATGAGACGCCGGAGGATGCATATTGTCCAGCCTATAAACCGGACTATGCTCCAGATACGTTGAGGAGCTATAATTATATCTGTCATTTCACAGTTTTTAAACGTGATCTCATCAAAAAGTCGGAGCAAGTTTTTAGATCTCAGTTTGATGGAAGTCAGGATTATGACCTGGTCCTAAGACTGACAGAGAAGGCACGACACATTGAGCATATTCCTAAGATTCTTTATTATTGGCGCAGCCACGAAGGATCAGTAGCATCGGATGTTTCAGTAAAACCATACGCAATCAATACTGCAAAGATGGCACTGGAAGAGCATCTGGAACGAGTTGGACTTAAAGGACAGGTTTGTGACTCGCGGATTCGTTCTACATATAAAATCAATTATGATATTAAAGGATACCCGCTAATCTCAATCATTATTCCTAACAAGGACCATGTTGCTGATTTAAAAAAATGTATTGATTCCATTAGAAATAAATCTACATATCAGAATTGGGAGCTTATCATTGTAGAGAATAACAGCACTGAGGAAGAAACATTTGGATATTATCAAGAATTACGTAATGATAAGAGGATTCAGGTTATCTATTGGGAAGGAATATTTAACTATTCTGCTATAAATAACTATGGCATTTCGGTTGTGCATGGAGAACACATATTACTCTTGAATAATGATATCGAAGTGATATCGCCTGATTGGATTGAACAGATGCTAATGTATAGTCAGCGTGAAGATGTTGGCGCTGTGGGAGCAATGTTATATTATCCAGATGATACGATTCAGCATGCAGGGGTGATTATTGGCCTTGGAGGTGTAGCTGGACATTCGCATAAGTATTTCCCAAGGGGACATTGTGGTTACATGTATAGGCTTACCATTGCGCAAAACCTGTCTGCTGTTACTGCTGCATGCATAATGATTCCAAAAAGGGTTTGGGATGAGGTAAAAGGTCTTGATGAAGAGTTTAAAGTTGCATTTAATGATGTAGACCTCTGTATGCGTATACGCAAAGCCGGCTATTTAATTGTTTGGACACCATTTGCAGAATTATATCACTATGAGTCAAAATCTAGGGGAATTGAGGATACTCCAGAAAAGCAGAAGCGGTTCAGTGATGAGATTAGCCTCTTTAAGTCTAGATGGTCCAAAGAACTAGCGGTTGGGGACCCATATTACAATCCAAACTTAACTCTGGATCGAGAGGATTTTTCACTGAAATAGCATATTGACGGGAGCCTCTCAAATTACGGTATGATTTCTGGAAAATTCATTTTTTCATCGGAGGGAAAACCCATAGATAAGTTGAATGTTGAGGATTGATGAAATGAAAAAATATATGAGCACAATTGTATCTGTCTTGACAGTCATATTTACTTCCGGGTTTCAGGCGGTGTTTCTGTACTGCCAGAACGCAGATGAGGCGGGAGTTGATGAGGTCATGCCGGCACTGATAAATTATGTCTTCATCGGACTAACGTTAATGCTGGTATTCCTGGTAATCACACGGTCGATTTCCAAGGCCGCGATATCTGCCTCGATAATGGCTTTGTTGCTTACCAATTTTGCGCTGATCGAGAAAGTACTGAAGCTGGCTCTGCCTGGTCTACGCTACTGGCACACAGCTCCAATTATCATAGTTATTGGACTTCATCTGGTGTTTCTTTTTTGCCACTTTACTAAGGAACAGCTTGCGGAGGATGTAGCTAATGTCGTGTGCCTAGTATTTGCAGCGCTTATCGTTGTTAATTTGACGCTTAGTGTACCGCAGATCCTCGGACATTACAGGGCGCAGAAGGTGATTGATGCGGCGAGGCAGGAAGAAAAAAAGATAGCAGAGGGAGTTGGTGACCAGCCAAATATTTATTATTTTATGTTTGATGAATACGCTAATTTTAATCAAGCCAAAGAAATATTTAACTATGACAATAACAGCTTAAAGGAGTTCTTGAATAAATACAACTTTTCAATTTCTTACGAAAGTTACAATGAAAGTGTTGTATCTTCAACAATTCAGACAAACATTGTGAATCTAAACTATATTGTGACTGATGACACAAGTGAGAGTGAGAAAGAAGTCTTTCGTAAAAAAGGCCACTTGTTCGACCTTATGCGTGAACATGGATATGAAGTTGAGATATATGAAGCTAGTTCCTTCTATGGTGGTTGTTTGCCGCAAAGTGACGTTGTGGATCAAGCAGTTACAATGGGCGGTGAGTCTTTATACGATATACTAATGAGCAAGACTATTATATATCCGTTTACACAAAGCAATTCGGCAAATGGGCTAAGTAAAATACTACAGATAGTTAATTACTTTAGTAATCAAGATTGTATTCCAAAGAATGCTACATTTACACTTATATATTTAAACTTCCCGCATCCGCCATACATCGCTGATGAAAATGGGAACGCAATTTCTGGCAGCAATTATTTGAATCCGAATTTCTATATTGGGCAATACAAATATTCTACAAAATTAATGATGCAGATGCTCGATAATATTATTGGAAATGATCCTTCATCAATTATAATTTTGCAATCAGACCATAGCATGAGATCTTATAAACAATACATAAACAATCCGCTTAATACACTATATTGGGGTGGAAAAGAGGGACCAGAGATAGAAGGTCTTTCATCGGTGAATACAATGAGAGCTATATTAAATGCACTATGGAATGATAATTACGAAATGCTTAATGTGCCAGAGTACAATGAATTTTGATTTTGCGTTGCTGGGAGGCTCCGCTTGCGATGACAAAGAAAATATGCATATTATTATATACTGTGGTAATGCTAATACTGATCATATGGTTATTTAGTGCTAACTCGGTCATCGCCAGAATTAGCGGTTTGTCTTCTCCAAGGAAGATTACAATTTCTGATTTTGAGTCGATGAGAGATATTCCGGGCCGATTTGCAATTGATTCTTTTCAATGTGACAACATTCTAGGTAATTTAAGTCTTGGTGGATGGGCATTTGCATACACGGAAGAAGATAATTCAAATCGTACCGTTTCAATTATCTTGAAAGATAATTATCGCTGTTTTGAACTACCGTTTGATTCATATACACCTAGAGCCGATGTCATTCAAGCTTATTCATTGCGACATAATTTTAACAATATGCTTGGCTATGGTGGGGATTTTTCTTTAGCAACGCTAGATCAAGGAACATATGATATATATTTTTACTGCTATGAGAATGACACTGACAAAGGTAAAATAGACACAAATCTTAAATTGGTTGTGACAAAAGATGGTTGTGAGTATAGTCGAAGACTTGGTGGGGGCGACTTGGAACAATGGACTTCTGAACGAGTTGAACCGATTTTAGTACCGACAAATAGCAAAAACAATTTAATGACAATTGATGTTGCTGGATTAGAACGAGACAAAATTATAATCAAAGGATGGTCTTTAGTTGAAGGTCAAGACAGCACGAACTCTAATATTTACATTTCTTTGAGAGATGAAAATGGAAATGTTTTTCAATATACTACTAAACTAATTAAAAGACCTGATGTCGCAGACGCATACCATGATACTATTTATACCAACAGCGGCTTTGCAACAGCGATACCTGTAGAGGACATAGCGAATGGGACATGGACATTCAACATTCTTGTTGAAAACAGCGGAATGATCTGGGGCTCTGATTCAAAAACTGTCTTAATGGAGAGAAATACAATTCAGATATTAGAATAAAATGATATAATAAATGTCTGTATATATATTGCAATTTCCACTAAAACATTATTGACATTGAATTCATAGTTTGCCACGCAATATCTTGTTGACTTCTTTGCGCTTATACCGGTAATCTTCTCTGTTTTGCATATCAAATTTCCCTTTTCTTGGAAAACCTTCAAAGATGCATGTGCATCATGCCAAGTGGCGGTGCGAACAGTATGGAAGGGGCCAACAGAATGAACGGGATTAGAAACGTAGTAGCGCCATCGATCTGTATGGAATCACGCTGTTACGCGGTCAAATCATTGTAGAAAAATTCAAACCTACTTTTATCGCAATCTGTTTCCGATCCAATCAATATCGCCTGTATCAGCGTTTATAACAACGGCAATATATTAGTAGCTGTTTTGCATGAAGTTATATTCATATACATTTGGCTTGTTCAATCTTCTTTTGCAATCAGGCTAAATGTTATCGAGAATCTGTGTTAAGATCTTCTAACAGTTTTCCTGTCAAAGCGAAGGAGTTCTGAGATCACGGTCTTGGGGGTGCCATGCTATGAAAGCGGTCATGCGGTCAAAGTCCTTGGTGAAACACTCCAAGATAGGTCTAGGGCACAGCATCTACGCACTTACCATGCTCAAGGTAAATTACTCGTTGCGCTTTAGAGATTAATTCAACAAAAAATTGCTGGAGTGGAGATGCTATCCTTGATGCACTTGCGGTAGCAAATTGGGCAGTTCGGAATCACAGGCCTTTGAGCGCAGGAAACTTAGATGTGTGGGATACTGTCAAAGTCAAGTAAGTCAATAACAATATCCTGGTATATTAGTAGCAAGTTTGAGCATGTCGGATATTTCGCAGTTCATGGCAAGCAGCAGCCTAGGTTGAAGTCAGCACATTATGCACTAAACCACTGATGTGTGTCGTTTTTATGCATGCTATACTTAGCACCATATCATGGTTGCCGGTATTGAATGGCTTGTTCCCTTTAAGCCGACAGACAGGAGCAGCGGAGCGAGAAGCGCAGCGGCGGTGTCCTCCTCACAGTATCTCAGTTTACCATGAAGACCTTCTGAGCAGGGAAGTGCATCTCCGATAATAAACGATGCGGCATGTAACAGCACTAAATTGAGGCAGCTCTCAGAGGTAGTTTTGAAGCCGTGATATGGGCCTAAGAAAATGGAGTGTATGACTACATATCGCTTGAGTTATTAACGAGGAGGTGTCCGAAATGTTTGATAGTAGATTTAGTAAGGAGTTCTTAGCTGCGAAAAAGAATATGTTTCTACGAAACATGGTGCTGCTATTATTGATCGTGTTGTGGAGTGTGTCATCATACATCCAATGGTCTGTTGGCGATAGAACAGTTTCGTTCCAAATACCACACGAAAATGTAACAACGATTGAAATGCAGCATGGAGATGTTTTTACTCAGGAAATTCAGATCAACCGTTTTATTAAGAATCTAGAAATTCTTACAGCAAACGGTGGTGGTGATAGAGCATATTCTAATTTTGGCACAATTCGATTTACTCTACGGCAAGATGATATTTATGAGAGCAGTCTTCTTAATATCAACGGAGTTGAAGATTGGACATATGTTGATTTTTCCGGGTCATTAAAGCAATATCACAGTGGGAAAGCCATTCTCGAGATCGAATCTCTAGACACACAGTATGGATCCTCGCTGTATATCCCGTATACTGGGCAAAATATATATGAGATACCGCCCACATCATTCAATGGGGAGATGAAGTCAGGGCCACTTTGCATTAAGTATGAAACTGGTAATCCGAGATCAATCGACTTGACTGTTTGGATCATAGCATTAGCCCTATTATTTGTGGTCACAGCTGAGGGTTTCATTCTGACTTATTACCCAAAAAATTCCTTAGTATATGTCGGTACGGTCGTTCTGATTTTTTTGATAATTTGCCTGAAGTATCCGACATATACAATTGGGGGCGAGGCTTGGGCAGAAGTTGGTCAACTATATGTACCGGCCGCTCAGAATAACGGATTCATTAAAAACCTTTTTGTTTTGGAAAGTGGCTTGTATTTAAATCTCTTTGGACGTTTGATTACCTGGGCGTCAGTCCATTCCTTTTCCTCTATATCAGGGGCGGTATTCGCGATAAATATAGTGAGTGTACTGCTTGTATCTATGATGGGATCTGCGCTAGCAACAGGTGCGCTAAGAAAATATATTACACCGCTGGAGAGCATTGTGATATCAGTACTTGTCACAACTTGTCTAGTAAATGCTGAAACCGTTGCAACACCGCTTATAGTGGGCTATTGGGGAATCATTCCCGCATTAACGCTTTTAGCGGTTATAATTTTTCAACTTGATATAACTAACAGGATGTACTGGTTTTTGGGAAGCATGGCAATAATGTCAACGCTTTCTCGAATGTCTTTTTTTGTTTTAATTCCGATTCTTTTGATACTAATGTTGCTGCGATATAGAGAAATGACATGCAGAGATCTATTCTTTATTTGTATAGAGCTAATAGCATGCCTATTTCAAGGGGTAATTTCCTTGATGATAAGGAAAACTTCAGGACTTGCTTTGGCAGGGGAAAATGGTCTTGGTTCAATTAGCATCAGCAACCCATTGCGGTTGCTGGAGCGGATAGTCTACTCTCAAGTCCAGGTTGTAAATACGATGTTTCGTGTCCAGATTGGCAATTTTCTTCTTTGGAATCTACTAGTTTTCGCAGTTATCATTGGAGGAAGTCTTTTTCTGTTGGTGTGTGTAATAAAGAGCAGGCATCGGCAGCAGGCTGTGTTCATTTTGTCTTTGTTATTGCTTTCTATTGGTAATGCTGCAATCCTACTGATAGCTGGGAGTGAGGTTTCGCTCGAGGGTTGGAGTTCCATCATGAGTTTAACAAAGAATCGACAATGGTTCTTCTCCTATGTTGCACTTGTGTGGATAGTATTGTCAGTTTTTATTTGGCTACGCCAATCAGAAGTCTGGAAAAGAGAGCGAGTAATTCGAGTATCTTCAACTGCATTGATAACATTATGCATGTTGGAGTTGTGTTCGTTCCAAGCGGCAGATAGTGGCCACTTTTTCATTGATGATTATATAGAAATAGGAAATATGGAAAACTATTCAATAATGGCAACTAATAAAGAATATTTGATACCTGTTGCGCCAGCAATGGAGACTATAAACGACTGGTATTATAAGTCGTCCGGATGCCAAATCCAGAGGGCTACTGTTGAAAAAGGATATAGTCTGAATCTGAATCTTGACGCACAATATGCTGTATCCCTTTATGTGCACAAAGATACATGGGAGAATCAGATCAGTCATGAAAGATATTTTATCAAAATATATGATAAAGACGGTGCTTTAGTAGCAGATCTACCACAGATTAGTGACCCTGAGGAAGCATATGTGGGTTTTGACCTTGACATGAATATCAATGGTATTTCACGAGTTGAGTTCTATCATAAAGATGGTACTCAAGCTTTTGTAAGTGGCGGATATGTTATCGGCTATTTAGGTGCTGCGACATGATAAAACATATTGTCTCGTATATTGATAAATCACTAATGAAGTTTCTGGCGGTTGGCGGCGCATCGACGGCAATTGATTATACAATTTATACTTCCTTATATCTATGGTTTCCCCCTACACATGCTAAGATTATTTCAATGCTTTGCGCCACGCTATTCTCCTTCATTCTCAACA
The DNA here is from genome assembly GCA_947629915.1 of uncultured Oscillospiraceae bacterium. Lineage (GTDB taxonomy): Bacteria > Bacillota > Clostridia > Oscillospirales > Oscillospiraceae > Enterenecus. The sequence continues at coordinate 65,872 of CANRFN010000009.1, read as the reverse complement.
GAAATTGGACGTTTCAAAATAAAGAACAATCCTTTTTAAAGGCTCTAGGAAAGTATTATTTAGCTCAGTCAGCAAATATTACTACTAATGTGCTAGTGAATACTCTGCTATTACGCATTTTAAACAAAAGGTTACTTTCTTTCTTGTTTGCAACTGGTGCTGCAATGTGCGTTAATTATTTTCTTCAGAAAACATTTGTATTTAAAAAAGAAATGAGTGAAGAATCAAAATGAGATATTCAGTTGTTGTGCCTTGCTATAATGAGGAAAAGAATCTTGACAGACTGCTAGAACGTTTCGATTCTATCCAGAAGAAGATGGAAGCCGCTGGAAAAGAATTAGAGCTCGTACTGGTCGAAAATGGATCAAAGGATAATAGCCATGAAAAAATTCAAGCTATAGTGCAAAGGCGCACATTCGTGAAAGAAACCCGGGTGATGGTGAACCAGGGATACGGTTACGGTATACTCCAAGGGCTGGCTGCTTGTACAGGAGAATACCTGTTCTGGATTCATGCGGACTTGCAGTTACCACCGGAGGCTATATTGGATATGATCGCAATTTTAGACAATAGCGAATCGCCTGATAAATTATTCATCAAAGGCTCTCGCAAGAACCGCCCTATAGGCGACCGATTTTTCACATGGGGTATGGGGATATTTGAGAGCATCTATCTAGGGACTAAGTTGCGAGACATAAATGCACAGCCGACTTGTGTTTCGAGAGCATTTTACTTGTCTTGGTCAGACCCACCATATGACTTTTCTTTAGATTTGTATGCATACTATATGGCTATGAAGCAAGGATTTGAACTCAAGCGTGTCTCCGTAACTCAATCCGAACGTGTTGAGGGTAATAGCAGTTGGAACACAGGGATTAGTGCGAGAATTAAGTTGATAAAACGCACGTTGCAGTATAGCAGTAAGCTTAGAAAAAATTTAGCAAATTAGTTTTATTTTAGTAGAAAGAGTGTCTGTCGAGTGAAAAAGCAAAAGCAGAAAGACAAATTGTGGATATTCATGAACGCAGTATTTGGCCTTTTGACATGCTTTTATTTATCACGCTTTCTGAACGCATTGATAAATGATGACATTTTAAATGCACCTATATTAATATTACTAACTCTGCTGCAGACGGTATTAGTGAATACAATTAAAATGCTTAGATTGTATTTACTTCTGTTTGAAACCAATATCGGCATAGGATGTTTTATTACTATGTATGCAGAAACCGGATTGGTCAATCTGCTTTTGCCTTATAAGTCTGGTGAAATCTACAGAGGCTATAGACTCGGAGTAGCGGTTTCATCTATTCCTGTGGGATATTCAGCGATGCTTCTTGATAGATTACTAGACACTCTGGCTTTAATAAGCACTATATTGATACTTCAAATATTCTATGATTTACCTGCATCACCAGTGTTTATCCTTTTTGTGGCATTTTGCATTGTTATAATTTCAGCATATTGTTTGTTTCCATCGTTGTATACATACCTCAATCATTTCTTGATATTTAACAAAAATACAGAAAGCACTTTAATTGCACTCCACGCTATCAATTTATGCAATAAAGCATACAAGAGTATAGGCCGAATGGCAAAGGGAAGATTTTTTCTGCTTTTTTTAATATCTATTGTTGCATGGTTTGTTGAGGTTGGAGGAATGGTTGTAATGAGAGGTACTGATGGAAATGAAGTAATCAGCTATTTGAATAATACAATCTTTGGCACGCCGGGTTTGTTTAATAAACTATTTATTTTGGCATGTATTTTGCTTTTTTTGTTGATGGGTATATTTGCTCAACTTACAGGAAGAATCAGGAGGCAACACTGTGGGCCTACTCATAGTTTATGATAATACAGTACAGCCTGGAGAGATCGTTGGAGAGATCATTGGAAAGAAAGGTTATGGCGATGTAATCGTCAGAAGAAAACTATTAAAGGTTCGCTATAAAGAGTCAATTGAGAAGATTTTCGGTTCTGCTAATTTTCGATGGATTGAACTTGATAATTTATATGATTTTGAAAAATTAATTTTACAACTTTCAAATATAGAATCTATTGAAAATAACAGAGTATTACACTGCTTCTCTAATTTTATTGTGATTGATAGTAAAGAGGCAGGCCTTGCGTTCAAAAAAATAGACTATATAGAAGAAAAAGTTGTTCTTGACAATAAAGATTCGTCATGCATCGGAGTAATGTTCAAGGATACTTGCCAATACTTGGCTTTCTTAAAGCGGTCCATTGAGATCCACAGTTCTCATGATGTGATGCGGGAGGATAGAAATCCGAGACTTGTGTGTCCAGGGGTCATGGATATAAGCGTAATATGGAATTTCATTCAATATCTTACAGGAAATTTTGATTCGCGATATTTTAACTCAATGAAGGAGACCGACTATACCCTGCGAAAGTCATCAACGAATAAAACAAAAATTAAAAGTGAATATACGTACTATCATCTCTTGCCGGAAAATATGCAGCACTGGTTTGTTATGCCTTTTGACTACCAAGAAACGGAATTGGAATCTAGTTATGCTATGGAACGATTATATATGACTGATCTTGCAATAAAGTGGGTACATGGTTCCATTGGACAGGATGAATTTAAGCAAATATTGGATATGTATTTTACTTTTTTTCATGAACGTGGTTGCATAGAGATTACACCAAGTCAGTTTCAGGCAATAAACGATCAACTTTATGTCAAAAAAGTTCTAAGCAGACTAGAAAACTTAAAAAAATTGCCTGCATTCTCGAATATAGAAAAATTATTATCTGCAAATAAGGGCCTTGCATCTGTTGACGATATATTTTATTGGTACCTGGAAATTAAGAAAAAAGTTGAACAAAGAATTGAGTATCCATGTATTAGCGTGATTGGGCATGGTGATCCTTGCTTTGCTAATGCAATGTATCATTATTCTACAAGGACATTAAAATTCATAGATCCAAGAGGAGCATTGACAAAAGAAGAATTGTATACTGATCCATACTATGACATAGCAAAGCTAAGCCATTCTATTTGTGGAAACTATGATTTTTTCAATAATGCAATGTTTGATATTACGATAGACGATGATTTTAATTACCTTCTTTCTATACCCTTTGACAATAGTGACTACAAGAAGATGTTCAGAGAAAAGCTAGAAATGTGTGGCTATGATTATTGGACTGTGAGAGTCTATGAAGCTTCACTCTTTTTATCTATGTTACCTCTGCATATTGACTACCCTTACAAGGTTTTTGGCTTTTTGCTTAATGCTATTAAAATATTAAAGGAGGTAGAAAGTAATGTATGATGAATATAGCTTTGTTCTCGACATCGACGGAACTATTTGCCCGATAAAGAAACCGGAAGAATTATATGAGAATGTTGTACCATACGAAAATGTTGTAAAAAGGATACGTTTCTATCATGATAATGGCGCCAAGATTGTTCTATTTACCTCCAGAAATATGAAAACATACAAAGGTAATATTGGCCTTATCAATAAGAATACTGGCCGAATTCTTTTAGATTGGTTAGATAAATGGGATATACCTTATGATGAGCTCATTTTTGGGAAGCCATGGCCTGGATTCAAGGGGTTCTATGTGGATGATAGGACGGTAAGGCCAGATGAATTTTTAACTAAATCACCTGATGAATTACTAGAAATATGCAATGATTCGAGGGAGCTGTCAGAATGATAGATAATTTAAACATCATTATTACTATGGGAGGTTTAGGCTCTAGATTTCGTAAGATGGGTTACTCAATACCAAAGTATATGATAAAAGCAAACGGAAAAACACTGTTTGAGTGGTCCATTGACAGTCTTCAGGATTATAACAGCATAGCTTGCAAATATATATTTCTAGTTCGTACTGAAGATCATGCTGTTGATTTTATTACAGAAAAATGTAAAAAGTATACTCTACCTTCTGTCGAGATAGTGGAGCTCGACCACCTGACGGATGGGCAGGCTACTACAGCAATGATAGGTGTAGAACGTGTATGTGATGAACAGCCAATTTTAATATATAATATAGACACATATGTGGAACCATATCAAATGAAACTATCTGACATTTCTGGTGATGGTCATATTCCTTGCTTCTATGCTCCCGGTAACCACTGGAGTTTTGTCAGGACTGATAACCTAGGCAGAGTTGTTGAGATAAGGGAGAAACAACGTATATCTGATAATTGTACACTGGGTGCTTATTATTTTTCCTCGGCAGCTTTGTACAAGCGGATATATACGGAATTTTATGCTGATGAAATATGCAAGAAAGAGGGTGAAAAATATATAGCACCGCTGTATAACTATATGTTGCAAAAAGGATTTAACATTACGATTAGTATAATAGACGAAAAGAAAGTTCATGTATTAGGAACGCCAGAAGAATTAGAAAAATTTACAAAAAACAATTAGCTTTAGTAATTATATCGGACTGCCATCTTTTAACCTGCCCCTGTCTGGAGAGCCTAAAAGTGGCAAGGTTAATACATGAAAAGAATTCGCTGCTTAGCCTAGGGCATTGGATACACTGAGTGTTGGCAGACGAATCACGAACGGTGGGGACAAGCATGGACGCACAAGACAAGAGAACTGAAACGAATCCCTCAGACCGCCAGACAGATCACTACGATTACCTCATAGTCGGTGCAGGCCTCTTTGGGAGTACCTTTGCACGCCTGGCTACAGATGCGGGGAAGAAGTGCCTGGTCATCGAGGAGCGAGATCATGTGGGCGGCAACCTGTACTGCGAGAAGATCGCAGGGATCACCGTGCACATGTACGGGGCCCACATCTTTCAAACGGAGGAAGACAAGGTCTGGGACTTCGTGAATCGCTATGCAACGTGGAAAAAGTACGGATACGGCTATATCCCTGAGGGCGGGTACAACGTCCTGATCGAGAACCTCCTGAAGGACATTCCGGTCCGAACGGGTGTCTCATATGCGGCGTTTTGTAAGGATTGCCCCGACAGCGCTGACATCGTCATCTACACAGGGCCAATTGATGCATTTTTTGATTGCTGTCACGGACGTTTGGGATATAGCTGCTTAGACATCCAAATCAAGGAGATAGATCAAGAGCACTACCAGGACAAGGCGTTCTGCTTGCAGTCCAGGCACCCTGCCTGGGTACAGACCGTTGAGTTCAAGTACATATCGGGCGAGGTAAGCGACAAGACGGTTGTGTCCTGGGAGAGAATCCAGGATGAGTGGGATCCGAACCTGTTGCCATGCAGACCCTCGAGATATGACGGCAACGGGAACTACAAACGGTATCTGCAGTATGTGAAAGAGGCAGCGAAGAAGTACCCAAACATCGTCTTTTGCGGCAGGCTTGGCAGATATATGCCATACAACATGCCCGAGACGATTGTAGAAGCGATGAAGTTGGCGCAGATACGGCTCAATACGTGAACAAACGTGCTATAGGAATGAGTCCTTGTGTCCGCAGTACGCGGACACAAGGACAGAGAGGTATCGAAAATCCTCGGGAAAACACCTGAGGAAAGCTGCTGCTTGTCCGCAACGGAAGGACAGTGCGCATTGTTGTATGTTTTCATTGTTGAGACCGTAAACATCGAAATGGAGGTATATAAGCATGGATCATGAGCTCAAAACCAGTCCGGTCATATCGCCGAACCCGGATCCTGTTCCACCTGCACCAATCCCGGTCCCGCAGCCCATTACACCGAGCAAGGCAGAGCGGATGCATCCGGATGATCCCAACCTGGTGGTAGTGGCTATGTTCTATCCCAGCGACTACTTCACCCCGCATGGCTCTCACACCTTCCTTGTGGATGGCGATTTCGTCATGAGCTGGGCAAACGCAGGTAAGGACTACTTTGAGGCAAAGGGCTTGCTGCCTCTCACGGAAATCGCAAGGACCACCGTTAACTACGACTGGATCATGACCTTTTCGCCGGTGGACGGGGACAAGTGGTATGAGACCGGTATCAACTTTGGGTACAACGGCGTGTGCCACACCATCACAAACCGCCAGCTGATGCTGGGTGATGTGGATGCGGATGTATCCAAGGCCCCTACAGCGTTTATCTCCACAGCTATCTTCGGAAAATACGGCATGGGGATTGAGGATCTGAAGAAGCGCCTCACAGACTCCTTCAATGCCGCTTCCAAGCTCTCCAAGCAGCAGGACGGTGCCTTGGAGAGGGCCATCGCTCGCCTGGACTATCCTCTGAGCGAAGACCTGGATGCATGGCATAGAACGTCTGTGGTGCTCTGCCAGATGCCCTTTGATCGCTTCAATCACCCCGATATCGATACCGGGTATCTCTCGAAAGCGGTACAGGATCTGAAGGCGTTCCGGGAGCAGTTCTTCCTGAACCACGCCAAGGATCTCCCGCGCCGCCAGTTCCAGCAGACCATAGCCATCCATATGCTCAATATGGTGAATGGCCTTCTGGGCTATATGCGCCGCCAGAACTACATCGCCGCAGGGGAGTTCTCCAAATATCTGGATACCGCACAGCAGAGCCTCAACCGCATGTTCCGCGTCCTGGAACTGCAGAATCAGTCCGCCCAGGAGACCGGCAAGTTCATTCCGGATCTGGCCCTGCAGCTTCTCCTGACAGATGCCGCGTCCACTGTGTCCGCTGCGGTGGACGCAGCAAGCCGCAACCAAGACAAGACCTAAGGATAGAGAGGGGGATCAGTAGATGGACAAGGACAAGCCGTTTGTTCCAGACCTGCCCGATTTCAACCCGGATCTCTCAGATCTGGTGAAGAGCCTCACACCAGATCAGACAGGACCAGATAAGGACTTCGATCCCGGTCTGCCGGACTTCAACCCAGACCTGTCCGGCATCATCTCCGGTGGCACAGTGGGGGGAGGACCCAAGCCTGGACCTGATCCCGGTCCAGTACCTCCGCCGTTTCCCCACACGATCATACCCATCAAGCCAGAGCACCTGCACCCGGATGTACCGCTGTTCCCGTTAGAGGCATACGCTATCCCCAGCAACTACTTCCTGAGAGATGGGAGCCATGCCTTTGTTGTGTCCCTGGATCGGTCGTTCTGCTGGCCTTGTGCAGGGCGCTGCTGGTATGACACCAGCAAGGGGGAAGACAAGACCAGAGTCCGTGTGGCAGCAGGCAATGCTTTCTACGACTGGCTGATGCTCTTCCATCCGCCGGAGAAGCTCTACGACTCCGTGGGCATCCTGTTCGGGTATAACGGTGTATGCCATACCATTGCCAACCGCATCCTGTTGGTCTGTGTAGAGACGATTGATGTCCAGAAGGCAAAGCAGGCAGATGTCTCCATGGCTCTCTTTGGAAAGCTCGGCCTTGGGAAAGAGAAACTTAAGCAGATCCTCACCAACACCTTCCACGAGGCGCAGAAGATCGCTGGCTATGAGGAGTCCATTCTTCAGGCTGTTCTGGCCAAGGTGGACTATCCCATCTCCGAGGATGTGGCTGCCTGGCACGGGGCCATGGTGGAGATCTGCGAGATGCCGGCATCACAGTCGGATCACGCAGATCTGGATCAGGCGTTTCTTCTTCCCGAATTGAAGACCTTCATGGCCTTCCGGGAGGACTTCTATCTGAACAACGCCTCCAAGATGGAGCAGTTCGAGTTCCAGAAGGTCCTGATCCTCAAGATGTTGGACATCATGGACAGGATGCTGGAGTATCTCCGGGACCACAACTACATCACCCCAGATGAGTTCAAGCTCTACGCCAAGAACGCCAGCAAGAAGCTGCGGTTAGGCAGTGCCACATTGGGACTCCAAGAGCCGATTGTGGCAGCAACCGGGCGGTTCGATGAAGAGATGGCGCTCAAGGTGGAAAATGGGGAAGTGAAGCTGCCAGGGAATATCCAGAGCGTGATTGCTGAGGGATAGACCGCTCACGGGAGATGAACATGTCCCTGGTGTGATATAGCCCCTCGAATGGTTGGCACGTAGCATGCCAGACAAACTAACTAACGGTCTACGAAGGGCTGTCTGCGATGTTTGAGGAGCAGTGAGAAGACCGAAGAGCAGGCCATGAAGAATGTGCCCGTCTTAGGGGGCCGGGTTTATCGGGTCTCACTTCGTCCATTACATCCTGAGCCACAGCAGTGATGTGGAGAAGCTGGTCCACTTGGACCTGCTCACTTATGCGGGGAACCTGGAGAACCTGGTGGACATCCAGGAAGACAACCGGTACCACTTTGTCCACGGCGATATCCGGGACAGAGAACTGGTGAACCGCCTGTTCGATGAGTACCACTTCGATACCGTAGTCCACTTCGCAGTGGAGTCACATGTGGACCGGAGCATCGTGGATCCGGAGATCTTCCTCACCACGAATGTCATCGGGACACAGGTGCTGTTGGATGCCGCAAAGAGCCACTGGAAGATCCACCCCGAGGATAAGTACTCCCGGGAGTACAAGCCGGATGTGCGGTATCTCCAGGTATCCACCGATGAGGTCTATGGCGCTTTGGGGAAAACCGGCATGTTCCAAGAGACCGCCCCGCTCAGCCCCAACAGCCCGTACTCCGCAGCGCAGACATGGTAGTGCGTGCCTATCACGAGACCTTTGGCCTGCCGGTGAACATCACATGGTGCTTCAACAACTACGGTCCCTATCAGTTCCCGGAGAAGCTGATTCCCCTGATGATCCACAATGCCCTGGAAGATAAGGCCCTGCCTGTCTACGGGGACGGCATGCAGATCCGGGACTGGCTCCATGTGCAGGACCACTGCGCCGCCATTGCCACTGTCCTGGAAAAGGGCAGAGTGGGCGAGGGATACAACATCGGCGGTAACAACGAGAAGGCCAACATCCAGATTGTGAGGTTCATCCTCCTGGTACTGGGCAAGCCGGAGTCTCTCATCAAGCATGTCCAGGATAGACCCGGTCACGACAGGCGCTATGCTATAGACAATACCAAGATTACCACAGAACTGGGTTGGGTACCGCCTATACCTTTGAGCGCGGTATGGCCGAAACATCCAGTGGTATCTGGAACACCAGGAGTGGACCGAGCGCATCACTTCCGGGGTGTACCAGCAGTACTACAAAAACATGTACGGGAAGATGAACGGCTGAGATGCCGGGATGGCAGTGCAACTGAGTTGATGCAGCAGACAACCCATACGAAGGAACCCATGCCTAAACAGCCTGTGATTGCACGGGACCGCATCATAAGACTGCGTTGGAGAGGCACAATGGCAATCGCGCTTGCCCAGTGCAGATGAAGAGCAGCGTGCGCCAGTCACGCTTTCCTGGGGGGAGAGCAGTGCATCTGTCTGTGAAGCCAATAGCTATCAGCCAACAGAGTGAGAATCTCTGAAGCCATCAGTGCAACGTAATGAACATTACGTCACAAAGCTGGGCAGATGCGATCACTTAAGTGCGGTTTAATATCTGCCAAGGGGCAATACTTCAATCCCTTACGCGATGTTTTGCTGGCAGACGTGAAGTCTAGTCGGCTGAGCATAAATAAACACATCAAAGGAGCTCTATATGAAAGGAAAAATTCTGAAGATGGCAGCTTTTGCCTATCTCTTTGGTAGCAGCGCTATGCTGTTTTCTGGCACGGCCCACGCCTATATCGACCCGTCCACCACGACCTACATTATCCAGGTTGTAGCTGGCATCTTAGTCGCTATCGGTGCGTCTTTCACGATCTTCCGGCATAAGATCACCGCTGCCTGGCGCAAGTGGTATTACGGCCGTCTGGCAAAAAAGAATGAGAAGGAACGCATGGCAGAAGCCGAGAAAGAGAACGAGACTGAGGGTAAGGAAGCAAAGAAAGAGCAGTGATCGACATCGAGTCATGCCTGCTGACTACTGTAGTCCGAGCGAAGCAATTCGCGGAGTAGGTATGACGCCATTCCCAGTATTGCCGAAGAATCTTGGCCTATTGGGCATGGGAACTGTATTCTGACACAAGCAACCGGAAAAGGGGAATATTCTTGGATACAATCATAAGTTTCCTGGGCGATATCCTGGGGTATGTGATGAAATTCTGCTATGATGTCGTGCCAAACTATGGACTGGTAATTCTTCTATTCACCATCCTAGTGAAGATCATCCTTCTGCCAGTGTCAATTATGCTCCACAAGAACTCCATCAAAATGGTGAAGATGCAGCCAGAGTTGAATTTCATTAAGGCGAATAACTTCGGCGCAACGGATCAGATCGGTGAGGAGCAGATAAAACTATATAAGAAGTATAACTATCACCCTATGCTAGGTGTAGTACCACTTCTGATCCAGTTAGTCCTGTTGATGGGCGTTATTGATGTGATCTATAAACCGTTGCGGCATATTCTCCGCTTTCCTGCTGAACGCGTTGCAGAAGCGACAGCTCAGTTTATCAGTTTGACCGGTATGAACCCGGAATCTCGTACCGTTCAGATTGCAATTGTAGATGCGGTGCGCAATGGAAAGTATCTGAACGAAATGGGAGCAATCCTGGGACAGGACGCCTTGATCCGGATACAAAATTTCCACATGAATTTCCTCGGTATCAACTTGGCAGATATACCAAGTCAAGTAGGGGGAGTCTTGATTCTGGTTCCTATTCTAGCGGCATTCTGTGCATGGTTACTGTGCGTTGTTCAGAATAAGGCTAATGTGCTTCAGTCCGAGCAGGGAAAAGTGAATAAGATCGGAACCATGATGCTGTCTGTTGGTTTGTCTCTTTATCTTGGCTTCTTCGTTCCTGCTGGTGTTGGAGTGTACTGGATGTATGGGAATCTAACCGCGATCTTACAGTTGTTCTTCTTAAACGCGATTATCAGTCCTAAGAAATACATCGACTATGAGGAACTGGAGAAGAGCAAGGTTGCATTGGCTAAAGTATCTAGAAGAGCAAGGGCAAATAAAAAGCTATTTGAAAGAGATCCATACCGCGAAAAAGAAAAACAAGATTATAAAAGATTTTACAAGACCCGGAATAAAAAACTAGTTTTTTATTCAGAGAAAAACGGTTTCTACAAATATTTTCAAAATGTAATCGAATATATCCTAGAGAATTCTGATGTGGTTATAGACTATGTATCTAGTGATCCGAGCGATACGATTTTTGAAAAGACATCAGATCGATTTCGGACGTACTATATTGGGCCAAAGAAATTGATCTCATTCATGATGAAAATGGATGCAGATGTTGTGGTAATGAGTACGCCGGATCTGGAGAAATACCAGATCAAGCGTTCATTGGTTCGAAACGATGTAGAATATATCTACTTGCCTCATGGAGTTAATAGTGCCAATCTTTCGCTGCGTACAGGTGCACTAGATTATTTTGATACGCTATTTGTGACTGGGCCTCTAGGTAAGCAGGAGATAAGAGCCATGGAGAAAGTTCGCGGTACAAAGCAGAAAAATCTAGTGGAATGGGGTTCCAGCGTTATCGATAACATGCAGAAAGAATATGAAAAATTGAAGACAAACAATGATCGGGAACAGACAAAGACTATTTTGATTGCTCCTTCATGGCAGGAGGATAATCTCATTGATCTATGCATTGATGATATTCTTGATAGACTCTTAGAGACAGAGTATACAGTTATTTTGCGACCACACCCACAGTATATCCGATATGAGATGGAACGTCTTGAGATGCTTAAAACAAAGTATTCAAAAAGACCAAATTTTATCCTACAGACTGATTTCTCTTCGAATTTGACTGTTTATCAGGCAGCTTTGTTAATAACTGACTGGTCAGGAATTGCATTTGAGTACTCGTTTGCTACACTAAAGCCAACATTATTTATTAATACCCCTATGAAAGTGATGAACCCGGAATGGAAGAAAGTGGACTTTGTGCCAATGGACATAGCAATACGTAATCAGATTGGTGCAAATCTAAATCTGGATAAATTACAAGATATAGTAACAATTGTAAACGATTTGATTCAAAACAGAGATAATTATGCAGAGAGAATTGAAAATGCTAAAAGTAAATGGATTTACAGCCCAGGGCACAGCGGAGAAAAAGGGGGAGAATACATTATTCGATCAATACAAAGAATTGAAGATAACAAGGAAGAATACTTGAAATATATATAGATGGTAATGCAATGAAGAAAACTGGTAATATGATTTTGTCGCGGGAGGAAAGACTATGCAAGCGATTATACTAGCGGCAGGCATGGGGCGCAGACTGAAAGAGTTAACACAGAACAATACAAAGTGCATGGTAAAAGTGAACGGTGTGACGTTGATTGATCGCATGCTTCGCCAAATAGAAGAACAGCATTTGTCTAGGATTGTTATTGTTGTTGGATATGAGAGCCAAAAGTTAATTGAATACATTAATACTCTGGGAATTCAAACTCCAGTGGTGTATGTGAACAATCCTGTGTATAGTAAAACAAATAATATTTACTCTTTGGCGCTTGCTAGAGAGTATCTTTGCCAGGATGATACACTCCTATTTGAATCAGATCTAATATTTGAAGACGGTGTGATTGAGGCGCTAATCAATGATCCACGAGATACACTTGCTTTAGTAGACAAATATGAATCATGGATGGATGGCACTTGCGTAAAACTTGCAGATGATGATTCAATAGAAGCATTTGTGCCAGGAAATAAATTCAAGTATAGCGAAATCGGGCAGTATTACAAAACCGTTAATATATATAAGTTTTCAAAGCATTTTTCCATAACACACTATGTACCATTTTTGGTTGCGTATCAGTCTGCTCTAGGTGAGAATGAATATTATGAGCAGGTACTTCGAGTGATAACGATGCTGGATGACCCAGTTATAAAGGCAAAGAGATTAAGCGGTCAAAGATGGTATGAGATAGATGATATTCAAGATCTAGATATTGCAGAGTCAATCTTTACACCAGATGAAGATATACGGGTGAAACTTCTTCAGGGAAGATATGGAGGCTATTGGAGGTATCCTGATCTGATTGACTTTTGCTACCTGGTGAATCCATATTTCCCGCCTCAAAGGATGATTGATGAAATTCAGGCGAGTTTTACTACATTACTTACTCAATATCCATCTGGCATGAAAGTTAACTCGCTTCTGGCAGCAAAGAATTTCGATGTACATCAAGATAATATCCTTGTCGGTAACGGAGCAGCGGAACTCATTAAATGTGTAATGGAACTTCTCCCCGATAAGGTTGGTATTGTCCGTCCGACATTTGAGGAATATTCTCATAGAAAGAAAGAGGAAAATATTGTTGCTTATTGGCCACAGAACGAGAATTATACATATAGATACAATGACTTGATAGAGTTTTTTGGCGACAAAAGCATAAAAACGCTGGTTATTATTAATCCAGATAATCCATCGGGAAATTATATAGAAAAAAGTGATATTCTGAATTTGGTTAAATGGACAAAGGAAAAGAATATTCACTTGCTGATTGATGAATCTTTTGCTGATTTTGCAGATGAATTAAATAATACATTAATCACGAACGATATTATTAACGATGAAAATAATCATCTTCTGGTTATAAAAAGTATATCAAAATCATATGGTGTTCCAGGCTTAAGGCTGGGGATTCTTGCTTCGGGTGATACAGAGATAATTAAAAAAATGAAAAAAGATGTAGCGATCTGGAATATTAATTCATTTGCGGAATTCTACATGCAAATTGAGGAAAAATATAAAACAGATTACAAAATGGCTCTTGACATCTTCCGCGAAGAGCGAAAACGCTTTATTCATGAGCTTTCCATGGTTGAAGGTCTACGTGTGATACCTTCACAGGCTAACTATATTATGGCTGAAATAGTTAACGGAGTGAGTGCGGAAGAGTTAACACGTAGGCTAATCGTCAATAGCAATATTCTTATTAAAAACTTAAGTCCGAAGATGGGAGAAGATGAAAAGCAGTTCATCAGAATAGCGGTAAAGACAAAAGAAGAGAACAATATGCTAATAGCTGCAATAAAGAATAATATAGTTTAGTGGAGATTGATAATTTATGAAGATTTGTATTGTTGGCGGAGGTCATATCGGAACAACATTGGCTTGCTATATCAAGCATAGTGACACGGACAAATATGTTTCATTATTTACTAGACATCCAGAAAAATTTAATAAAATAATTAAATGTAACGACTGGGAAGGAAAAAAAGCATATGAGGTAGAGATAGACTGCATATCGGCTGATCCGAATGTAGCAGCATGTGAAGCAGATATAGTGTTTGTAGCACTTCCGCATTTTGCTGTAGAAAAGGCATTTGCAGATATTTCACCCTTTGTGTCAAGAACAGCATTAGTTGGTGTATTGCCTGGTGGAGGTGGATGTGAGTTTTTCTTTGATAGGTATTTTTCTAAAGATAAAACATTATTTGGATTTCAAAGGGTTCCATTCACAGCAAAACTTGAAACATATGGATACGAAACTAATTTAAAGAGCTGGAAGCCATACAGTGTTGTTGGTGCACAGATTCAAAAGAGGTTAGATTTCGTCTGCAGTGCAGTTGAGGCATGTGGGTTAAAAACCAAAAAGGCCGATAATTATTTATCGATTGCATTGACACCAACCAATCCCATTCTTCATACTTCAAGGACATATGAGATTTTTGGGCAATATAGTAGAGATTACATTTTTAAAGAAAAATGCAAGTTTTATGTTGGGTGGACAGACGAAGCTTCTCGTACACTTTTCAGTTTGGATGCAGAATTAAGAGAATTATTGGCACATATAACCGAACTCGATACCAGTGCAATTAGACCATTAGCTGAGCATTATGGTGCTCAAACAATAAGCTTGATGACTAAAAAAATCAATAGCATACCAACATTCCAATCTGTTTATGCACCAATGAAACAATTAGAGAGTAAAGATGGTTATATTGCAGATATTGATTCAAGAATGTTTACTGAAGACTTCCCATGGGGGTTGGCAATTATTAGATCTTACTGTGATTTCTTCGGAACGAAAGCTAGGGTAATGGATAAAATACTTAGTTGGTATGCAGAATATATGGGGCTTGAATGGTACAAAAATGGAGAGTTTAGGGGAAAGGACTTGATATACACCGGAATTCCGCAACGATACGGCATTATGACAAGAAAAGAATTAGTGAGTTACTATCTGAGATGAGGGAATAACATGGAAGAAAATAAAATCAGAAATGGTTTGTTCAGCGCTGCAAAAAAGATGCGAATTAAGTTTGCACCTCCAATGTATAAAATGCCATTAGAGTATCGCATAAAAAAGGACATGGATGTTTACGAACATACTTTCGGATATAGATTTGATTTGCATGAAGCGAAAACATTTACGGAAAAAATCCATACATACAAATTACTATATCTTAATCCAAAGATTGGCCAAATAGTGGATAAATATGAATTTAAAACATATATAAAAGATAACTTGGGGGATTATGATTTCTGTGCTGAAGCATTTGGCATCTATTCTACCCCTGATGAGTTTAGAAATGGTTGGGAGAAGCTACCTCGAGAATTTGTGCTTAAATCAACAATTTCAAGTGATGGGAAGAATATAATTTTTGTAAAAGACAAAGAGAGTGCCAATTTTTCGATGATATATAAAGAAGTAAAAAAATGGTTTGATCCACGAAATACGCTGCTGAATTCATTTAGCTTGGGGTACTATGATAGGCAGCCAAGAGTCTTAGCCGAGGAATGGCTCCATATTATAAGCGATGGCGGAAATTTGAAGGACTATAAGTTCTTCTGCTTTAATGGATTTGTTAGGTTTGTGTATACAACATCAAGAACCTTTATTGACAACGACTATCCTAGAACTTTTTTTGATTTGAATTGGAATAAGATTGAAGCTTCATTGGGATATCATCCAACTGCTGAGACAGCAGAAAAGCCAAAACATCTTGATGAAATGGTAGAAATAAGCAAAACGCTCTCAAAGGGATTCCCGTTTGTGAGAATGGACTTTTATGATTCCGAGAGAATGCCTATGCTTGGAGAAATGACATTTTATCCTACAGGAGGATTTATGCAAATCGAACCTCATTCATTTGACGAAGAACTTGGTGATCTTATTCATATACCTGAAAATATGATGTTACAATGAGGTTTACAGATGAATCAAAATGATAAACCAAAGTTACTGGTCATATATGATTTCTGCGGGACTATAGCTGATTTTCAGACGGGTAATGCTTTCGTGAGATATGTAATTAGAAAAAAGGATATAGCTATAAATCGATATGAAAGGCTTCGTTGCTTTTTGGTTAGAACTGGTTTTATAAAACGTTTTAACTATATATTCTCAAAAATGCCAATTAATAAAGCACTTCTTTTATATCAAATTAAAGGTATTTCTTATAAAGAATTAGACGAATTTGCAAACCAATACTATATCGAAATAATAAAACCGCATTTAATCAAAAAGATAATTGATACGATTAAAAGATATCAATCTGAAGATGCTGTGATTGTTGTAGATAGTGCCGGATATGCCATATATCTAAAATATTTTGTGGAAGAATTTAATATTCCAATTCTATTTGCATCAGAGTTTGAATATAAAAGTGGGGTTTTTACGGGACGAATTATTGGAAAAGATAATTCCGGTGAAGAAAAAGTGAGACGATTGAATGAACATTTCGGCAGTACGGAGTTTAAATCTAGGTTCACTTCTGTGATAGGATATACTGACTCCAGTTCAGATATGCCTCTATTAAAACTTTGCGATAAAGTTGTCTGCGTTAATAAAGGAAATGACCCTGAAAGATGGATGCTGGACATAGGCGCTGAAATCATCTGTTATTAATAATGAAAGAATAATTGAGGTGAAAAGTATATGAGCTATATCAATAAATACTTAAGAAACTTTAAACCTTACAATGTTGCATCCCATAAAATTTGGCAAGCTGAACCAGAGGATCGAAAAAATATACTAAAGTTAGACTGGAACGAGGCCACTATTGAACCGGCACCACAGGTTACAAATAGACTAAAGAGATTGATCAATGATGGTTCGTTCCTAAATCTCTATCCAGCTACAAATAATAGCAGAATACTTGAATTGCTGTCTGAATATACGGGGCTCAATACGAAATATCTCCAATATTTTGCAAGTTCTGATTCATTAGAAGAATATATATCAAAACTTTTTATAACGGTTGGTGATCCTGTCCTTCTAATGTGGCCGAGCTATGATAATTTTAGGCTTACTGCACAAGTGGCAGGAGCACATGTGATGTACTATGAAATGAAGGATGACTTTAGATTTTGTCCAGATAGTTTTGAAGACAAGATAGATAGAAAAAATCCATCACTTGTATATATATGTAACCCTAATAATCCAACAGGAATACAGCTAGCACCAGATTACATTGAACACCTTTTGAAGAAATATTCTCAGACAATGTTTTTAATTGATGAAGCTTACTGGGAATTCAGTGGTATAACATGCCAGAAATTGGTCATGAAATATGATAATATTTTGATAGCTAGAACCATGTCTAAGGCGTTTGCGTTGGCAAACATACGATTCGGGTACCTGATTTCTTCAAGCGAGAATATTCAGTTTATTTCAAGTATCCGGAATCCGAAAAATATCACTACTTTCGCGCAAGAAGCAGTCATTGGAGCTTTGGAAAATACGCAATACATGCAAGACTATGTTAGAGAAGTTAGAATTGCACGCGACTATTTTATAGACTCAATAAACAAACTTCCTGGAGATCGATTTCACGCTTATGAATCTCAGGGAAACTTTGTGTTGATTCGATGCTGTGATCAACTAACAAAGCAAGAGATATTATCTTATTTACAAAGAAACGATATTTTTGTTCGTGATATTAATCAGAGCGAGAGCGTTAGAGAATGCGTGCGGGTATCCATTGGCTTGTTGCCACAGATGGAAAAAGTGGTTAATTGCTTATTAAAATATTGTACTCAATAATATAAGCACAAATCTTTGATGATAGTGATAACAAAATACGTTATGAAAATGCGTCATAAAATTTTGCGAGTCAATCTAGCCTAGACGCATGGAGCCATTTGTTGGTAGCATTCTGTGGTCTCTTGGGTGAATATATAATTCAATGGATCTATCTTCAGCAGAGTGTCGCGTATCATCATCTCCGGTTGGGTCCTGTATCACAGAGTTGTCATAGTGGACGGAGAGCGTCAACTGATCGGTTACAATCCTTTATCGACAAGATTCAGTATCATCATATTCGCCGTCTTATGGACCAATAACCGCACTTTATCGGAGTATGGAGATGTCAGAACCTGTCCGCTGCACATACTGTTGTTCACTGGCTCGTGGCTCTGGATGTCTGCTATGGTGCAGGGCTCCCAGCACTATGCATGGTCTTACCCCGAACATCTTGTACAGCAGGTCTTCGTTATAGAAGCCAGCACCACTGCCCAGAGAGCACCCGGCGATGTCTTTTATGGTGGCAGTTCCAGCGATTCCAGGCGCTTGGAATACCATTCTCCAACTTGCCAAAAGCCTGTCAGAGGCGTATGAGACCACAGTTTCTCCCGGTAGGACATCTCGTCCAGCTTGGCGATCCGTACGCCGCTCTTGTCCGGCGGGTTGAGCTTTGCCACAATGTCCATTGCTACCTTGCAGAGGTAGACTATATGAAGTGTGTAGCGCGAGAGAATATCCATGTAAACTCCGGCAACAAGGTGTTCGTGAATTTGACTCACTACCCGCCGCCTACCATAGCTCAGCTAACCAGCATCGCAGACGTTCTGAACATCACCGCCATAGCAGGGGTTTATTGCTTTGACGCACTTTGTTAGAGCATAATCTGCGACAGAGGCACCACATATGTGTAGGACAAGTCCGGATTTGTTGCCATGGCAAGGACGGATGAGTATTCCCCTGTAAACGGTGAGTTGTCTTTGGGATCCAGACTCCGCTCCAGACATTCCAATGAGGCGCTAAGACCTTTCGGGTCAATGGCGGTGCGGGTACGACATGGTGGTTCTCTAGATTTTCCAAGTGATTGGCACCGGTCAGCTATGAATCTGGCCGGTGTCATTTTCTGTGTTGTGGTAGCTATCTCAGAAGAACAATGTGAGGGAGTTTTGGCAGGTGGCCGCGAGGGAGTGTGCATGTGGGCACTTTAGCACAGAAGATGAGTACCAGTAGTGGAATATTGCAATGAGATCAAGAACTTGAAACGGAACTTGCTTGATATAAGCAAAGTTGCTGGTAATGGAAAGATACTGGCTGCGATTTGAAATTCGACTTATTGTATATCTCAAACTGACGCCCGTTAAATAAAAAACGGCGATGTTACTACAAGAAAGTGCGAGCATAGTAGGGTAGTAGGCTAGATGTAACGGTGTAACGCTGACTTTCTAGTCTGGCAGAATCCAACGTAATGGATATTACGTTGGATAGAACGTTGGAATCAGAACGGGCTGGAGAAGGGTGAAAAGCAAAGCGGGAAACGCCGCTTGATTTAGAAAACGCAGAAGAAAATGGGAGAAAAAGCAAAGAACAGCCATTGTCGTGCTGTTGGACTTGCGTTATAATGTATTCCGTTGTAAGGAGAGTGGCTAAGGCGCGACGCCAACTTGGCGAAAACGGAAGCGATACTGCGAGCTGCGGTTTTTAAGTCGCATCCAAGGACCAAACGTAATGCGCATTACGTTGAATTAGAACAGTGCCTCGGTAGGAAACCAAGAATGTGGAAGCGGTCCAGGTGGTGGTCACCAACGGAATGAGCGTATTGGTCATGAATATGAGGCACAGCGAGAAGAAATGCACGCCTTCCGATTTCACGATTCTGAGGACGCAGTGAAATAGCTGTGACCTTCATTATTTGCGGGCCATTCAAAGCAGTTAAAATGGAATATAAAGAGCTAAAAAGTTGCTTGTCCAGAATGATTGGCAAAACGATTTGTGAACGACGTTAATGTATACATCGGCGTTCAACATAGCTCTGTTATTATTTGGCTGGAGGGAACTATGATGAAACGCAAAGCAAACAGCCAAATCAAGCGATTCTTCGCAAGCCTGCTGGCGCTGTGCATGCTCTTGTGCCTGTTGCCGGGTATGGCAGCACCAAAAGCAGCAGCCAGGAGCCAGACTACTACACGATCACTGTGGGAGAATTCGCACACGCATTGACCGATGTGGACTACCAGCGGGTTAGCGGCAGTATGACCGACAGCATACTGGGGCCCGGAGAATCAATCAATCCAGGTAAAGTCCAACTCCTGGATGTTCATCACCATTACGCCGGACGAGAATTACTTCATAGCCTCTGCATCGTACACCATGAGCGGTAACGAGGTTGTCCTTACGGATCGCGATGAGCGGGGTAGAATCAAGCACACTGTCAGCAAGGTTACGGGGGACATCGAACTGGATGTCCGCATGGAGGAAATGCTCAGCATCGCTGCTCCCGAATTTGAGCATGGCCAGGTCAGCTACACGCAGAACGGTGTGACGGTCAATTTGGAAAGCGGAGAAACCCTGGAATATGCGATCAATCCCACGGTAGGCGCTATCCTGACGTTCACTGCCGATCCTAGGTACCTGGTCGGAAGCGAGACCTATTGCCTGAGCGGTGACACCGGGGTTCACCTGGGCTTCAATGGCGAAAGCGGATCTGAGCAGGTACGGCTTGTAGAGGAGAATGGGTTCACTGGGGACATCACCGTATATTCCGAGTTTGTACCGATTGTCGGGGAAGGTGAGTTTGCCATCACCGCTGGATCCTTCGAGAATGCTGTGGTCACGCTGACACAGACCATCGATGGGGTAACAACCTCGAGAACACTGCAGCCGGATGAGATCTATGGGATCGGCGCGGACACTGACGTAACAATCACCATCCACCCAGCCCCCAATTATTGCATGTACTACGGCTCTGTCACAATAGGGGGCGTGAGGCAATACCTAACTGGCAACAGCACAGGCGGCCAGGCGGTGACGACAACCGTCAAGGTCACAGGGGATACGCTGATTTCCTTCACGCTTTATCCTGCAAGAGTGCCAGCGTACGATAGACTCTATGCAGTGGATGTGGACGATTCCGGACCAGGCTCTGTGATTCGGGATCACATCACAGCGTATGTTCGCGAGACGGTGACTCTGACGATCAAACCGGATACCGGCTACGAAGTCGATGCTGTCACCGTGACAACCTATAGCAGGCAGGTCATTCCAGTAAGATACATGGGAATCAACCCGAACAACAATGGAAGAGTCTTCGTGTTCACCATGCCGCAGGCCTCTGTGAAGGTCAATGTGACGTACAAACGCATCTGATAAGCTTGAGGTGCCAGTACGGCTGCAACAGCCTTTGATCAGTCATAACATCGGCTGTGCAGGGGATTAGAACGATGGTGTCCCGCAGTCACAGGTGAGAAAACGGCTAAGGCTGCAAAAGGATTGTAAGCTGAATCAAGATTCCTGCCAGGAGAGCCTGGATCAAAGCAAAAATCAGGCAGCACTCCAGGAACTGATCATTGCGTGCATCTGAGGGATACTTGATGTTTCGTGCTGGCGCCAAATGAGAACAGTTTGTACCAATAACCCATTCAAAATAGCATAAGGAGGGACTCATTATGATGAAATACAAAGCTAATTGTTCAAACATGCGGTTCGTTGTTCGAATTTTAGCAATATGCCTGGCTGTCTGCCTCGTGGCGAGCATGGCACTGGAAGCACCGGCAGCAGCGGCTGAAGTACTCCCGTTCTACACCATCACGGTGGGCACCTTCACAGGCGGCAAGATCGCTGTGAGTTCCACGGATGAGCGCAGCAGACGGTCTTTCGACTACCTGAACCCCGGAGATACGCTGAAGCTGAAGCCCGGATCTAAGCTGGATGTCTGGCTGGAGCCGGACAGCACCCATTTCGCAGCAGGTGCCTACTACACCATGAACGATGACCTCTTCGAATTCACGGTGCGCCGGAGAGACAGACTGCAGACCACGATCCAACAGGCAAACGGGGATATTACGCTGGAAGTCTACTTTGTGGAAAAGTATTCCATCAGCGTGCCGGAGTATGAGCACGGCCAGGTCAGCTTTACACAGGATGGCAAAACCTATGAGCTGAAGAGCGGACAGACCATCCCTCCTGTCATAGACCCTATGATGGGGCTGGAACTGTTGTTCCAGGCAGACCCCGGGTATAAGGTGGGGAGTAAGACATACTGCCTGGATGAGGACACCGAGATCCTTCTGGGATTTACCGGGAAGAACAAAGAAGAGAAGATCACGATCCGAGAGGGTACCGGCTTCATCGGCAACATCACAGTGTTCCCGGAGTTTGCCGCGATAGTAGGGGAAGGGCAGTACGGTATCACCGCAGAACCCTTTGACCATGCACTCATTGAGATCTCGCAGGTTGTCAACGGAGAGCTTGAGACGACTGAGCTGGAGTCCGATGACACCTACGCCATTGATGCAGATACCGAGGTTACGATCACCATCACACCGGCTCTGAACTACATCATCCGCCCTACATCGTACTATACCGTGAACGGTTTGCGGCAGCGGTTCCATACCAACAATTCGGCCGGCGGCATCGTGACGCAGACCATCAAGGTCGTAGGGGATGTGCGAATCCATCTGGATCTGCTTCCTACCAGAAGGACAGGGCCCTATGTCCGAGAGTACCCGGTGGAGCAGGAGAGCGGAAGAGAAGGATTTGTCATACGGGATCACATCTCCGCTTATGCCGGAGAAACCGTGAGGTTTACCATTAAGACAAGTTCGGGCTGGGAGGTAGACCAGGCAACTGTTGTCAGGACCATGGATAATCGGCAAATCCGCGTCAAGTATGAGGGGATCAATCTGCGGAACAACGGTCACGTCTATTCCTTCCGGATGCCCTTGGGGACTGTCAAGATCATTGTGACATACAAACGTACACAGTCACAAAACTGAGATCGGGCGTACCTCTGTAAAAGCCAAAAAACACAAACTAAGTTCAGACTCCTGGCAGGCGCAGAGCCTGCGCCTGCCAGGGGAACCTGAAGCACAGAAAAGCTGTCCTCACTGTGTGGGCAAAATATCTCCCACGATGTTCAGAGACCGCTGGCTGTGAGCCCATTCATCAGGTGATACATGCTTAGGATCAGTGTAATCAGGTTTCAGGTAAGGAGGGAGATACCATCGCAAAGAACATATTCAGTTGGCCAATTGTGTTTTGCTCTTAAATCCGTACAAGAGATGGGCTATGATGTTAGTCCTGAAGTAGAAATTCTGATCTTATTCGATGATGAAGGAAGTGTTTTATATGCAAGACAAAGGCAGAGAATGCTTTGTAGAAGTTCCTACAGACAATAAAATGATATTAAGAGTAAAGTGGCTTGTCGATGGCTTCGTTTCGCCCGAATGCAATACGGGAATCATTCTACGCAATCTGAAAGTAAACAGCTATATGAAATTGGTGGACCAAAAAGATGAATGAAAATATTGGTGTATTACAGATGGGGAGAAAGCGTTTGGTGAATCCTGCTATGATGATGATTGGAGCCCGATTGACGATTTGTATCTGAGACTGTGTGAAAAAGATGTCATGAATTCGCGTGGTGATGAGGTTCATTGCACCGTCACTGTGTATTGGATCCCTGAAACGTCCGCAATCTATAGTGAATTGGCGGCTCATATAACAGGAACCAGCGGAAGGATACTGAGACACACTGTAGACTCGCTTCCATATAAAGGAAGGCCCAAGTTTAAACATGATATCGAGTGGAAATATAAACAGAATTTGATAAAATGGAATAATTGACTATTACTCTAAGTAAATTATTGAAAAGAAAAGTAGAGGACATGAGAGAACTTTACATGCGATGGTAGCTAAGTCACGCGGCTATACGGCGGTCTGGACAACACCGCTCCCAATGAGAACCAGATCTACAGCCACCTGGCACAGACATTTGAACTGGGAAGCATGGGCGTGGGCTGTGCGGACGTCTTCTTCTGCATCAAATTTGCCGTGCTGATCCAGTAAGGCCAATTCAATTTAGCGGGGCGGGGTTCTGCCCGCTCCGCCAACTGCAATACAGGGGCTTGACAGCGCGAAAGCAAAGCGATAATATGCTTAATACAAAGGGGGGTCAAGTCTATGTTCGGAATCGATGTGAGCGAATTCCAAGGGAATATATCCTGGGAGAAAGTGAAGCCGCAGATTGAATTCGCTATCCTGCGTCTGGGATGGATTGAGAAGCCCGGCAACCATCATCTGGACGCGAAATTCCAGCGCAATTACGAGGCGTGCAAACGCTTGGGCATTCCCATCGGCGCCTATGTGTACAACTACAGCACGGATGGCAACGCCGCTGTGGCGGGTGCGGAATGGACGCTGCAGGAACTGTCCGGCAAGACACTGGAACTGCCGGTGTTTTTGGACATGGAAGACCCGAAGATCAGGCCGCTTGGCCGCAATACCCTGACGCAGATCGCCGTCAGCTTTTGCGACAGGATACGCCAGGGCGGCTTTGCAGCGGGCGTATATGCCCTGTGGTTCTGGTACAACAATTTACTGGATTTGGGAAAGATCAAGGGCCAGAATTACACCTGGGTCGCCCATGTGCGTTCCGGGACAGACCGCTACAAGGGTCAGCATGACCTGTGGCAAAACAGCGCCTCCGGCCGTATCGATGGTATCTCCGTTGCCGTGGACACGGACTTTCTGTATTCCAGCTTTACCGGAGGGAGCGTTGCATCCCAGCCCCAGCCCCAACCCAAGCCTCAGCTTCAACCCAAGCCAAAGCCGGCCCCGCAGAGCGCACCGTCTGGGCAGACCTATGTGGTGCGGCCGGGCGACACGCTCAGCAGTATCGCGGTGCGCTTCCACACAACGGTCCAGGCATTGGCGAAGAAGAACGGTATTGCAAATCCGAATGTGATCTTTGTGGGGCAGAAACTGAAAATCTGAACGGAAGGGGCCATAGGCGCGAGAAAAAGAGCACACATCGCAGCAACCCTGAGGCAGTCAGGCATGAAAAGCAATAGCGCAATCCCGAGCGGCCACCATAGGCCATTTCACATGGCCTATGGTGGCCGCTCATTGCCTGCTCTGTGGATTAGCAGCAGTCGACCTTTGAGAGAGGCCTTTGCTCCCTTCCTGAGGAAACAAAAGGAAAAATGGAACTCAGAAACTTGAAGAAAAGTCGATTTCTGTGGAATTTATAGTTGAAAAACCGTCCAAAATGTTGTATTATGGGGTCGAGAAGGCAAAGCTGTTGGTTGATGGACATCCAGCACGAGAGAGCTCATACAGTCTATGTCTGCACTGGGCAGGCGCGGTGGCAATCGCACGGGTTCGGTACAGACAGAGAATGTGAGTCAATCAAATCAGATCAATTGTGTCAAAGATTGTACAACTGATCTTTCCTGTGGCCATGATAGAGCAACAGAAATCCAATGCATGTCCAATCAATCTGGTGTTTGCCAGACATATTTTCCAGGAGGTGAACAAATAGAACATGCCTGTGGTGCTGAAGTCAGGGCTGATCCGGCTGCTTCCCGGGTCAAGAGGGGAGCTTCCACTGAGGAAACTGCCGTTTAAAGGCGATTACGACAAGTCCAAGGTCCCCGTCCGGCAGGTGACGTTCCAAGACAAGCCGGTAGACCAGGCGGAGCTCCAGGCCAAGATCGCCGCGCTCAAAGACAACTACGATTTCCTGGTGGTAGGTGCCGGCCTCTTTGGGAGCACCTTTGCCCGCCAGGCCAAGAAACTGAAGAAGAAATGCCTGGTGATTGAACGGAAGCCGGAAGTGGGCGGCATGCTGGCCTGCGAGAAGGTCGGAGATATCACGGTCCACAAGTATGGTATGCACCTATTCAAAATGCGGAATGAGGAGTACCTGCCGTTCATGCAGGAGCATGCCAACTGGATCTCCTATGGCGTACAGTATGTTCCGGAGGGCGGCTACAACGCACTCATTGAGAAACTGCTCAAGGGGATCCCCACCATCACGGGGATATCCTACCAGGATCTCATGAAGGCACGGCCGGACCTGAAGGGGACGGTAATCTACACAGGGCCGATTGACGAGTACTTCGACTATAAGCACGGACGCCTGAAGTACAACGGCATGAAGAATATCCTGGTGGAACGGGAGCAGGAGCTGTACCAGTACACGGGCGTGCGCTACCAGAAACTGGGCGAAAATGAATGGTGCCGGATGGTAGAGTACAAGTACTTCCTGAACGAGAAGAGCGATAAGACGGTTGTGGGCCGGGAAATCGTGAAGGAACGTTGGGAGCCAGGCCTGATCCCGTACAGGCTGTTGGATTCCAGGAAGAACGAGCAGATCGCTGAGATCTACCGGAAAGTGGGAGCGAAGGAACCCAATGTCGTCTTTGCCGGCAGATTGGGGACCTGCATGTACCTGGACATGTGCGATACCATCGCAACGGCAGTCAGCCTGGCCAACGACCTTGTAAGCAAGTCCAAGAAGAATTAGGACAAACCATCTATTCGAACGGACTGACACTGCATTCCGTGCTGGTTCTCTTTTGCGGGTCTTACTTTCAGCACAGGGACATGCGTTTTCGGGAGAAACTTTCTATTTACAAAATGACGCAGCACTGCATAGCGGTACAACGTCCGTTTGTGTTCTAAAGATCTAAAAAGAGGTGCATTAGAATGGTCAAAAACCTCCGCCGCCTGCGGCAGGCGAACGGGATTTCCCAGCAGAAACTGGCAGAATATCTCCACCTTAGCCAACAAGCCGTCCACAAATACGAGACCTCGTCCAATGAGCCGAGCATAGGCACCTTGTGTGCTTTGGCGACCTATTTCGGGACATCTATCGATTACATTGTCGGCAGAACATCAGACCAGGGTGAAGCAGAAGAGTACAGCCCTGAAACAGCGCTACAGCGGAAGCGTTTCATTGAGATGATTCGAGACTTGAACGAGACGTGCGATCAGCTGATTGACGCCGGAGTGCTGTGATGGATCAGAAACGCAGCAGTTGTGTGATTTCCTGAATCGGGATCACCGTTCGATCCTGCAAGGTGATCGTACCTGCCAGCGGATCTGTCGCTCTCAGGATCCCATGTACCGTCACATAGGCCCCTCCCGCCTTACGGCGATCCGGCACAAAGTAGGTCACAGTCACCGCGGGGTGCTCATCCAGATGGTCTCGCAGATACTGTAGCTTCAGATCGATCATGGCCTTGGCCTCTTCGGTGAGCTCCATTCGATCCTCCGTAAGCCGTGCTGTCTCCTCAACCGCATCCTCGTATCCAGTCAGGGCGGCAAAGGGGGCGAACTGCGCCGCTCTGGCGGATACCGGCATTCTGGGGTGCACCTTAGACTGGTGGTGGGGGAGATGGATGATATCCTCATAGCCGCTTGCCATCTGTGATGCACCTCCTCAAGCTCTGTGTCCGCCGATCTGCTGGTTGCGTTCTTTTGCGGTAGCGCCATCCTCCAGACTGGTGCCTTTCAGGATGGCGTTCTTCCCGAACTTCCGGCGGATCTCCAGTACCGCCTGCTGCTTGCTCTTCTCCTTGGCCCGGGAAGCCTCTTTTTGTTCCCGCTCCTTCGCCAGTGCCTCGTAGTCTGTGAAGAGGTCCAACTGCTCAGACTCCACGCTGGGGATCTCGGCCTCCCGGATCACATGGTTGGCGCCCAGATACAGCTGCCGTACCAAGAGATTGCGGTCCACGATCTGCTCATAGAGGGACACTGCCGCAGACACGATCTTCTTATCGGAAGAGGTGTATCCCTCGGGGATGTTTACGCTCCCGTGGGCGGATTTTGGGATATCCCGTCCGTACCGGTCCTGGGATACCGGCCCGTGATAGGCCTGCCTCCGGCTGGGGTCCTGCAGCACAGCGTTGTCGTAGCGGACGGAGAGGGTCAGCTGATCGGTCACCAGGCCTTTCTCCGCCAGATCCAGCGTCATCATGTCTGCCATCTCCCGGACCACCAGCCGCGCCTTCTCGAAGGAGTACGGAGACGGCAGCACCTGTCCGCTGCTCACACTGTTGTTCTCCGGCTCATAGGCCTGGATGTCTGCAATGGTACAGGGCTCCCAGCCCCATGCGTGGTCGATGAGAAGCTCTGCATTTACCCCGAACATCTTGTATAGCAGGTCTTCGTTGTAGAAGTCGGCGCCGCTTCCCAGGGAGCACCGGGCGATATCTCCCATGGTGTGCAGCCCCACCGATTCCAGGCGCCTGGCATACCCTCGTCCAACCCGCCAGAAGTCCGTCAGGGGCGTGTGAGACCACAGTTTCTCCCGGTAGGACATCTCGTCCAGCTCGGCGATCCGCACGCCGTTCTGGTCCGGCGGGATGTGCTTTGCCACAATGTCCATCGCCACCTTGCAGAGGTATAGATTGGTCCCGATGCCCGCCGTGGCGGTGATGCCGGTGGTGGTGAGAACGTCTGCAATGATCTTCTGGGCCAGCTGTTTGGCGGTGCTGTGATAGGTGGCGAGGTAGTGGGTCACATCCATGAACACCTCATCGATGGAGTATACATGGATGTCCTCCGGTGCCACGTATTTCAGATAGATCTGGTAGATCTCCGTGCTGCGCTTCATATAGAGCGCCATCTGCGGCCGGGCCACCACGTATGTCAGGGACAGCCCCGGATCTGCTGCCAGGGCAGGGGCGCTGGAGGATTCTCCGGTGAACTGGTGTCCCGGTGCCTTGGTCAGCCGCCCGGAGTTGATCTCCCGTACCTTTTGTACCACTTCAAAGAGCCGGCATCTGCCGGGCAATCCGTATGCCTTCAGCGATGGCGTCACGGCGAGGCAGATGGTCTTCTCCGTCCGGCTCTCGTCTGCCACTACAAGGTGTGTCGTCAGGGGATCCAGACCCCGCTCCAGGCACTCCACAGAGGCGTAGAAGCTTTTCAGGTCGATGGCGATGCAGGCACGCTGCGGCATGTGCGGGGCCTCCTTTCCAAGGGATCTTTGCCAATTGGCTTACACCGGCCAGCCGTGAGGCTGGCCGGTGTATTATTTTTGGGTTTGTTGTCTGTTTCCCGGATGCAGTCATACAGATGGATGGAGCGGCTGGATCCGTCCTGGACAGCCTTATTGGACAAAAAGGACTATACTTGCTCTATTTCATGGTGCTACATCGGAATAAGACAAGATAAGGCAAACAAAAATAAAATTGAACAACCTGGCTGCGTCAAGCTCTCCGCCGCACCGGCTCCGGCGGCACAAAGGGCTCGGCGCCGCACTCCTCGGGGAAGTACACCCGGTACCAGATGAGGAAGGAGAGCACGGTGTAGAGCTTGCGGTGCTCCTTGCTCTTGCCGCTGTAGTGGCGGTCCAGCATGTCCAGAAGGGCCTTCTGGTCGAAGAAGCGGGCGGTGTAGTCCGCCTGGATGATGTCTTTGGCCCAGTTGTAGTACTTCTCCTCCCGGAGCCATGCGATAAAGGGGACGGGGAAGCCCTTCTTGGGGCGGTTGATCCACTCGTCCGGAAGCACCGGCTTGGCGGCCTCCCGGAGCGGCACCTTGGTCACCATCTTGCCGGTCATCTTCTGCTCGCTGGGGATGTCCCGGGCCACGGCCCAGACCTCCCGGTCCAGGTAGGGGACCCGCAGCTCCAGGGCGTTGGCCATGGTCATGCGGTCTGCCTTGCGCAGGATGTCCAGGGGCTGCCAGAG
Organism: uncultured Oscillospiraceae bacterium; assembly: GCA_947629915.1. Classification (GTDB taxonomy): domain Bacteria; phylum Bacillota; class Clostridia; order Oscillospirales; family Oscillospiraceae; genus Enterenecus. Next base: position 36,345 of record CANRFN010000009.1, on the reverse strand, counting down.
GTGCAGGTCCAGATACTGCATCTGTACCAGGTCGTCCTGGTCCTGGACGGCATCGAAGTAAGGGGCCGTCACATCCCGCCAAGTGAGTCCGCCCTGGAACTCGGGCTTGAGAATCTGCTCCGCCTCATCCTCATCGAAGATAAAGGCCTGTCCCACAAAGTACTCCCGCACGTCTTTGGACGCCTTGATGAGAAAGCCCTGGCCGTGGAATTTGGGCAGCTTCTTGGCCACGCCGGCGGCCGCCTTGCGGATCCCCTTGGGCAGCTTCTTATAGGTTCGGAAGAGCTTGGTGGTGTGGTAGAGCTCATAGCCGGCGAAGAGCTCGTCTGCGCCCTCACCAGACAGCACTACCTTCACGTCCTGGGAGGCAAGTCTGGAGAGAAAATACAGGGGAACGGTGGAGAGGTTGGCGTTGGGCTCATCGGCAAAGTACTGGATGGCGGGGAGAATGTCAAAGAACTCCTGGGCGGTGATCACCTTGGAGTAGTTCTTCAGGCCGATCTCCTTGCACAGGGCCTCTGCCTCATGGGTCTCGTTAAAGCCCTCCCGCTCAAAGCCCACGGAGTAGGTCTTATCCGGCCGGGACAGGGCCGCGATGAGGCTGGAGTCGATGCCGCCGGAGAGGAACGAGCCAACCTCCACATCGCTGATCTCGTGTGCCTTTACAGACTCCTTCACCGTCTCCAGGATCTGCTTGGCCCGGTCCTCCAGCGGCATGTCGTGGGGATCGAAGGTGAGCTGGGCGAAGTGATAGAACTCGGTGCAGCCGTCCCGGTGGAGGAAATAGTGGCCGGGGAGTAGTCGATAGACGCCCTTCAGGAAGGACTCCGTCAGGGCGGAGTACTGGAAGGTGAGATACAGCTTCAGGGCGTCTTTGTTCAGCTCCTTGCGGAAGGCCGGGTGGGGGAGAAAGCTCTTCAACTCAGAGCCGAAGAAGAAGGTGTCTCCCATGGTGGCGTAGTACATGGGCTTGATGCCGAAGGGGTCCCGAGCGCCGTAGAGCTCCTGTTTCTCCCTGTCCCAGATCACAAAGACGAACATGCCCCGGAGTCTCTCCGCCACATGGACGCCCCATTGGGCATATCCCTGGAGGATTACCTCCGTATCAGAGTTGGTGGCAAAGGTGCGCCCCTGGGCCTGCAGCTCTTTCCGCAGCTCCTGGAAGTTATAGACCTCGCCGTTGTATGCGATAATATATCTGCCGTCCGCCGTCTGCATGGGCTGGCTGCCGCCAGCGAGATCGATGATGGAAAGTCTGTGGTGGGCGATGGCGCAGTGGCCGTCCACATAGTATCCTTCGCCGTCCGGGCCCCTGTGGCGGATGGTGTTCCCCATGGCCTCCAGCACCTTGCGGTCTGGGGCGGAGCGGGAGACGAAGCCGGTGATGCCGCACATAGCGTGAATCCTCCTATATCTTGCGGTGTATGGGTACCGAGGAGATCTGCCCTCGGGATGGTATCCATTGGGGGATACTGCTGGCCTCTTAAGGCGGGCCAGAATCCGCTGCCTAGTATACACAGATTTCCCCAGATTGGCAAGTGGTATATGCAAAAGCGTGCCCGCACCGCTGCCATGGGGCAGCGGTGCGAGCGAGGATTTCGTTTGCGGCGCAGTGAGCCGGAAATCAGTATGTGCAGTGCATGATAATTGTATTGTCTTTATAATATTTGGCATTTAGCACAGAACAATAAAGAAAATACAACGGAAATCAGAAGACGGGATAACCAGCTGCGGTGTGGGCCGCGATCAGGTCATCGCAGAGGGACACGATCTCATCGGTGCTGAGGTTGGCCCCGCAGACGGGATCCATCATGGCGGCCATAATGGTCTTCTCCCGGCTCTGCTCCACAGCGGCCTCAATGGTGAGCATCTGGCAGTAGATGTTGGTGCTGTTCATGGCGGCGAGCTGCGTGGGCAGCGGTCCAACCAGGGTGGGGGTGATGCCGCTGTTGTCCACCAGGCAGGGGACTTCCACGCAGGCGTCCCAGGGCAGGTTGGAGATGGCCCCGTGGTTCAATACATTGCCGCCGATGCGGTAGGGGCGGCCGGTCTGGATGGCCTCCATGATGTGGGAGGCGTACTCGGTGGAGCGGGTGTGCTGCACCTTGCCGCCGGCCATGATGTCCTGATACTGCTTTTCCCAGCCGTTGATCTGGTTCACGCACCGCCGGGGGTACTCGTCCAGGGGGATCCGGAAGTACTCCACCAGGTCCGGGCGGTTGGGCTTCAGATAGAAGGGATTGTACTCCGCGTTGTGCTCCGAGCTCTCGGTGCAGTAGTAGCCGAGCTTGGCGATGTAGTCGTAGCGGACCATGTCCAGGTGGTCCCGGCGGGCGTTGGCCTCAGCTGCCCGGCGGCGGATCTCGGGATACAGATCGTTGCCGTCCCTGTCCCGGATCTCCAGCAGCCACGCCATGTGGTTGATGCCGGCGATCTTCTCGGAGCGGCCCTCCAGTTTGTCCTCCATGCCCAGCTGTTTCAGCAGATGCTCTGTGCACACCTGCACGCTGTGGCACAGCCCCACGGTCTTCACCTGGGTGAACCGCAGCATATAGCCCGTGAGGATGGCCATGGGGTTGGTGTAGTTCAGAAACCACGCGTCCGGGCAGACCTCCTCCATGTCCCGGGCAAAGTCCTTCAGCACATGGATGGTGCGCAGGCCCCGGAAGATGCCGCCGATGCCCAAAGTGTCGCCGATGGTCTGGCGCAGGCCGTACTTCTTGGGCACCTCGAAGTCGATGATGGTGCATGGGTCATAGAGCCCCACTTGGATGGCGTTCACCACAAAGTCTGCACCCCGCAGGGCATCCTTTCTCTGTTCCACGCCCAGGTATTGGCGCACCGTGGCCCGGCCCTGGTTGATGGTCTCGTTCATGGCCGTCACCATGGCGTAGGACTCCTGCAGCCGCTTGGCGTCTATGTCGTACAGGGCGATCTCCACATCGTGGAAGGGGTCGGTCAGCATGGTGTCGCCGGTGATGTTCTTGGCGAATACGGTGCTGCCAGCGCCCAGGAAAGTGAGTTTCATTGTCTCTGCCGCCTTTCCGGTATGTTGTGCCTATGATACCGGCAGCGGGGGAAAAGTGCAAGAGAGAAATGGGCGGGAATCCTGAGAAATCCCTTGGAATCGTGAAAGTGCAGTCTGTATGTGCCTTTAGACGCTGTCTGCCTCCGGGTCTGGGCCCGGGCTTGCCTCATCCTGCAGGACTTCCCGCAGCGCCTGGGCGGCCTTTTCCGCCTCCTCCGGGGACTGGGCGGTCAGCCAGACGTGCTTTGCCGGCACCGGGCCTGCGGTCTCAGACCAGGGTGATGTAGTCTGCACTGGCGTAACCCTCCTGCCCATCGAAAGAAACCAGATACCAGCCCTCGTACCGGTTCAGAATGGTGAGCCGGGTGCCGTCATAGGCCTTGGCGATCACCGGGGCGCTGATGCTGGGTTTGGAGCGGATGTTGAGGTAGCCCCAGTCCACGTCTACGATCCCTTTCCGTGGCTCCGCCGGGTTCAGAAACGGGATGCCGAAGTACTCGCACAGGCCCAGGACGATGGCTCTGGCGGCCTCGTTCAGGTGATTCTTGATCCAGGTGGCGTCATCCGGGTTGTCGTGATAGCCCAGCTCGATGAACACAGACGGCGCTCTGGGCTGCCGCACCTCTCCGATGGCCGTAGTGGCCTCCAGCCGCACCTGGTTGGGCAGGGGATAGACCTCTTTCAGGTTCAGCGCCACCAGGTCGGCTGCCCTCCGGCCGTTGGTGCTGCCGGGGTAGTAGTATATCATGATCCCGCGGTGCTGGCCGTAGCTGGATGCCGGGGAGGCGTTGGAGTGCAGGGCCAGGTGCAGGTCGTAGTTGCCGGCGTTAGATGCCCGGATGGAGGAAGCGGCGGTCATGTCGGGGGTGTTGCGGGTAAAGCGGATGCCGGAGGCGTTGAGATAGGGCACCATGGCATCCGCCAGACGGTTCATCCACTCCTCTTCGGTGCCGCCGTTGACGTACTCGTTGGCCTCCTGGGTGGATGGGGACAGATAGATGTTTGGCATAGGAAAAAACCTCCTCGGGTGCATCCTATGCAGCGGGGACGGGATTGGACAGCGGCAGGGGACTACCGCTGTCCAGGCACCCAATGGCTGCCGGATCCCTCGGAAACGCAGGGCACAGCGGGAAAGGCGGCACAGATGACATATGTGCCGGACGGCTGGGTAGACTGCTGTACCCGGGGCCAACGGATGATCCGCCCGATCCGGCAGCACGAAACCAGGCACTCTCTTGCTTCGCAGTTTCTGGGAAAATCATCACTTGCACAGTGGAGGTTTCTTTAGGGGTTATTTCTAAATAAGTTGCGATTTTGCCGCGTTTTCGCTGTTTTCGAGAACATTTTAGCGAACTTTCTGACCCGATCATTTTGATCACCTAGCAATTCGGAAAATAAACACAGTTAATCGAACGCATTCTGTGAAGGGACACGATTGGAGCTTAAGCGACCCTTTGGTATGCTATGGGCACTGGCATAGCCTTATTTGTTTCTCCGAAGGGGGTGAGTCCATAGCCGCTGCCCTATCAACTTAGATTAAGTTCTGGTCCTCTCTTTGAGGCCAAAATATCTTGATTTGCAGTAGCTTTAGCGCCGTTTTTCAGGCAGCGTTCGCGAATGGAGAAGGGCATCCACTGGAGATATTACCAAGGCTCTCGACTCACAGGCGTACTTCATCCTAGGTGTGAGGTGCCATCTCATCTAGGTTGTCCTATGTAATATTACGTATACCTCCATCATGCAAGCGAAGATTTTTCTGGGAAGGGTTCAAATTGGCGGTGCTCTCGAGGATGTGCTCCTACATGGCCTGGCTGCCAGTGAGATGCATCGGGAAAACGGCCATAGCGAAAGGTCCGCCGGCCCGGGACATCCCGGACCGGCGGACCTGTGTGATACATCGAGGGGAAGTACCCCCTGATCATTGTATGGAGCAGGGAGTGAATTAGAACAACGAAAAGCAAAATAAAACAATTGAGGCGGGCGCTGCAACAATTGTCTGATTCTCATTTTCCTTGCGCCTGATTTCCTGTCCTGCTTTTCCTCCGGTCTATCTTGCTTAACACTGTCTACTCTCGCTGGACAGACCTGATATGATATGATAGAGTGTGCAATGCAAAGGCTGTAAAGGAGAAGAGCTATACAGATACTGCACGCGCTGCAGCGCCGAATCGCTACAGATGCATGCAGCGTTCTCTTGCACTTTATTCCGAATACTTGTCTTAATCTGCAAGGCGAACTGGCCGGATGCGCGAGGATGGGATCACCGCAGCTGCATGGCCAAATCGGAAAACTGTTCCAGGGATAGGGCCTCACCCCGGATGTTCTCCGAGAGCCCGCAGCCGATGAGCATCTCCCGGATCTGGTCCTTGGTGTACCGGGCGCCATAGGCGGAGAAGAGGGCGTTCAACAGGGTCTTTCTCCGCTGTCCAAAAGCGGCCCGTACCACTGGAAAGAGAATCGTAGGCGCTGCCGGGACAGGCGGTGTCTCCCGGATTGCCATGTGTACCACAGAGGAGGTTACCTTGGGGGGCGGCAGGAAGCAGCCGGCAGGGACGTCAAAGAGGGAAGTACACTCTGCGTGATACTGGCATAGAAGAGTGAATGCGCCGTAGTCTGCGGTGCCTGGGGCGGCGCAGATTCGTCTGGCCACCTCCCGCTGCACCATCACCGTCACGGAGTGAAAGAGCCCGCTCTCCAGGATGCGGGTGAGCACTGGGGTGGTGATGTTATAGGGCAGATTGGCGCAGACGTGGGGGTTTAACCCCGGCAGATGTGTCTCCACCAGCTCCTGCAGGTCCAGCTTCATCACATCTCCGGACACCACCTCAGTGTTGGGAAGATCTGCTAAAGTCTCCGCCAACACCGGCAGCAGCGTCTTGTCCAGCTCTACGGACACCACTTTGCCAGCCCGCTGTGCCAGCTCTTGGGTCAGGCAGCCGATGCCAGGGCCGATCTCCAGTACCCCGTCTTCAGGGCCCAGATGGGCGCTCTCGGCGATCTGTCTGGGCACCCAGTCTGCGATGAGAAAGTTCTGTCCCATGGACTTGGAGAAGTGAAATCCGTGGCGGCCCAGCAGGTCCCGGATGGCATGGATGTCTGTGAGGTTCATTTCCGTCTCTCCTTTGGCCGCTTGATCCGCTTCTCATAGGCCACTCTCCGGGGATCGTGGCCCTCCTGCACCGATACCAGCACATTGCCCCTGTATTGCAGGTTGTGCCGCCGCAGCAGGGCCTGCATAGGCTTGTTCTTCTTATGGGTGTCTGCCCGCAGCCAGTGGATGCCGGCATTCCAGGCGATGCGCTCCGCCTCCTGTACCATCTTGTCTGCCAGGCCGGTGCCGCGCCACCGGGCAGCTACCGCGCTGCGGTGGATGGTGGCATAGGGCTCCTCCGATGCCCACTTGCCGTCTGTGATGGCGGCGTAGTTGGGATCTGGCTCTGTGGTGAGGGTAAAGAAGGCGCCGATCTCGTCCCCGCAGAGCAGCACATACAGCTCTCCCCGGGATAGATCTGCCAGGAAATCCGCTCTGCCGGGATAGGGGATCGGGCCGCCCCACTGGTCTACGCCGTGGCTGTGGAGGTACCTCCGGGCATCTGCGGCGATGCCCTCCATGACAGGGAAATCTCCTTCACAGGCCTTCCTGCAGATCACTTTGTCTGGCAGGGTAGGCCTGGATTGCTCCTTGTCCAGTTCCGCCAGCAGCGCCTGATCCTCCTTAGAGGATAGATCCAGTTTTGCAAAGAGATCCGGCCTTCGCTCCCGGGTGCGCAGCAGAGACTGCTTCCGCCGCCAGCGCTCCACCGAGGCGTGGTTGCCCTCCAGCAGGACCTCTGGCACGGCCATGCCGTGCCAGATCTCCGGGCGGGAGTACTGGGGATATTCCAGGGTGTTGTTCCAGTGGCTCTCGTTCTCAAAGCACTCTGGATCAGACAGCACCCCTGGGACCAGCCGGGATACGGCATCGGCCACGGCCATGGCGGCGATCTCTCCGCCGGTGAGCACAAAGTCTCCCAGGGAGATCTCCTCATCCACGCAGGCATCGACAAAGCGCTGATCTATGCCCTCATAGTGGCCGCAGACCAGGATCAGATGGCTGTGCTCCCAGGCCAGACGCCGGGCGTCTGCCTGGGTGAAGGTCTTCCCGCAGGGAGAGAGAAAGATGGTGTGGGGGCGGACATCCGGCTCTGCCTGGGAAATGAGATGCTCCCAGCAGCGGTACAGGGGATCTGCCTGGAGAATGGCCCCATGGCCGCCGCCGTAGGGGTAGTCGTCCACCTGCCTCTGTTTGTTCACCGTGTAGTTCCGGATCTGGTGGGTCTCAATGCGCAGGTAGTCCCGCTCCTGGGCTCTCCCCAGGATGGACTCGCTGAGCACATCGCCCACGGTGTCCGGGAAGAGGGTCATGATATCGATGCGGTACAGGGCCCTCACATCCCTTCAATGAGATGCACTTTCATGGTGCGGCCGGCGATGTCCACGTCCAGCACAAACTCCGGGACGGCGGGGATCATGATCTCCCGCTCCCCACGCACCAGGTAGATGTTCTGGGCGGAAGGGGTGAGGATCTCCTCCAAGGTGCCCAGCTCCTTGCCGTCCTCGTCTACCACCTGGATGCCGATGAGATCTGCCAGGAAATAGCGGCCCTCCGGCAGGTGGACATCGCCGCGGCGCAGGGATACCACCTTGTCCCGCAGCTGCATGGCGGCCTCTACGGTATCTATCCCGGCAAACTGGACGATGTTGCTGCCCTTGTGGACCCGGCAGGATTTCACCTCCATGGGCTTGCCGTCCAGGTACAGCGTCTTCAGGCGGCAGAGAAACTCGGGACTGTCTGCCCAGGGGACGATGCGGACCTCTCCGCGGATGCCGTGGGTGTTCACCACCTGGCCGCATTCTAGATATTCGTTCATAGAAACCTCCGTGTGTATGCTGCAGGATAGGCGGAAAACTCAGCTGAAATGCCGAGTTGACTTTATTTTGGATGATTTGATCCAGTGCCGGCAGCGGCCGGCACTGGATCAAAAAAGGGCGGGGACAGCGTCCCCGCCCGGCCGGTGTGAAAACAGGCTCAGATGATGTCCACCGTGAGCTTAATGCCCTGGCGCTGGGCAGCTGAGCGCATCAGCGTCCGGATCTCCTTGGCGATGCGGCCCTGCCGTCCGATAATCTTGCCCATGTCATCCGGGGCCACCCGGAGTTCCAGGATCATGCCGGCGGGGGTCTCGTACTCTTCTACGGACACCGCCTCCGGGTTATCCACCAGGCTCCGGGCGATATAATTGAGCAGTTCCTTCATGTGGCCTCCCATCCGGTATTACAGGCCGGCCTTTTTGAGCAGGTCGCGCACCGTGTCCGTGGGCTGAGCGCCGGTCTTGATCCAAGCCTGCGCCCGCTCGATGTCGATGTTGATGGCGGCAGGAGCCTGACGGGGATCATAGGTACCCAGCTCTTCGATAAAGCGTCCGTCCCGCGGATAACGGGAGTCTGCCACTACAACGCGGTAGAAGGGAGCTTTCTTGGCACCCATGCGGCGAAGTCTGATTTTCACCATGGTATATTCACCTCCAGAAAAGATGTTTGCTTAGGTTATGGCCAATGCCCGGAGGGCACATACCATCAGAAGGGGAGTTTCATGCCCCGCAGCCGGTTCATGAATCCCCTGGCTTTCTTGGGATTCACCAGCTGCTGGGTCATCTTTTGCAGCATATCAAACTGCTTTAGCAGGCGGTTCACGTCCTGCACCTGGGTGCCGGAGCCCATGGCAATGCGTCTCTTGCGGCTGGAGTTCAGCACATTGGGGTTTTCCCGCTCGTAGGGGGTCATGGACTGGATGATGGCCTCGATCTGGGTGAGCATCTTGGTGTCCAGGCTGGCGGCGTCCAGTTTCATGCCCTGCATCCCGGGCATCATCCCCAGGATGTCCTCCATGGAGCCCATGCCCTTGAGCTGAGTGAGCTGATCGTAGTAGTCGTTCAGGGTGTACTTGTTCTTGCGCAGCTTCTCCATCTGCTCCAGGGCCTTTTTCTCATCGACCGACTGCTGCGCCTTTTCGATGAGGGTGAGCACATCGCCCATGCCGAGGATGCGGCTGGCCATGCGGTCCGGGTGGAAGACCTCGATCTGGTCCAGTTTCTCGCCGGTGCCCGCAAACTTGATGGGCTTGCCGGTGACAGACCGGATGGAGAGGGCGGCACCGCCTCTGGCATCGCCGTCCAGTTTGGTGAGCATCACGCCGGTGATGTCCAGCGCCTCGTCAAAGGCCTTGGCTGCGGTGACGGCGTCCTGGCCGATCATGGCGTCTACCACCAGCAGGATCTCATCCGGATTCACGGCGGCCTTGATGGCCCTGAGCTCATTCATCAGGGCCTCGTCCACATGGAGCCGCCCGGCGGTGTCCAGGAACACCATGTCGTTGCCGTGCTTCTTGGCGTGGGCGATGGCGGCCTTGGCGATGTCCACGGGATCGGTCTGGCCCATCTGGAAGACGGGGACATCCAGCTGTCCGCCCACCACTTCCAACTGGGTGATGGCGGCGGGGCGGTAGATGTCGCAGGCGGCCAACAGCGGGCGCTTGTTGTTCTGCCGCTTCATGAGACCCGCCAGCTTCGCGCCGTTGGTGGTCTTGCCGGCGCCCTGCAGGCCCACCAGCATGACAACCGTGGGGGGCGAGGAGGAGATATTCAACTTGCTGTCTCCGCCGCCCATCAGGGCGGTGAGCTCTTCGTTGACGATCTTGACGATCATCTGGGCAGGGGTGAGGGACTCCAGAACCTCCTGTCCCACGGCCCGCTCGGACACGGTGGCGATGAAGCTCTTTACCACCTTGAAGTTGACGTCTGCCTCCAGAAGGGCCATCTTGATCTCCTTCATGGCCTCCTTGACGTCTGATTCCTTCAGGTTGCCCTTGCCGCGCAGCCGTTTGAATACGTTGGAAAGCTTCTCGGTTAAACTCTCAAATGCCATAGTGTTCTCCTTGCGTCCTGCGCTCCGGTGGCGTCACTGGTCGTCCCGCAGGGTGGCGATGTTTTCCTTCAGGGCACGGCCGATGCCATCCAGCATGTAGTCGTCATAGCGGCGCTGGTCCACGGCCTCCAGCAGCTGATCTGCCAGGGCGTCCAGGGTGTCGAGCACTGCCTTGGAGTGCTGGAAGCGCTTGATGATGTGGGTCTTGTCCTCCATCTCGGTCATGGCGGCCTCGGCCCGGACGATCACATCCCGCACGCCCTGCCGGGAGATGCCGTAGTTCTCCGCGATCTCCGCCAGGGACAGGTCCTCGTTGTAGTAGAGGTCGAAGAACTCTCGCTGCCGTTCGGTGAGCAGATCGCCATAGAAATCGAACAGCATCGACATACGGTATGCCTGATTCTTCATGGGCCGCACCTCCACACAAGATCTGGTGTAAAGCGGGGACGCTTTACAAAACGGGATTGTAGCAGATGGGGGAGAAGCTGTCAAGAGAAATTTGCAGGATTTTTCAAAAAAGTGCATCGCAGTTTGCCGAAATATCAGGGACAGGTCTCCCACTCTTTCGGCGTTTTCCACAGATTGCGTGCAGACAGTGCGTGAAATAGGACACGGCCGGCCGCATCCGGGGATGCAGCCGGCTGGAGCAAGCGGATTTGCAGCGATGCGGGATGCACGTTAGACGACATTTCGGACATCACTCTCCACGATGTTGAACCGCAGAAACTCGGGAATGGCCTCTTGCAATGCCTTCTTTTTGGGCTCATCGGATTTGAACGCAAAACACAGGCAGAGAATGCCGTTTGGATAGATCGGCTCGGCAAACCTGTATTGCCGCAGATCGTCATAGTCCGTACAGAGGGGAATGTTGTTCAAGCGGCTGATATCGTCCAGCATGGCCAGCAGGTACAGGCTTTTGGCGTAGTCCTTGCGCTCAAAATACCAGCGGATGGAATCTTTTGAAAGGACTTCGATCAAAAAATCAATATCACCTAATTCCTTCAACTGATGGAAGAAATTGCTTTTGAATAGTTCGAAGGAGCTGTGAAGTGGGCCGTTGACTTGCGGATCCGATTGTGTCTCAGTGACGCGATTCTCAAACTGGCCTGCGGGTGTAGGGTCTGCCAGGCCTGCCGGGGTTGGCCTTGCAGTTCAAGCTGGTTCGCCTCCATGGCGGGTGCCGGCATCCCGGAATGGTCCTCTTCTGGAGGAAGTGCTTCTTTTGCCAACTCGTACACCTTCTTTCTCAACAAGTATATCACAGACTAACCGAAAAGACAACATACGAAGCGGGTGGGACCGGCTGGTTTCGGCGGTTTTCTGCCGGGAAGCCGCTGGATGAACGGCAAACTGCATGGGCACCATCCCCTCGTTCTCAGAAATTTGGTGATGGTTTTCTAAAGTTTTCCGCTTTGCATTGAATTCGGGCCGCAGATCCGGTATAATGTGCCGTGCAGCTCCCGGCAGCGGCGGATCTAGGCCGCGCAAGGATGGGAGTGCGGAAGGAAAGTGGCTAACGCATGACAAGTGTAGTGACGTTTCCAGGCCTGGGTCTGGAATTTGAACTGAACCGGGTGGCGTTCAACCTCTTCGGGAAGGATATCTACTGGTATGGCATTATCATCGCCTGCGGCTTCTTGCTGGCGGTCTCCTACGGCATGTGGAGGGCGCCCAAGTACCACATGGACCGGGACCAGATCATCGACATGCTGCTCTTTGCGGTGCCGCTCTGTATCATCGGCGCCCGCGCCTACTATGTGATCTTTGAGCCCTCCATCTGCTTTGACAGCGAGGGCCGGTTCAGCTTCTACCGCATGATCGCCATCTGGGACGGGGGCCTGGCGATATACGGCGCCGTTCTCATGGCCATCGTGGTGGTGCTGATCTTCTGCAAGGTGCGAAAGGCCTGCTTCTGGGACTACGCAGACCTGGGCATTCTCGGCGTGATGATCGGCCAGATGGTGGGGCGCTGGGGCAACTTCGTGAACGTAGAGGCCTATGGCGGGCTCACCGATGCCCCTTGGCGGATGTGCTCGGAGACCATCGCCAACTGGCTCTGGGGACAGAGACAGATCACCTCTATGGAGCAGTACCAGGCGATCCTGGACGGGACGCTGGGTGTGCACCCCACGTTCTTCTATGAGTCCATGTGGAATCTTATCGGCTTCATTCTGCTGGCTTTGCTGGCCCGGAAGCGGCGTGTAAAGGGCCAGACCTTTGCAGGCTATCTCATCTGGTACGGCCTCGGCAGGGCGGCGATTGAGGGCCTCCGGACAGACAGCTTGTACTTCTTCGGCACCGGAATCCGCAGCAGCCAGATGCTGGGCCTGATCTCCGCCGTGATCGGGGTGATCATGCTGATCGTCCGGTTCCGCCAGGCGAAAACGGATCCCATGGTGCTGCCGGAGGAGCTGCGGCCCGCCTCGCCGGTGGAAGTGGAAGAGGTTGCAGCCGAGGCAGGCGCTGCTGCAGCTGATATAGCAGCGGAAGACAGTGCGGCAGATCAGGATGCGGCAGCTGCAGGAGAGGGAAATGCAATAGAAGATGCAGCTGCAGGTGGAGAAGCGCCTCTACCAGAAGAACAGGACAGCGATCAGAGCTGATCAGACCGGTACACGCAATGCCGTGAGACCGTTCGAACCACAGCCATCGGAGAGACGAGACCTTGCGAACTCCGCTGTTGATACCGGATCGACACAAAAAACCGAGGAGGAAGAAATCTATGGCGGCTACAATCATAGACGGAAAGGCCTTGGCCACCCAGGTGAAGGCGCAGGTGCGGGAGGAGGCGGCTGGGCTCCCCCGGAAGCCCGGCCTGGCGGTGATCTTGGTGGGGGACAATCCCGCCTCAAGGGTGTATGTCACCAGCAAGCGGAAGGACTGCGAGGAGTGCGGCTTCCTCTCGGAGGAGTTCGCGCTACCGGCCACCACCACCCAGAAAGAACTGCTCAGCCTCATCGATGGGCTGAACCACCGGGACGACATCGATGGCATCCTGTGCCAGCTGCCGCTGCCCCAAGGGCTGAACGAGCGGGAAGTGCTCCTGGCCATCGACCCCGCCAAGGATGTGGACTGCTTCCATCCTTATAATGTAGGGCTTCTCACCATCGGCGAGCCGCGGTTCCAGCCCTGCACCCCCGGGGGCGTCATGGAGATGCTGAAGACCTATGGCATCAGCCCGGCGGGGAAGCGCTGTGTGGTATTGGGCCGATCCAACATCGTCGGCAAGCCCATGGCACTGCTGCTGCTCCACGCCCACGGCACCGTCACGGTATGCCACTCCAAGACGCCCAACATGGCAGAGCTCGCCGCAGAGGCGGATATCCTGGTGTCTGCGGTGGGGAAGACGGGGCTGGTAACGGGAGACATGGTGAAGGAGGGCGCCGTGGTGATCGATGTGGCCATGAACCGAAACGCCGCCGGAAAGCTCTGCGGCGATGTGTGTTATGCCGAGGCGGCGGAGAAGGCATCCTTTATCACCCCGGTGCCCGGCGGGGTAGGCCCCATGACCCGGGCCATGCTGATGCGGAACACCCTCACCGCGGCCAGGATGCACCTGGGCTGATCTGTGTCCAAGAACCAGACAAGACAGCACTGTACAGCAACTCTATTCACCTCACCCGTCTGACGCGCTCCACGGGGCGGCTGCCCCGTGGAGCGATTTCCCCAGCAGCGTCTGATCGGCGCGTTGCGCAGAGCCAGGGGAGGCCCTGGAGAGACGGCAGCCCGGGAAAACCGTCAAAATGCTACGGGAAGACCCCAAAGATTCGGAAAAATTGGTGGTTCTTCTATGCTGAAAATTCCCGCCGTCTGTGGTAAACTACACCAGATCTGCTGCGGGAAGATTTCCCGGCGGATTTTCGGAAAAATCGAAAAAATCGTTTGACATCGAACGGGTAATTTGCTAAAATGCCATCCGTGCCATAATGCGAGGTGTGTCATGAGACTGGATTTGAAGCAGGTCGCCCGGGAACCGGGCGCTATATTGCCCTTTTCCGAGGACTTGGATCTGTCTGATCTGGACTGGAACGGCGTGTCGTGTTTTACCCAACCCATCCATGTGGAGGGCCAGGTGCGGAACATGGCCGGCGCTCTGCTGCTCACTGCCAGCCTTCACACTGTGCTGTCCCTGGTCTGTGACCGGTGTGCCAAACCCTTCACCAGAGAGAAAACGGTATCGTACGAGACGCTGCTGGACTTTGAACTGGCCAACGGCGAGAGCGATGACATCGTGCTCCTGGACGAAGACGGCACCCTGGAACTGGACGGGCTGATGCGGGACACCTTCCTGCTGGAGATGGACACGAAGAACCTCTGTGCAGAGGACTGCAAAGGGATTTGCCCCGGGTGCGGCGTAGATCTCAACGTAGAGCCGTGCCGATGCAAGAGGGAACCAGATCCCAGGCTGGCAAAGCTGGCCCAGCTGCTGCAAAGCGAGGATCGATGAGAACGCTTGAAGACCAATAAGGAGGTGTCAATATGGCCGTCCCTAAGAGTAAGATTTCGAAGCAGCGCAGAAATAAGCGCCGCAGCTCCGTTTGGAAGCTGGTGGCTCCTGCCGTGAGCAAGTGCCCGAATTGCGGCGCCCCGTGCCTGCCTCACCGGATGTGCAGGAACTGCATGCAGTACAACGGACATGAGTTTAAGACTGAGGAGTAATGGAATTGGGCTGCCGATAAGCGTCTATCGCTTGGAGGCGGTCCTTTTTCTTTCTCACCAGTCCCCGCGTTTTTCCAACTTCTGTGCTGCAACGGGAGAGGCGCGGAATTTTACCGACAATCCCAAAAGCGTGCTGCTTTTTGCGCTCTTTTGTGGTATCCTATAGAGCAGTTTCCGGGCTCGCGCCCGGCAGATAAGGAGGGACGTTCATGGCGAAACCCCTGGTGGCCATCGTAGGGCGGCCAAACGTGGGAAAATCCATGTTGTTCAATAAATTAGCCGGGAAGCGCCTGTCCATTGTAGAGGACACCCCGGGTGTCACCCGAGATCGTCTGTACGCCGAGTCGGAGTGGCGGGGCAGAACCTTCCAGCTGGTGGACACCGGCGGCATCGAGCCCGGCACCGATGACCAGATCCTGTCTTTTATGAGAGAGCAGGCTGAGATCGCCATCGCGTCCGCCGATGTGATCCTCTTCGTCTGCGACATCCGCACCGGCATGACCGCCGCGGACCAGGAGGTGGCCAACATGCTCCAGCGCTCCGGGAAGCCGGTGGTGCTGGCAGTGAACAAGATGGACTCCACCGGAATCACCGATCCGGACATCTATGAGTTCTACAACCTGGGCCTGGGCGATCCCTATCCGCTGTCGGCCGTCCACGGCCACGGCACCGGAGACCTGCTGGACGCCTGTTTCCAGTACTTCCCCCCGGAGGACGAGGAAGAGGAGGAAGACGATGTGGTCAAGGTGGCCATCATCGGCAAGCCCAATGTGGGCAAGTCCTCTCTCGTGAACCGGATCCTCGGGGAGGAGCGGGTGATCGTCTCCGATGTGGCGGGCACCACCCGGGACGCGGTGGACAGCTACTTTGAGAACGAGCGGGGCAAGTACCTCATCATCGACACCGCCGGCATGCGGAAAAAGGCCAAGGTGGACGACCGGGTGGAGAAGTTCTCCGTGCTCCGGGCGGCCATGGCCATTGAGCGCAGCGATGTCTGCGTCATCATGCTGGACGGCCGGGACGGCGTCACGGAACAGGACACCAAGGTGGCCGGCATGGCCCATGATGCGGGCAAGGCCTGCGTCATCGTTGTGAACAAATGGGACATCGTAGAGAAGGACGACAAGACCATGCAGCGGATGGAGGAGTCTATCCGCCGGGATCTCTCCTATATGACCTACGCCCCCATTCTCTTTATCTCCGCCCTCACCGGACAGCGGACAGACCGCCTCTTCGACTATATCGATGCAGTCTATCAGAAGTCCGTGCTCCGGATTCCCACCGGCATGCTGAACGAGGTGCTCTCCGATGCCCAGGCCAGGGTCCAGCCGCCCACAGACAAGGGCAGGAGGCTGAAGATCTTCTATATGACCCAGGTAGGCGTCAAGCCGCCCCACTTTGTGATCTTCTGCAACGACTCTCGGCTCTTCCACTTCTCCTACCAGCGCTATTTGGAGAACCAGATCCGCAGTACCTTTGATCTCACCGGTACGCCCGTGCGCATCACCATCCGCCAGAGAGGCGACAAGGAGGAATGAGCCATGTTTTCTCACTTTATAGCAGATTCCGGGGTAGAGGCGTACTGGCTTCTCATCGCAGCAGCGGGAACCGGCGTGATCGCCTATTTCCTGGGCTGCTTTAACGGCTCCGCCATGATCTCCCGGTACATCCTCCGGGACGACATCCGCAACCACGGCAGCGGCAATGCGGGCCTCACCAACTTCTACCGCACCTTCGGCGGGCCGCTCACCTTTGCGGTGATCGCCTCCGATGCGGTGAAGGCCATTCTCGCCATCCTGTTTGCCAGCTACATCGCCGGGCTGATGTCCCCGGAGCTGATCGTGCCGGCAAAGTACTGGGCGGGGACCTTCTGTCTGCTGGGCCACATCTTCCCCTTCAACTTCCAGTTCAAAGGGGGAAAGGGGATCCTCTCCGGCGGCACCATCATCATCATGATGGACTGGCGGATCGCCATTGTGGCCTGGGTGGTGTTCATGGTGTTGGCCATCAGCACCAGGTACATCTCCCTGGGCTCCTGCTGCGCCGCGGCCACATTCCCCATCACCACGTTTTTCGCGTTTCGGGATGGCTTCTGCACCGTCCTCGCCCTCTTACTGGCGGGCCTCGTGATCTGGAAGCACCGGGGGAACATTGAGCGGCTCATCAACGGCACCGAGTCCAAATTCTCCTTCCACCGGAAACCCCAGGAGCCGGAGGAGACCGGCGAGAGATGGGCCACAGACAAGCCGGTGAAGGAGATGATTGCGGAGGAAGACGGGGAGGCGGCGTTAGAGGACCTGTCTCAGGACAGCGCCGAGCCCGCCGAATCGGACGCGGCAGCGGCTGAGGACTCCTCCGATGCAGTACCAGAGGACGCCTCTGAGCTCGATGCGCCGGAGCCGGAGGAGAGCCCCGCACCGGAGCCGCCTGCCCAGGAGAAGAAGCCCACAGAGGCCAAGAAGCTGCCGGAGGGAAAGAAGTCCAACGGCATGGAGACCACGGTGATCACCATCAAGCCCCAGAAGGGCGACTCCAAGAAGAACAACGGCCAGTCCTCCGGGAAGAGCGGCGGCTCCGGCAAGGGAAATTCCGGCGGCAAGAAGTCTGGCGGCAAATCCAAACAGAACCACAGCAACAAAAAGGGAGGCGGCAAGGCTTGAAAGCAGCCGTGATTGGAAGCGGCGCCTGGGGGACCGCCCTGGCCATGGTGCTGCTGCAGAACGGCCACGAGGCCGTTCTGTGGAGCTACACCAGGGAGGAGAGCGAGACCATCCGCACCCGGGGGGAGAACCCCATGCTGCCCGGCGTCCCCATCCCGGACAAGCTCCAGCTCACCTGGGATCTGCAATGTGCCAGGGATTGCGAAGTAGTGGTCCTCGCCACCCCGTCCTTTGCCGTGCGCAGCACGGCAAAGGCCCTCCACGATGTCCTGCCTCCCAAGGTGCCGGTGATCCTGGTGTCCAAGGGCATTGAGAAGAACACCTCTCTGCTGCTCCACCAGGTGGCAGAGCAGGAGCTGCAGGACGGACACCCCGTGGTGGTGCTGTCTGGCCCCTCCCACGCCGAAGAAGTGGGCCGGGGCGTGCCAACGGCAGTGGTGGTGGCCTCGGAAGACCGGCAGGCGGCGGAGCTGGCCCAGGACCTCTTTATGAACAGCCGCTTCCGCATCTATACATCCCCGGACATCATCGGCGTTGAGATCGGCGCCGCTTTGAAAAACGTCATCGCCCTCTGTGCCGGCTGCTGCGATGGCATGGGCTTTGGGGACAACACCAAGGCCATGCTCATGACCCGCGGCCTGACGGAGATCGCCCGCCTGGGTGTGGCCATGGGCGCCCGGAAGGAGACCTTTGCGGGCCTCGCCGGTGTGGGGGATCTGATCGTCACCTGCACCTCCATGCACTCTAGAAACCGCCGGGCGGGCATCCTGCTGGGCAAGGGGAAGACCATCCAGCAGGCCATGGAGGAGCTGGGCGGCGCGGTGGTAGAGGGATACTTCGCCGCCGCCAGCGCCCGGGAGATGGCCCAGAAGGCCGGGGTGGAGATGCCCATCGTGTCCGGTGCCTGCGCCGTGCTGTATGAGGGGATGGACCCCCATATGGTGCTGCAGCAGCTCATGTGCCGGGAAAAGCGGGGCGAGCTGGAAGAGGAGCAGAGCTGGATCTGATCTGGCAGTGCAATCGAATCAAACGGTTAGACAAAGGCGCCCGGCCGCATCCATACGGCCGGGCGCAATTTGCTCCAGAGGGAGAATGTTTGTCCTGTATTGAGCCTGGCTCAAGAAACCGAACCAAAACTGCGGGGAAAAGAAAACACCCCGCACATGCGTACGAGGTGTCTTTTGTCTCCATGCATTACACAGCGCGGGTAACCTTGCCGGAACGGAGGCAGCGGGTGCATACGTAGACGTGACGGGGAGCGCCATCCACCACAGCCTTGACCCGCTTTACATTGGGTTTCCAGGGGCGGTTGGAACGACGGTGAGAGTGAGATACCTGGATCCCAAAGTTCACGCCTTTGCCGCAGAACTCGCACTTGGCCATATTGACAAACCTCCTCGCTGGTTAGAAATCGCTTGGTCGCGTTAACCCCGCTATACTAGCAGATTGTGACGATAAAATCAAGAGTCAATTTCCCGGAATCTGCACTTTTTTTTCAGCCGTTTCTGTGCTACAATAGCTCATTCCATCAGAGGGGAGGCTGGGTGCCTTGGCAGAGAAAAGGGCAATTGCTCTGGGCACCATCATTGATCGATTTCACTTGGAGGTGCTGTACGGCCCGGACAACTACCGGGACCGGAAGATATCCATCGAGCACGTAGACCGTCCCGGTCTGCAGCTCACCGGCTACTTCGACTACTTTGACCGCGAGCGGATTCAGCTGATCGGATTGGTAGAGACGTCCTATCTGAAAGGGCTGTCGGCCGAGGAGCGGGAGCAGCGCTTTGACCAGCTGTTTTCGTACCATCCGCCGGCGGTGATCTTCGCCCGCAATCTGGAGCCCTATGCGGAGTGCATGGCCATGGCCCATAAGCACGGCCAGGTGATCCTCCGCAGCGGCGAGAACACGGCGGACATCATGAGCACCATGATCGCGTTTCTGAGAATGGCCCTGGCGCCCACCATCACCCGGCCAGGGGTGCTGGTGGAGGTATACGGCGAGGGGGTCATGCTCACAGGGGAGTCCGGCATCGGCAAGAGTGAGACCGCCATCGAGCTTGTAAAGCGCGGCCACCGGCTCATCGCAGACGATGCGGTGGAGATCCGCCGGACGCCGGACCACACCCTCATCGGCACGGCGCCGGAGCTGATTCGGCACTACATCGAGCTCAGGGGCATCGGCGTGGTGGACATCCGGGCCCTCTTCGGCATGTCCGCCGTGAACTTTGACAGCACCATAGACCTCATCATCCGGCTGGAGAACTGGGTGGAGGGGAAGCTCTACGACCGCCTGGGCACAGACGATCTCTTTACCACCATGCTGGGGGTAGAGGTGCGCACCATCACCATCCCGGTGAAGCCCGGACGGAACCTGGCGGCCATCATCGAGGTGGCGGCCATGAACAACCGCAATCGGCAGATGGGATATAACGCTGCTCTGGAGTTCTCCAGAAAGGTGGACCAGCATATCAACCAGCAGGCTGGACTGCTGTGATCCCATCTGAGATTCATATAGGACTTTAGGAGTGATATTCCATGTGCGGAATTGTTGGATTTGTTGGCAGGGAAGAAGCTGCCCCCATCTTATTAGATGGCCTTGCCAGGCTGGAGTACCGCGGCTACGACTCCGCCGGCGTGGCCGTCCTGGACGGACAGAAGCTGCGGGTGGCCAAGGCAAAGGGCCGTCTGCGGGTGCTGGCGGACATGATTCAAAACGGCCGCGCTATCCACGGCACGGTGGGCATCGGACACACCCGCTGGGCCACCCACGGGGCGCCGTCTGATGTGAACGCCCACCCCCAGGTGAGCCGCAGCGGCAAGATCGCCGTGGTGCACAACGGCATCATCGAGAACTACGCCCAGCTGAAGGAGTTTCTCATGGCCCGGGGCGTGGACTTCGCCTCTGAGACGGACACGGAAGTGGTGGCCCAGCTCATCGAGCACTTCTATCAGGGGAACCTGCTGGATGCGGTGGCCAAGGTGCTGCACCGGATTGAGGGCGCCTATTCCCTGGGCATTGTCTGCGCCGATGAGCCGGATCAGCTGATCGCCGTGCGGAAAGACAGCCCGCTGATCCTGGGCGTGGGGGATGGGTTCTCCTTCCTGGCCTCGGATGTGACCGCCATCATCAAGCACACCCGGGATGTGATGTACATGGATGACGGGGAGATCGCCGTGCTCACATGTGATGGCATCCAGGTCTACGACTCCTTCCTCCAGCCGGTGGAGAAGACCATCGCCCGGGTGGACTGGGAGATCGATGCTGCGGAGAAGGGCGGCTACGAGCACTTCATGCTGAAAGAGATCATGGAGCAGCCGGACGCCCTCCGGAAGGCCATCTTCCCCCGGATTCGGGACGGGGAAGTGGTATTGGAGGACTTCGGCCTCACAGACGAGTACATCCGCCAGATCGAGAAGATCTTCATCGTGGCCTGCGGCTCCTCTTATCATGTGGGCATGGTGGGCAAGTACAACCTGGAGCAGATGCTGCGAATCCCCGTGGACGTGGTGCTGGCCTCTGAGTTCCGGTACATGGACCCCATCGTGACGGAACACACCCTGGTGATCGTGATCAGCCAGTCCGGCGAGACCTTGGACACCATGGCCGCGCTCCGGGCCGCCAAGGGTCTGGGGGCCACCATCCTGTCCATCGTGAACGTGGTGGGCTCCTCCATCGCCCGGGAGTCTGATACGGTGCTGTACACCTGGGCGGGCCCGGAGATCGCCGTGGCCACCACCAAGGCCTACTCCACGCAGCTGGCGGTGCTGGATCTCCTCGGCCTCTACTTTGCCCGCAAATTGGGCACCCTGCCGGAGGAGCGGTACCAGACCGTGATCCAGTCCCTGCTGCTGCTGCCCTCCCAGATGGAGCAGGTGCTGGAGTGCCAGGCCAACATCCAGTACCTGGCCTCCCAGTACTTCAACCACGACAGCATCTTCTTCATCGGCCGCAACCTGGACTACGCCCTGGGCCTGGAGGGCTCGCTCAAGCTGAAGGAGATCTCCTACATCCACTCCGAGGCCTATGCCTCCGGCGAGCTGAAGCACGGCACCATCTCCCTGATCGAGGACGGCACCCTTGTGGTAGCTGTGGCCACCTATAACCGCCTCTTCGACAAGGCCATGAGCAATGTGGTGGAGGTGAAGAGCCGTGGGGCAGACGTGCTGGCCCTTACCACCGAGGACAAGGCGGCAGATATGGAGAAGTACGCCAACGGCATCATCACCATCCCCGAGACGGATGAGATGCTGCGGCCCTCCTTGGGCGTGGCGCCGCTGCAGCTGCTGGCCTATTACATCGCCCTGATGCGGGGCTGCGATATCGACAAGCCCCGGAACCTGGCGAAGTCTGTTACGGTAGAGTGAAAATGAGACGGCAAGGCGCGGCTGCGCCTTGCCGTCTCTCCAAGTGCCGGAAGAGCGAATCGAATGGCCGGTCCTGGTGCAGACCGGCCAGCCGCCGGGGTAGACCCGCCTGTCTGGGGGCCTTTCTGCAGCAGAAAACCCGCCTGCAGGGACTGCAGGCGGGCGAGGCTGGTGCCAGGCGCCGTACAAGGCTGGCAACGGTGATCCCTCTCAGTGGCGCTCAGGAGCCGTCATAGGCGGCCCGCAGCTTCTCCAGGGCCCGCTTCTCGATCCGGGACACGTAGCTCCGGGAGATGCCGCACTGGGCGGCGATCTCCCGCTGGGTCCGGGGCGGGCGGTCGTCCAGGCCGTACCGCATGCGGATGATCTCCGCCTCCCGGTCTGTGAGGCAGGTGTCCACGCACTTGCGGACCTTGCTGCAGGCCTCCCGGAGGTCCAGGTCGTCCAACATGGTGTCGTCCACCGCCACCACGTCCATCAGGGACAGGGAATCCCCCTCGCTGTCTCCGTTGTCCAATGAGTCTGAGAGGGACACATCCCCCTGGAACTTCCGCTGGGAGCGAAAGTACATCAGCACCTCGTTCTCAATGCAGCGGCTGGCGTAGGTGGCGAGGCGGATGTTCCGATCTGGCCGGAAGGTGGAGACCCCTTTGATGAGCCCGATTGTCCCGATGGAGATCAGATCGTCCTGGTCTCCCGTGGCGGTGTAGTACTTCTTCACGATGTGCGCCACCAGGCGCAGATTGTGCTCGATGAGTTTATCCCGGGCCGCGGTGTCGCCCTGGGCCATGCGCTCCAGGCAGTCCTGCTCCTCTTCCCGGGACAGCGCCTTGGGAAAGGAACCGGTATTTCCCGCGAGACGCAGGGAGAAGAAAAGTCCGTTCAGTGCAAGGGTGAGCCATGCTGTCCACATATAGACACCTCCAGGTCAGTGTATGCGGATGCGGTTTGTCCCTATTTCCCGGGACGGGCTCTTTGCCCAGAGAGGATTTCCAAGAGAAGGGGAAGACAGAGAATCATGCCTGGGCCTGTGAATCCGGCAGGCCTTTGGATGCTGGGAGGGAATCATCGTGGCCAGAGTGATTGAAATCGCGGATCTCACCGCCCCGGAGCTGGCGCCGTATGTGGCCCTCACCGAGGCGCAGCTCCGCAACAGGCGGCACCCGGAACAGGGGATCTTCCTGGCCGAGAGTGCCAAGGTGATCCGGGTGGCGCTCCATGCCGGACTGAAACCGGTGTCCATGCTGATGGACGGCCGGCACCTCCGGGGACAGGGCGGACAGCTGGCGGAGCAGTGCGGGGACATCCCCGTGTACACCGGCTCGGATGTGCTGCTGAAGAGCCTCACCGGATACCAGCTCAGCCGGGGGTTTCTCTGTGCCATGGAGCGGCCCCTGCCCCAGAATCCAGAGGAGATCTGCCGGGATGCCAGCCGAGTCGCCGTGCTGGAGGGCCTCACCGATGCCGCCAACCTGGGGGCCGTGTTTCGGTCTGCCGCAGCGCTCGGCATGGATGCGGTGCTGCTGAGCCCCAGCTGCTGCGATCCCCTGAACCGCCGCACCGTCCGGGTGAGCATGGGCACCGTCTTTCAGGTGCCCTGGGCCAGACTGGGGGAGCATGTCTCCCAGTGGCCGGTGGCGGGCCTGCAGACACTGCGCCAGATGGGCTTTCAGACGACCGCCCTGGCCCTCACGGACCGGGCGGTGTCCATCGAAGACCCCGGCCTCATGGCAGAGCCGCGCTTAGCCATTCTCCTTGGCACAGAAGGGGACGGATTGCAGCAGGCCACGGTGGACGCCGCGGACTACGTGGTGCAGATCCCCATGGCCCACGGGGTGGACTCCCTGAACGTGGCCGCCGCCGCGGCGGTGGCCTTCTGGCAGCTGCGGAAGCGAGGATAGGACAGGGAGCAGATCAGGTTTGATATTTTTACACTTATGAGCGTTGAAAGGGTGATTCCACTTGCCATCCTACTATGACTACACGGTACCGGTGCCAGCGGTAAAGAATATCAGCTGGAAGAAAATCAAGGGCTATGTGTACATCTACTACACCTATGCCAGGGAAAAGTCCGCCAATGGCACCATGTCTGCCAAGAACCACACGATCGGAAAGCTAAAGCCAGGCACAAATCCGCCGGAGATGTACCCAAACATCAGCTACTATGCGCATTTTAAACCAGATGCCTCCAAAGCGCCGGAAATCCCTCCGCCTGCATCGGATCTAGCAAAAGACGGAATTGAGGCCAGAGCAAAGCTACTACTTGCCGGTTTGACGCTCCTCCGGGATTCGTACAGGGATCTTGTGCAGGAGATACGCAGCAGTGGTGGGGATCCCGCTGAATTGGACAAACAGATTGCAGCGCTCATCGAGCCGGAGTGGGTATGATATTTGGAATGAGCCGGCATCCTGCAGAATGCAGGGGTCTCAGGACAAGTTTTGTCCATATTACCTTTTTCTTTACTGCTCCGGGCTTGCACTTGCGGTTCTGATGTGGTAGTTTTCTGGCATACAGGTCGATCTATGCCGGATTCTGCCAGGACTGGGCAGATCTCGGCGGAACGAATGGACCTGTCTGCAGAAACCGGCAAGAGATAGAGTAGCCGGCATCTCAGGAGGATACAAAGATGAGAATCCGAAAACTTCTGGCCGCCTGTCTGGCCATCCTCATGCTGTTGGCAGGCTGCGGGGACCCGGAGGAGCCGGTTGAGACGCCGGAGCCCACACCTGTCCCAACAGAGTCTGTGCCCGATCCCACCCCAACCCCCCGGTATGTGAGCGAGGTCATCACCCGGGACACCTATACCAAGAAGACTGCCAAGACCGAGGGCACCTCCAGCGTCTCCCTCACCATCCTGGGGGACTGCGCCATCGGGGCCGGTATAGACTCCGAGGGGGCCTTTAACCAGATGGCGGCGGAGCGGGACAAGAGCTACTTCTTGTCCGGGGTCTATGAGGTTACCTCCCAGGACGACTTCACCATCTGCAACGTGGAGACGGTGCTCTCAGACCGGGACCTGGCTCCCGTGGGAAAGGACTATTCGCCGGCGTACTGGTTCTTGGGCCCCGCCTCCAACGCCTGGGTGCTCACCCAGGGCAGCGTGGAGGTGTGCAGCATCTCCAACAACCACACCGGAGACTACGGGGACGAGGGCTATGCGGACACCAGGCAGGCCCTTCGGGATGCGGCATTGCTGGTGGGCTCCAGCGATGACATCGTGTACATGGAGAAAGACGGCTTCCGGATTGCCCTCATCTGCAACGGGCTCTGGAGCATCTATCAGGCGGACAACATCATCCCCCGGGTGAAGGCGGCCAGCGAGCACTCCGATTTCCAGATCGTCTACTTCCACGGCGGCACGGAGTTCACCTATGAGCCGGACGACTGGAAGGTGGAGGCCTGCCACCGGATCGCGGACGCCGGGGCAGACCTCATCATCGGCAACCACCCCCATGTGCTGCAGCCCCACGAGATCTACCACGATGTGCCCATCGTGTACTCCATCAGCAACTTCCTGATCGGCACCTTCGCCGCCTGCGACAAACCCACCGCCATGTGGCAGGTCCAGATCGACTTCGAGATCGGCACCAACAAGATCACCAATTTCCTGGAGTGGCTCACGCCCTGCTACTGCTACAGCGGCACCGTGAACGACTTCCGCCCAGTGATCATCACGGACACGGCGGCCGAGCAGCGGGTGTTGGACTTTATGTACGGCAGGGCAGACAACCCGAACCTGGAATAGGACAGCAATCTGAAAAACAGACAAGAAATCCGTAGACAGACAGCACGAAACGCGAGGAGGAACGTATCAAAATGAGCGAGCGGAAGGCCGGCACCGGCGGGGACCGCTACATCCCCTATGATGAGCGCACCGGCAATGAGAGCGTTGTCTATTTCACCCGGGACCTCTCTCCCGAGGGGATCGCCAAGGTCTATGAGCAGGTGTGCCAGCCCATCAGCGGCAAGGTGGCCATCAAGCTGCACACCGGGGAGCCCCACGGGCCCAACATTATCCCGCCGTCCTGGGTGAAGGAGTTCATGCAGAGAGAGCTCCCGGATGCCACTATCATCGAGACAAACACCTTCTACGATGGGGACCGCCACACCACAGAGCGGCACCGCAAGACATTGGAGATCAACGGCTGGACTTCCTTCACCACCGTGGACATCACCGATGAGCACGGCACCGTGATGTTGCCGGTCCGCGGGGGGAAGTGGTTTACCGAGATGTCTGTGGGCGCCTCTCTCCCCACCTATGACAGCCTTGTTGTCCTCACCCACTTCAAGGGCCATGTGATGGGCGGCTTCGGCGGCTCCAACAAGAACATCGGCATCGGCTGCGCGGACGGCAGGATCGGCAAGGGCATGGTCCACGGCCAGGACAGCATCGGCTGGGGTGCCGGCCAGGAGGAGCTGATGGAGCACATCTGCGAGTCCACCAAGAGCGTGCTGGACCACTTCGGGGACAGGGTGGTCTTCCTCAACGTGATGCGGAACATGTCCGTCTCCTGCGACTGCGAAGGAATAGACGCCGCACCGATTACCACCCCCAACGTGGGCATCCTGGCCAGTGTGGACATCCTGGCGGTAGACCAGGCCAGCGTGGACCTGATCCACGCCATGGATCCGAAAGACAACCACGACCTCGTAGAGCGGATCAAGAGCCGGCACGGATACCGGCAGCTCACCTACATGAAGGAACTGGGCATGGGCCACGACCGCTACATTCTCATCGACCTGGATAACAACGGCCAGCGGATTGACGCCGCCCAGGCGGTGGCCGGGGTAGTGCCGTTCCAGGGCTGAGAGGCGGGTTGCCTCAGGGCGCCTGATTGACATACAGCGGGGGAAATCCCCAAGCAGACATGGCCGCAGCTGATCAGGACTAGCAACATCTGGACAGAAATGAGCAGGCAGGATCGAGACGATCCTGCCTGCTTTTTAGACCGCTTGCCTGGGCCTTAGACTACGGCTTGGCTGTATGCTGCTGGCTCATCCTTTGGGCACACTGCCTAGGCTGTTGCCAGAGAAATGGTGTGAATCTCCAGATTCCCCCGGGGATCCAGCTGCTCCAGCCCCGCATGGCACACCAGCAGCACCGGTTTTTCCTGTACAGCCAGATACCTTGCCAGCGCCTCTCTGCCAAGGCTGTCCAGGTGGTTCAACGGCTCGTCCAGGGCCAGAATAGAGGCGTCCTGAAAGAGGGTCCTGGCCAGGGTGAGTTTCTTCCGCTCTCCCGGGGACAGATTGCCGCCGGCCTCGGACACGGGATCACCCAGCCCCTTGGGAAAGCCGCAGTCCCGGAGAAACGCCTCCGCCGCGGGGAGCTTGTCTGGCGGAAGAAACAGGTTCTCTCCCACGGTGCCGGAGAAGACCGGGGCGTCCTGTTCTAATACCGCAACCGTGGCCCGCAGGTCTCCTGGGGTGAGAACCGTGCCGTGCTCATCGCTGATGGTACCGCCGTCTGGCGGGCGCAGGCCGGCGAGCAGGCTCAGCAGCGTGGACTTCCCGCAGCCGTTGGGTCCGGCGATGTGGGTGATGCCCTGGAGCGGGATGATGCAGTTGAGATCCTGAAACACCGGCTGGGAGGGTGTCTCTGCCGTCTGGGGCCAGGTGAAGGAGAGATCCTGGATGTGCAGCTCCTCGGGGGTGCGGACGGTGCCCATCTCCTCCGGGGTCTCATAGAGAAACACCAGTTTGCTCCGGACCACCGGCTCCTCCTGCCGCTGCAGCACCAGTCCCTCTGCGTAGCGATAGAAGGTGGTGACGGTGGGGAGAAAGAGAAAGCCTGCCAGCAGCATGCCGATCTCCAGGGCGCCTGCGGAGATCCGCAGCGCCCCCACGGCGAAGACGCCCAGGGGGATGCCGTAGGTGCAGAGGTACTGGAACATGGCGTCCGCGCCGTCCAGCTTGTCCTGCCGGGTGCCGGTCTCCGCGGCAAAGGTCTCATACTGACGGTGCATCCGCCCGATGTGGGCCTTTCCAATGCCAAATCCTCGAAGAAAGTCCCGGCTCCGGAAGAGGGCATACTCCATCTGCTCCCGGGTCTCATCGTACCGGCGTCTGGCCGCCTTTAGGGCCGCCTTGGCCTTGGCGTTCCAGCCGGCCCGCACCAGCGGGACGGCGGCCAGAAGCAGGATGGCCCCGAGAAAGACCAGGTCCGTCTGGCGCTGGAGGAAGAAGACAGCCATGAGGGCGCAGTAGACGGCCATGGTGAAGGGGCGGGTCCACTTCTGCATCAGGAGAAAGTAATAGTCCGTGCTGTCTGTGTCGATGCGCTGGACGAGGGCGGCGGTGTCCAGGGACTGGGCGGTGGCCAGGGGCAGGCGCAGGAACTTCCCGTACAGGAAGTTGCCGTACGCAAAGCCCAGGCGGGTGAGCTGCCTGCACTCCCAGAAGCTTACCAGGGGCTGGAGAAAGACGTTCAGGAGGAAGGCCAGGACAAAGAGGGCAAAGCGGCTGCGGATCTGGGCCGCGTCCAGCTGCAGCAGGGCGTCTGCCATATCCCCGATCATCCAGGAGGACACCGCCGGCAAGGTGAGGGCCAACATCTCGCTGCAGAAGTGGAGCAGGAAGCAGGGGAGCATGATGTGGACGCAGTCCCGCTCAATCCGGCGGAGCGTGCGCTTTGTTTCCTTCATTGCAGTCTCCCTCCCTCTACGGTGTACACCCGATCCCAGCGGGTGAGGGGCTGGGCGGCGTGGGACACCGCCAGCACCGCCCCGGGATATGCCTGGAGTAGGTGTTGGAGGGTGTCCAGGCCATCCTGATCCAGGTGGTTTGTCGGCTCATCCAGGAGTAACAGATCCGCGTCCCTGGCGAAGGCGGCTGCCAGGCAGAACTTCTTCCGCTGTCCCATGGACCAGTCTGAGAGGGGCTGTTCCAGGGTATCGCGGGTGAGCTGAAAGGCGGTGAGGTATCGGGCAAAGGCCTCAGTATCGATGCTGCCGGCCGCCAAAAGGTCTTGCTGCAGTTCCAATCCGGTCTCCGGGAGGTCCGGCTCATCCTGCAGGGCGAAGGCGGTGCGGCTGCGGTTCAGGAAGACGCTGCCCTGGTCTGGCTCCGTGATGCCCAGGAGGACTTTCAGCAGGGTGCTCTTCCCGCTGCCGTTCTCCCCCTGGAGCAGGATCTTCTCCCCGGGGTGAATCGTAAGCGAGACATCCTGCAGTACGGTTTTGCCCCCATAGCGGCAGCGGACATGAGAGAGGGCGGCCACCGGACCATTGGGTTTCTCTGCGGGCTGATAGGGAACCACAGCCAGGTGTTCCAGCGCCACTTTGTACTCCGCACGCTTTTCCGCCGCCTGCAGGATGGACGGGACGGCGCCGAAGACGTATCCGGAGAGCACCAGCAGCACCGGTGTGTCCTGGAGGGCGATCTGTCCAAAGAGTACGAAGAGTCCGATCACCACATAGCTGCCGTACTGCAGGAAATCCCCGATGAACTGAGAGACGATCTCCTCCACGGTACTGGCCTGCTCCGCCCGGATGCCGGCCTGGACCATCCCCACGGTGATCTCATCCAGCTTCTGGAGGAACCAGTTCTCCCGGTGAAAGGACTTCAGCGTGGCGATGCCGTCTGCCCCCTGAATGAGGTAGCCATCGTAATCGATCTCGGCCTCGCCGGTGGCCTCAAAGATCTCCTTGACCCACCGGGTGTACACGACTGCCGGGACCAGCTGCAGCAGCGCCATGCCGGAGAGGAGCAGTCCCAGGGGCAGGTGGGTGAGACAGAGCAGAACGGCGGAGCCCAGGAGAATGCCGGTGTTTTCCATGGCGGTGGGGAGGGCCTCCAGACAGTACTCGGACACCGCATCTGCATCATTGGAGAGCCGGACGTCCAGTTCCCCGGTGGATGCCACCGAAATGTCCCGCTGGAGAATCCCAACGTACAGGGATTCCCGCCAGCGCTGGCGGTCTGCCCGAAGCAGACCGCCCAGGGCTTGGCGGAAACAATATGTGAGGGGCACCCCGACAGCCAGCAGAAGGTTGAGACGAATTCCAGTGTCTGTGATGGAGGATCCGGAGAGGGCGTTGTCCAGCAGCTGGGATACCAATTCTCCACCGGCCAGGGTGAAGAGAAAGAGATAGACGTGATAGGCGGTGCTGCAGAGGGTGGACTTTGGGAAGTGTCTCATATAGGCGATCTCTCCCTTTTGGCTGGATGCTTGGATACAGGGGGATTGTATGCCGCGGATGCAGCCCTGTCTATGGAACAGATGGTGCGCTTTTCGCAACGAATCGTTGCGCTTTACCATGGGATCGGGTACAATGGGGAAGCGGAAAGGGGACGGATCGACATGAATCTGCATCACAAGCTCCGGCAGCTCCGCCGGCAAAACGGCTTCACCCAGGAGGATCTGGCAGAGGCACTGAGCGTTTCACGGCAGACAGTGTCCAAATGGGAGAATGGGGTATCCGCCCCAGACCTGAGTTTGATTCCACCCATTGCGGCCTTCTTCGGCGTCTCAACAGACACCCTCTTTGAGTACGATCTCTCTCAATCTCGGCGCAACGTGGAGGACATTGTTGCCAGGGCGGCCAGGATCCGGCGTGAGCACCCAGCGGAGGCCGAGACGATGATTCGAGAGGGATTGAAGAAGTACCCCGGCAACGATGTCCTCTTGAACAACCTCCTGTACACCATGGACCGGGACACCCGGGCGGACGAGATGATGGAGGTGTGCAATGAGCTCATCGCCGCCACCAAGGACGATGAGGTCCGGCTGGATGCCATCCGGATCCTGGCGGAACTATACCACCAGAAGGGGGAGCGAACCCTCTGCGCCGAGACCCTGGAGATGATCCCCGAGCTCTACTTCACCAAGTTGGAACTGGTGGCGGAGCTGCTGGACGGAGAGGTGTCCCGGGATGCGGCGGAGGGCCAATGCCTCCTGGACCTGGAGTCCACCTTCCAGATGGCGCGGGTGCTGGAAAAGCGGTATCAGGAGCAGGGAAATGCGCGAGAGATGGACCGCTGGCGGCAGGTCTGCGAACGACTCCGTGCGCTGGTGCGGGAGCTGCTGCCGGAGTTTGCCGCCAGTGATCGGTTGCAGGACCATCTGATCCCCGTGGGAGTGCACACCCAGACAGAAGTGGAGTGATCTGTCTATCTGGGTGTCACGAAAGAGTAACTTTGGGGTGGTATGATATCATATGGGGGATACGGATCCCGGACCCCAATCCAATGCTGGGAGGATGATCGCCGTGACGGACCTACTGTACATCGAGGATGACCTGAGCATCGCCCTGGCCGTGCGGGACTACCTGAAGACCAAGGGCTTTGCCGTCACCATCTGCACCACCCACGCCGAGGCACGGCAGAGGATGCTCCGCCGCGTGCCCACCTGCGTGCTGTTGGACTGGAACATGCCGGACGGCCGGGGAGACCTGCTGTGCCAGTGGATTCGGAGCCGCTGGATGGATCTGCCGGTGCTTTTCCTCACCGTCCGCAGCGACAGCGCAGACATTGTCACGGGCTTTCGCTGCGGTGCCGATGACTACCTCTCCAAGCCCTTTTCCCTGGAGGTGCTGTATGCCCGGCTCCAGGCGGTGCTGCGGCGGACCGGGAATGTGGCGGAACAGTACCTCTCCTGCGGCGGCATCACCATAGACCAGAATCGGCATGCCGTCTTCTACCAGGCTGAGGAGATCCCCCTCAGCGCGGCGGAGTACCAGCTGCTGCGGTACCTCATGCAGAACAAGGGGCGGACCGTAACCCGGGACAAGATCCTCACCCAGGTGTGGGATCTTAACGGGAAGTTCGTTAACGACAACACCCTTACGGTGACCATGAAGCGGCTCAGGGACAAGCTCCACCAGCCCGCCTGCCTGAAGACCGTGCGCAGCGCGGGGTACCGTTTGGAGGACACGCCGTGAACAGCCGGAAGCATATCGCCCTCACCGCAGGGCTTGTGGTGTCCATTGGCCTCATCGTTGCAGCCGTCTCCGCCTGGCTGGTCTCCTGGCAGTCCAGCCGGATCTCCTTTGATCTCCTGAATGCGGTCTGCGGGGAGGTGTTGGAGCAGGACCCGGATACCCAAGGGACCATCGCCGCAGCCCTGAAGGAGTACACCGGCGGAAACCACCCGGACGGGGCGGCAAACGGGGATGTGCTGTCCGATCTGGGCTATCGGGTGTCCGATTTCTCCGGGATTTCAACGGCCCGGATCTCCATCTGTGCCGCGGTTGGACTGCTGGCGGGGCTTGTCCTGTTCTCTGTCACGGTTCTCGCCCGGAACAAGGCTGAGCGCCGCAGAATCCGGGCGTTGGCGGCCTATCTGGAGCAGGCGAACATGGGAAGGGCACCCGTTCTCTCTGCCTTTGGGGAGGACGACTTCTCCAAACTGGAGGACGAGATCGCCAAGACCGTGACGTATCTCTATCAGACGCGGGAGCAGGCGGTACAGGCCAAGAACGGCTTTGCAGAGAACCTCTCCAACATCGCCCACCAGATCAAGACGCCCATCACCGCCCTCTCCCTGGCGGCCCAGAGAATGGGGGAGCGTCCTGAGGTAGACCGGCAGGGACTGGAACAGATCGAGAGACAGGTCGCCCGGCTCACTTATTTGGAGGAGTCCCTGCTGCTCTTGTCCCGGTTAGACGCCGGGGCTCTGCCGTTCCACCCGGCTCAGACCGATGTCTTCACGCTGCTCACCCTGGCGGCAGACAATCTGCAGGAGCTCCTTTCCGCCTCCGGCACCAAACTGGACATCCCAGAGTCCGGTGAGATGTGGATCGCCGTAGACCTGGAGTGGACCATGGAGGCGGTGATGAACCTCATGAAGAACTGCATCGAGCACAATCCCGGCGGCGCGGTCCACTGCTCCTATGCGCAGAACCCGCTGTACACAGAGATCTTGCTCTGGGATGAGGGGGAGGGCTTTGCCAAAGAGGATCTGCCCCACCTCTTTCAGCGCTTCTACCGCGGCCGAAACGCCGGAGAAGGGGGCATCGGCATCGGACTGGCCCTGGCCAAAGAGATCATCGAGGGGCAAAATGGGACCATCCGGGCGAAAAACATGCGGCCAAATGGTGCCTCGTTTGAAATACGCTTGTACTGTCACTGAAGTGTCACTTCCAGCTGCTATACTGGTGTCAGAGAGGGGCCGCGGGAACGGTTTCTCCTCCAGAAGAGCACACATGCAGAGAGGAAGGACAACGATGGAGATCCTACGGTGTGAAGGGGTCCGGAAGGTGTACGGAGACCGCAGCAATCCGGTGGTGGCCCTGGACGGGATCGATCTTACCGTGTTCAAGGGGGACTTTGTGGCTATTCTCGGGGCCTCGGGGTCCGGCAAGTCCACGCTGCTGCACATCCTGGGCAGCGTGGATCGCCCCACTGCAGGCAAGGTCTATGTGGACGGCACGGACCTCTCCACCCTGAACCAGACCCAGGCGGCCATCTTCCGCCGGCGCAAGGTTGGCCTGGTCTATCAGTTCTACAACCTGATCCCCACCCTCACGGTGCGGAAGAACATCCTGCTGCCCCTGGCCCTGGACAAGAAGAAACCAAACCGTACGTTCTTCGATCAGGTGGTGGGGGCCCTGGGCATTGCAGACAAGTTGGACGCATTGCCGAGCCAACTCTCCGGCGGACAGCAGCAGAGAGTGGCCATTGCCCGCTCCCTGATCTACCGCCCCGCCTTGCTCCTGGCAGATGAGCCCACGGGGAACCTGGACCAGCGGAACTCCAAAGAGGTGGTGGACATGCTGAAGCTGTCCAACCGCAACCTGGAGCAGACCATCCTCCTCATCACCCACGATGAGAAGGTGGCCGCGGAGGCGGAGCGGATCGTGGTGCTGGAGGACGGCCGCATCGTCTCCGATGAGCGGCGGAGGTGAGGCACATGTGGCGGGACTACACATCCAGTTCGTTGAAGCACAACCGCTCCGCCGGCCTCTCCATCACCATCGCGGCTCTGATCGCAGCGCTGCTCCTATCCCTTCTCTGTGGCCTCTTGTACAACCTCTGGAAGTACGAGGTGGAGCGGATCACCCTGGAGGAGGGGAACTGGCACAGCCGGATCACGGGGGAGCTCTCCGAGGCAGAGCTGGAGACCATCCGGAACTATGCCAATGTGCGGGAAGTTGCAGTACATGCGCCAGAAGACAAAGGAACCGGCCCGGCGGTGGATATTGTCTTCCACAGGAAAAGTGCGGTGTTTTCCGATATGCTCCGAATCGCGGAGCAGCTTGGGATATGCCAGGAGCGGGTACAATACCACTACGCGCTCTTGGCCCTGTATCTCATCCGGGATGCCAGCGATCCGGCCCCCAGACTGCTGTTTCCGGTGTTTCTCCTCATCACCATTGTGGCATCGTTTTCCCTGATCCTCATCATCCACAACGCCTTTGCGGTGTCCATGCAGGCCAGGGTCCACCAGTTCGGGATCCTCTCCAGTGTCGGCGCTACGCCCAGACAGATCCGGGCCGGCCTTCTCCAGGAGGCAGCGGTGCTCTCTGCCGGACCGGTCCTCATCGGAAATCTCCTGGGCATCGCCGGCAGTGCCGGGATCACCATTCTCAGCAATACGGCCCTGGGCAATGCCGAGACAGGACGACATGTGGCGGTGTTCGGCTATCATCCGGCGGTATTGCTGCTCACGGTGCTGGTAACCGCATTCACCATCTGGATCTCCGCCTGGCTCCCGGCCCGAAAGCTGAGCCGGCTCACCCCGCTTCAGGCGATCCAGAATACCGGGGAGCTGCAGCTGAGCCGAAAGAAGAACCCCAGACTGCTCTCCCTGCTCTTTGGGGTGGAGGGGGAGCTGGCGGGCAATGCCCTGAAAGCCCAGAAGAAGTCCTTGCGCACCGCATCCCTGTCTCTGCTGCTCTCTTTTCTGGCCTTTTCCCTCATGCAGTGCGTCTTCACCCTCTCTCAGATCAGCACCCGGGAGACGTACTTTGCCCGCTACCAGGATGTGTGGGATATCCAGACCACGCTGAGAGGGGTCGCGATAGAAGAATTCCATGTGGCAGAGGCCATCCGGGCCTTGGACGGGGTGGAGAGCGCCATTGCCTATCAGCGGGGAATGGCAAGATGTCTGATCCCAGAGGAGGCGCTCAGCGATGAGATGCTGGCCCTCGGTGGCTTCCACGGTGCGTCTGCAGAGGAGGCAATTCCGGCAGACGATGGCTGGTTGGTACATGCCCCCATTGTGGTCCTGGACGATGCCAGCTTCTCCGCCTATTGCCGGCAGATCGGCGTAGAACCCCGGCTGGACGGGGCAGTGGTGCTGAATCAGATCCGGGATATTACCAACCCGGACTTCCGGCACCCGGTCTTCCTGCCGTACCTGAAAGGGAGCAGCGGGGTGTCGGTGCTGCAGCAGTCTGGCGGTGCCTCCGAGAGGGCAGAGATCCCCGTGCTGGCATACACCCGGGAGGTGCCCTCGCTGCGGGAGGAGTATGCCAAGGAGGACTACTACGAGCTGGTCCACTTTGTCCCGGCGTCTCTTTGGAGTACCATCAAGGGACGGCTCGGAGGAGCCCTGGAGGACTGCGCCATCTGTATCCGCGGCAGGGAGGGTGTCTCGCTGGAAGAGCTGAATGCCATTCAGAATGCGGTCGCCGGGCTCCTCCAGGGCAGGTACACCGCAGAGCTGGAGAACCGCATTCAGGAGCAGCAGACCAACGACACCCAGATTCAGGGCATGAAGACCGTGTTCGGCGGCTTCTGTGTCTTGCTGGCCCTCATTGGCATCGGCAATGTGTTCTCCAACACCTTGGGCTTTGTTCGGCAGAGAAGACGGGAGTTCGCCCGGTATCTGTCTGTGGGGCTCACGCCGGGAGAGCTCCAGAAGATGTTCTGCACCGAGGCGATTGCCCTCGCCGGAAAGCCGATCCTGATCAGTCTGCTGATCATCGTCCCCCTTGTGGGCGTCATGATCCAGTCCAGCTACATGGATGTGGGCACCTTCCTGCGGGAGGCGCCGCTGTGTCCCATCGGCCTCTTTCTGCTGGCCATTGTGGGCTCTGTTGCCCTGGCGTACCGCCTGGCCTGGGGACAGGTGTCCAAGATCAGTTTGGCCGAGGTCCTGCGGGACGATTCTATGCTGTAGGGCAGAATGGACGGCGAGAAGGTGAGACCTGAAAGTTCTGTATAGGAAATTTCCTTTACAGTTATAAGAATGCAAGATGCAGCCGGCCCCGGGATCGGGGCCGGCTGTTGGCTTACCCGGAGGCAGGAGTGCCGGCAGCTGGGCGAGAGCCGCAAGACGCAAAAACCCGCCGCCGGGGGATCCCGGCGGCGGGTAAGGGGTGGTGCGGATTCTCAGGGTGAAGTGGCCTTGCGGCTTACTTCATGTCCTTGATGGCGGCCTGTGCGGCGGCCAGACGGGCGATGGGCACGCGGAACGGGCTGCAGGACACATAGTCCAGGCCCACCTTGTGGCAGAACTCCACGGAGGTGGGGTCGCCGCCGTGCTCGCCGCAGATGCCCAGGTGCAGGTTGGGGTTGGTGGAGCGGCCCAGCTCGGCAGCCATCTTGATGAGCTTGCCTACGCCGGTCTGGTCCAGCTTGGCGAACGGGTCGTTCTCGTAGATCTTCTTGTCGTAGTAGGCGCCCAGGAACTTGCCGGCGTCATCGCGGGAGAAGCCGAAGGTCATCTGGGTCAGGTCGTTGGTGCCGAAGGAGAAGAAGGCGGCTTCCTTGGCGATGTCGTC